>NZ_JAGAYD010000036.1 GCF_017940685.1 Butyrivibrio sp. | reverse complement strand
CCTCCCATACCTACCACTCCGGCCTCACGAACAGCTGCAATCTTGTCCTCTGCAGTCATCTCCTCGTAGGGCTTTAATGGTTTAAACTCAACTTCTTCATACTTCTCATCGTTCTCAACGATGATACAGTCGCACATAGCTCCTGTTGCCAGACGTCTCTTTTCAATAGACTTAACTGTTCCTGATACAGTTGAAAAGATCGGTGCAGAAACAAAGCCACCAGCTTCTGCGATCTTCTGGCCTGTCAGGACGTGGTCACCCACTGCAACAATAGGCTTGGCGGGCGCGCCGATATGCTGTGATACCGGATACACCAGTTCCCCTTTTGGGAAAACTATTTTGATGGGCTTATCCTTGGAAAGCTCTTTGCCTTCGTAGGGATGAATTCCACCAGTAAAAGTACCTCTTGCCATTTTCCTACCTTCCTCCATTTTTTTATGTCAACTCTTTTGTGAAAAGAGCTGATAATCTACCTATAATTATACTATCATTTGCCAGATATTTTTTGATTAGCATCAAACTTTATATAGTTAGTTTTTTCACGAATCAAGGATATGTGCTATCACATGTGAAGCGTACAGACTCATGGCAAACCTGCTCTTTTTCATGTTCTCATTGAGGTCAAAAAAGAAACTGTTATCCTCGTAGTCTTTCTTAAAGAATGGGGCAAAACAAAGATCCCACTCCCTTAAATACTGCCCTGTTTTTTTGGTGTAGCAGTTTGCGGCAGTTGCCTTTTCCCTGTGAGCCTTATCTACAAACTCAGCAAGAGACTTGTGGATCGCCACGTCCTCCTGGGGCAGATAATAGTAGTCCTTGTAATTAGAGTAAAAATACTTAAGCTCTGTCTCATACAGCGGAACGCGAAGTGTAGCCTCGCTCCCTTCTGCCTTAAAGTAGCACCCTTCCACATTACCGGCCAGTGATGATGGAAGCTCATAGGGGAGCCTCAGCTTCATGAAGACTTCACTCTTTTCCCTGCCATCATAGTCTTTAAACCTGTTGGCTGATACCTTAACGGCTCTTACAGGGAGAGTGCCAGAAAGGCCATCCATGTAGCTGTTTTCATCAATCTCTTCATCGGTCCTTACAGAAACCTCAGGCATGTTCTTGAACTGCTTAAAGAAAGAGTCGTAATACAGCATTGGCAAAAGCCCGAACATTCCCTTTACATCCTCAAAGTTATGCAGAAGGAGAAGGCGCTTGCTCTCTTCATCTCTTTTCTGGACGAAAGTATTGTAAACCGGGATGAGCTTGCCTCCGTCGTACTGATCCTGCCTGTCAATGCCAAGATATAACTCTATGGTCTTTTGCTTGCAGTCAGGGAGCCCCAGCTGTTTCTTGTAGTTCTTGACAGCTTTATACAGGTCAAAAGAGTCCATATCTGCCGTAGGATCAGCAAGACCATGCTTTTCATACTTGGCTTGCAAAAATGGGATATCAAACCTGTCGCCGTTAAAGTGGACCAGCTTTTTAAAGCCCTTTGAAAACTCTGAAAACGCAGAAAGGATCTCCTTCTCATCTGCCGGCGACTCTGCCATGAACTGGATGATGTTCCAGTCACTACCTGCCAGGTAAGAAACGCCAATAAGGTAAATGTCCGATGTCTTAGGTGAAAGGCCTGTTGTTTCGATATCGATAAAAAGAATCTCCCGCTCATCACAGGAAAGGTTCTTTAACAGGATCTCCATATCTTCTTTTTTAGGTCTCTCAATTATTTCGTTTGTTCGAATCATGCTGTCCCTCTTTCCGAAATCACCTACCCTACTAGTATATCAAATTTTTTGCACAAAAAAAATCCCAAAAGCCGCAGAAAATGTGGCCTTTGGGATGATTATACCAGTCTATGTATTTTATGGTTTCTCGTAGTAGAAAGAGTTCTTTCTCACAAAGCCGATCTCCTTGTAGTTGATGATCTGCTCTGTACTTCCGATAAAGAGGATTCCACCTGAAGCAAGGTTTGCGTAGTACTTTCTGAAAATGTCGTCCTTGGCTTCCTCTGTGAAGTAGATAAGAACGTTTCTGCAAACGATAAGGTGCATGTCCTTTGGATATGGATCGCGAAGAAGGTCTGCCTGTTTGAAGGTAACGCGGGATGTGATCTCGCTACTAACCTTCATCTTACCATCTGCTGTCTCTGTGAAGTATTTCTTTTTAAACTCCTCAGGGACATTCTGAACTTCCTTCTTGTCATAGATAGCAGCCTTAGCCTTGGCAAGTACTACTGCATCAAGGTCTGTTGCTATTACGCTGATCTGATTAAGAGGAATGTGCTTTGAGAGCATCATAACGATGGTGTATGGCTCATCACCTGTTGAGCAGGCTGCACTCCAGATTTTTAAGTTCTTACCAAACTTACTCATAAGCTCTGGAACCATCTCTTTATCCATGAGCTCCCACTGTTCCTTGTTTCTAAAGAACTCTGAAACGTTGATGGTAAGATATGTAACAAAAGAATCAAGGGCTTCCCTGTCCTTCTTTATAAGATCAAGGAATCCGTCGTAGCCATTAACCTCATATTTGCCGATAAGAGTATCGATCCTTCTCTTCATCTGTTTCTCTTTGTAGGCGTTAAGGTCAATCTTGGTAAGGTCATAAACTCCCTTTTTGAACCACTCGTAATCAGCTGCCATACAGTTCCATTTCCTCCTAGTGTTAAATTTAATGACATAGTCACTAATATAATTCTAAACTGTTTCAAATTGTATGTAAAATGAAATAATTATAAATATAATATCGTTATATTCCGCAAATTGTCAAAACTCATTGTCCACTGAATAGGTGGTATCTCCAACCGTCACTTCCTTTACGGAAGGCTCGGCGCTAAAGAGCTTCTCATCTACATAGTTAAATTTCTGGTAAGGAGCGCCATTTTCAATTGAATGTATAAGGGTACTCACTCTTGGGCCATGGAGTGGATTACACTCTGCAATGCAGGATATCTTTCCTTCCCTTGCGTACTCAAGGGCTGTTTCGTTGACGCCGTCAAAAGAGACTATCATTATCTCGCCCTTCTGGATGTTGGAACCCACTTTTTTCCCGGCGCTTTCTATGGCGTCTATGGCGCCGATGGCCATGTTGTCGTTCTCACAGTAGACCACGTTGATGTCGTCAAAGCGCTTTAAAAGGGCTGCCATGACCTCTCTTCCTCTGTTCTCTGTAAAATCTCCGCTTATCTCTGCCCGAAGGTCCCAGCCATTGTCCCTTGCAGCATTGGCAAGGCCTCTGGTCCTTCCTATCTGGGCTGTTGAGCCTTCACTTCCCTGGATATTTACAATATGAAGATCCGAAGCCTCAACGCCCTTACCCTCTGTATAAGCCTTGATCCAGGCTGCCATCTTCTGGCCCTCAAGCTCAAAGTCAGAACCAACCCAGCATGAATAGAGGTTTTTGTCAGAGGTGTTAACTCTTCTGTCAACTAAGATCACAGGGATATTAGCTTCTCTTGCCTCAGCAAGCACAGTCTCCCATCCGCTCTCTGTAGCAGGTGCAAGGACTATGTAATCCACCTCCTGCTGAATAAAGGTCCTGATGGCGGTTATCTGATTGGCCTGTTTTTGCTGACCGTTTTTATAGATCAGGGAATAACCGTTTTCCTCAGAAAGGGCAGAAAGCATTGAGTCAGTGTTGGCACTTCGCCAATCTGACTCTGCCCCCAACTGAGAGAAGCCGACGGTAATTAAATCGTCGGCTTTTTCATATTCTTCACTTGACTCCGGAATAGTTTCCGGGGTAATGGCCCCGCAGCCTGTAAATAGAGAAAGGGAAAGGACAAGCAGGGCCATGAGCATGTATTTCTTTTTCATATTAAGGATCTACCTTCAGCTCTTAAGCACTTTGTTTTTCTGAGCCATTACAACTGACTGGATAAGAAGGAAGATGCACAGCATAGCTGCGATAGTGATACCTGTCCACCAGGCCTCATCAAGACCTGCAGATGCAACTATGTTCTGAATGGTGCTAAGTGAAAGAACACCAAACAAAGTTCCAATGATATTACCAACACCACCTGTAAGCATTGTTCCACCAATGATAGAGGAAGCGATGGCGTTCATCTCCATACCCATTGCATGGCTGGCTGAGCCTGAACCTACATGAAGGAAGTAAACGTATCCGCCGATACCTGCAAGAGTTGAGCAGATAAGGTGTGAAAGGAACTTGGTCCTCTTAACGTTGATACCCATCATAAGGGCACTCTGTTTATTACCACCTACGGCGTAGAAGCTTCTTCCAAGCTTGGTCCATCTAAGCACTATAAACAATATTACCATAATTATCAGTGCTACGATCACACCAATTTCTACATATGCAGGAACATAGATACCTTTTTTGTTAACTGATCCAAGGAAAGGCACATTGATACGTGTATCCTTAAGTGCCATGAACTCAGGATCTGCAACGTTGAAAGGTGCTGTGTTTACGATGGTTGTCATACCTCTTGCAAAGAACATTCCTGCAAGGGATACGATAAAGGGCTGGATATCAAGGTAAGCTACCAAAAAGCCCTGAACAAGTCCAAATGCAACACCTATGGCAAGAGCAAGAAGTACTGACCCCAAGATACTGCCGCCCTTCATATCAAGGTAAACTGCGCAGCTCATGGAAACAAGAGCAACTACGCCGCCTACAGAGATATCGATTCCGCCAGAGATCATTACGATACTCATTCCTGTTGCGGTAATGATAAGTGCTGCGTTGGCATTTAAGATGTTAAAGAACATCTGTGGCTTGGTAAATCCGCCGCCCTGGAACAGGATCGCCCCAAGGTACATAAGTACAAATATCACGATAGTGATGGTAAGAAGAAGGCTTGTGTCATTCATCTTATTAAAGATGCTTACTTTTTTCTTGTCAGTCACTTATGCCGCCTCCTTTCTCATAAAGGGCACTTTCTTAAAGAGCTGTGCCATGTAGTCTCTGACTGTTGGTGCAGAGAATACTACAAGAAGGATAACTACAACAGCCTTGTAAGCAGCAAGGGCATCGGACTGCACGTTGAACTTATAAAGAGTTGTTGTAAGGAACTGGATAACATATGCTCCAAGGATTGAGGACCACATGTTGAACTTACCACCTGAAAGTGAGTTACCGCCAAGGGCAACAGCAAGGATTGCGTCCATCTCAATGTCTTTTGCAATAACTGAGTAGTTGATAGTTGACAGACGGCTAACCTTGATAAGGGCAGCTACTGCAACACAAAGACCCAGGATAACAAAGCTGATGAACTTGATAAGTGTAGGGTTGATACCGTTAAGTCTTGAGGAACTTTCGTTGATACCAACTGCCTGTGTGTAAAGCCCAAGGTTTGTGAACTTAAGCACCAGGGCTATGATAACTATACAGATCGCCACAATGAAAACTGTTGTGGGAATCGGAATACCAGGGATAAATCCTCCAAAGTATGAGAACTTAGGATCTGGAACGATAGGAAGCTCGTTGTTGTTGATCCATGCTGCAATTGAACGACCTGCAGTAAACAGGATAAGTGTAGCGATCATTGGCTGGATCTTGAAAAGAGCTACCAGCGCGCCGTTAAAGGCACCACACAGCATTCCTACAACGCAGGCTACCAAAAATGCCACAATGATTGGAGCCTGGATGGTCTCAGGTCTTGAGTTTCCACCACAGAGGACTCTCAGCATAGCAGAACCAGCAATAGCAATTGTTGCACCTACTGAAATATCCTGTCCGCCTGAAGCAGCAGTAACGAGAGTCATACCGATCGCCAGGATTCCAAGCTCTGAGCCATAGTCCAGAATTGTGATAAGGTATCCTGAAAGAACCGGATATCCTGCGTTGTTGGTTCCGAGGGTTACCTTAAAGAACCCCGGATCGTTTATCAGATTTATTACCGCCAGAAGAATAAGTGCCATCAGCGGTATAAAGAGCTGATTAGATGTGATTTTCTTTAGATTAGACATACCTTATTCGCCTCCTGCGATAGTACTCATGATCTTGTTCTGAGTAAGGTCTTCTCCTGACAGTTCCCCTACTACCTTCCTATCGCGCATAACTACAAGTCTTGAGCAGGTCCTTAGCATCTCATCTGTCTCTGAAGAGATGAAGGTTACGCTCATTCCCTCAGACGCAAGCTCTAAAACGAGCTTCTGGATATCTACCTTGGTTCCTACATCGATACCTCTTGTAGGCTCATCAAGGATCAGATACTCAGGGTGCATAAGGAGCCACCTTGCAAGGATAACCTTCTGCTGATTGCCGCCAGAAAGTGATTTTATAGGAGTTTCAGATGAAGCTGTCTTGATGTTTAGCTTCTTGATATACTCCTCGGCGAAGGCTTCTGCCTTTGCCTTTGAAAATGGCTTAAAGAATCCGGTCATAACCTGAAGTGCCATGATGATGTTATCTCTTACTGAAAGGTCTCCTATGATACCATCAACCTTTCTGTCTTCAGGCAGGTATGCAATACCATTCTTCATGGCATCTAAGGGCTTATTTATCTTAACTTCCTTGCCATGAACCTTGACCTTACCTCCAAGGATCCTGTCAGCGCCAAAGATTGCTCTTACACACTCACTTCGTCCAGAACCAAGAAGTCCGGTAAAGCCGTTGACTTCACCCTTTTTGATGTGGAAGTCAAAAGGCTTAATACCTGCATCACTCTGAAGCTGTTCTGCCTCAAATACTGTTTCGTCTGCATCAGCGCCGTGATATCCGCCGCCTTCACCCTTTATGTCTGATAGATCATCCATTTCCTTGCCAAGCATCTTGGCAACAAGCTGTACCCTTGGAAGATCCTTGATCTCGTATTCACCCACAAGCTGACCATCCCTAAGGACAGTGATCTTGTCACATACTTCATAAACCTGATCCAGAAAGTGTGTTACAAAGATGATACCTACGCCCATAGCCTTAAGGTCTCTCATAAGGCCAAAGAGCTTTTCAACCTCCTGCTCATCCAGTGAAGATGTAGGCTCATCCAGGATCAGTACCTTACAGTCCATATCCACAGCTCTGGCGATGGCAACCATCTGCTGAACAGCGATTGAGCAGTTAGACAGCTGCTGAGTAGCCATTGCAGGAATATCCAGCATCTTAAGGAGCTTGTCTGCATCAGCGTTCATCTCTTTCCAGTTGGTAAGAGCGCTCTTTTCTCTGCCGATAAACATATTCTCTGCAACTGTGAGGTTAGGACAAAGAGTTATTTCCTGATATACAGTGCTTATTCCAAGTTTCTGGGCATCCTGAGGCGAGTGGATCTGGACCTCCCCTGATCCAGCAAGCTCAATGGTGCCAGCATCCTTGGTATATACACCAGTCAAAACTTTTATAAGCGTTGATTTTCCAGCGCCGTTCTCTCCCATCAGTGCATGGATCTCGCCCTTTTCCAGTTTAAAGTCCACATTCTGAAGTGCCCGTACGCCCGGAAATGATTTGTTGATTCCACGCATCTGTAATACTGTGGTTTCATTCATATGCCGGTCCTCTTTTCTCTTAAAAAAGGCGCAGCAGTCAACGCCGCTGCGCCCTAAAGTACTTATTATCAGATTCCGTAGTTATCTACATCATCCTGTGTGATTGTTGTAGCATCAAAGCCCTTCTCATCCATGATGATAGTCTTCTCTGAAAGTGTCTCACCTGCCTCAAGCTTCTTGATGATGTCATCGATGTAGCTTGACTGGAAAGGATTGCACTGTCCATCGTAGTTCCAGTTCTGAGCAAGAAGCTCTTCAAGAGCCCACTTGTTGCAGTCAAATCCCATAACTACTACGTCCTTACCAACACCGTGTGAGATACCTGCAGCGTCAAGAGCTGCAACAGCACCCTTAGCCATATCGTCGTTCTCTGCATAGATTACGTTGAATGGTGTGCCAGCATCGATAACTGACTGAACGATCTGCTGAGCCTTCTCTGCGTTCCACTCAGCTGTCTGCTGTTTAACGATGTTCCAGTTAGACTCTGCAGCAACCTTTGCATCAAGAGCGCCTGATCTTCCCTGCTGAGCAGCTGATCCCATAACACCCTGGATGTGGATTACGTTGTACTCTGAAAGGTTCTGGCCTGCAAGCCAATCAACAGCTGTCTGGCCTTCTTTTGCCATGTCAGATACGATAGATGCTTCGTAAAGTGAAGGATCTGCGTCGATTGTACGGTCGAAAAGGATAACCTTTACGCCTGCTGCCTGAGCATCCTTAAGAACTGAATCCCAGCCTGCTGTGTCAGCAGCTGAAAGAAGAAGATAATCAACTTCGTCCTGGATGAAGTTCTGAGCGTACTGAATCTGCTCGTCGTTCTTTAAGCTGTAAGCAAATGAAGCTTCGTAGCCGTTAGCCTCTGTGAACTTAGCCTTAAGATCAGCGTCGTTAGCTGTACGATAACCTGACTCGTTAGGATCGTTGTTGATGATACCAACTTTGATCTTTCCGCCAGATGATGCAGGAGCTGAACCTGAAGATGCAGGTGCTGCGCTGCCACATGCTACAAGACTAAGTGTCATTGCAGATGCCATAAGAACTGCCAATACTCTTTTCATCATAATACTTATTCCTCCTAAGTAGTTTGAATCCGTAAGGACCATTCCTTACTTAATTACTATTCTAGAGAAAATAAGTAAAATAACCATTAAATAAAACATGAAAAAAGGTTGGATTTTTTATTTTAATTTCATTTAGTTTGATTTTTTTACGATTTCGTTTGATTTTTTCGGCAGACGGATCGTAACTGTAGTTCCCTCATCGTAAACAGAGTCGATGGAAAGTCCGTATTCATCGCCAAAATCAAGTTTTATTCTCTGGTTTACATTGTAAAGTCCGTATATCTTTTTTGAATCAGGACTGCTATCTGTAAGACCGTCTCTTACTTCCTTAAGTCTATCCGGCTCCATTCCAATGCCATTGTCTGAAACCGTGATAATGTAGTCACCTCCATCCTCTCTGCCGGTTACAGATATCTTGCCTCCACCTCTCTTTTCCTTGATGCCGTGGTAGAGGGCGTTCTCAACAACAGGCTGAACTGTTATCTTGGGGATCTCGTTTATGTACAGCTCCTCAGGAACGTCTATCTCATAGTCAAGAATGTCCTGGTACCTTATCTGCTGTATCTCCAGGTAGCTCCTTACGTGGGAAAGCTCCTCACGGATGGTCACTATCTCTTTTCCCTTGTTGAGAGAAGACCTGAAAAACTCTGAAAGAGACCCTACCATCTTAACAACCTGCTTCTCATTGCCAGCCTCTGCGGACCAGACTATGGCATCTAAGGTATTATAGAGAAAGTGCGGATTTATCTGGGCCTGAAGAAGTTCAAACTCGGCCTTTCGAAGCTGCTTTTGCTCTCTTGTGACCTGTTCCTCAATAGGTCTTGTGATGATAAGTGGTCCAACGATTGAGATAATACCAATTGAAATGATGGTCACCACAAGGATTGCTGTAAGGAGCTTGATGATATCCAGGTAGTACTGCCTGTTCTGCTCCTGAGCTGTCTGGATCTGCCTGTTTTCGTAGTAGATATACTCGTTTATGGTCTCCTGCAAAAGAGATGTCACGATCTGAACGTCGTTCTCCCAAATCAGCATGTTGTCTTCATAGCGGTTGTCGTAGTCAAGATTCTCAATGATATTGCCAATGTACCCCTCAAGGTTATTGAGGTACTTCTCGGCGCTGCCCAGCCTCTTTTTGTTGTCTGGAGTATCAGTGATCAGCTTAAGAGAATTTACTACCCCTCTTGCATCTGCAAGGAGGGATGGGATGTTGGAATCCTCAGGCATTACGTTACCTACGATCAAAAGATAAGTCTCATAGTCAAAGTCTTCCTTGAAGTCCAGACTGAACTCAGAAGCTACAACCACGGAGTTTAGCATGTCATTATATCTGACATTTATGAGGTACAGATTGTAAAAGGCGTAGATCATAAACACCAGGTTAGGAAGAAGCAGAACAATGTAGGACAGCCTTATCTGCGAAGCCAGGCGGGATTTATTTGTATTTTTCACTTTCCCGAAGAGCTCTCTCATTCTGCAGCCTCCTCTTTGGATCTGCCTCTATACTGGGTTGTGGTCATACCTTGCGTCTTTTTAAACAGATATGAAAAATAGTGAGGGTCTTTGTAGCCCACAAGAAGGCTTATCTCTGCGCTCTTTTTTGAGGTTCCAAGGAGCATCTCTTTTGCCTTCTCAAGCCTGTAGTCTGTCAGGTACTTGATAAAGGTCTGTCCTGTCTCCTGCCTGAACACCGCACTCAAGTGATTTGGCGAGAAGTTCACGTGGGCAGCCAGCTTATTAAGGGACAGCTCATCGTCACTAAAGTTATCATCGATATATGCCATAACTTCCTTCACCACATCGCGATAAGAGCCTGACGAAGTATCCTTTCTAAGGACTATGGCCTTTTTAAGGATCTCTAAAAGGTAGTCGTAGGTCTTTTTCTCATCTGCAAGAAGCTCTGAAGCAGGAATCTGGTCTCCAAGCTTTCCCCTGTCAAGGAGAAGGTCGTTCTCCACAAAGTCAGCCACACAAAAATACACATCCATGGCAATGTACTGCCTCAGCATATTGGACCTTAAGGCGTCCTGTCCCATTCCATCAAAGAACTCCTGCAGGAAGTACTCAGCCTCAGATTCCTCTCCTCTTCTCAGGAACTCTTTTACATGGCGCCTGTCAATGTGCCTTGGATCAATCTCAGATAGGATGATGTCATCGCCCTTTCCGTGAACCGGTCCCTCTGAGCCCACGAGAAAATCATTGCCTGTAGTGAGGTACAGGTGGGCAAAGGCGCGGCTTGCAAGCTTATAGCAGGTTGGGATATCTGTGATCCTCTCTACTGCCTTTCCTATTCCGCCGAAGTACTTGATATTTGGATACTGGGAAAAAAGCTTTTTCATCTGGGTAGTGCAACCACTGACCTTAGCTTCTGTGTCCTGCTGCGAATCACCCTTTATAAGTATCGCCTTGCCATCAAGGTTCACATCAAAGATAGCACCGCCTATGTCTTCAACTATCTGAGAAACCTGGTCAGATATCTTTACAACAGTGTTTGAGAACTCTCCGCTCTCATGCTTGATGGACCAGACCTTAAGAAGGATTATATTGTAGCTAAGACCTGTTATGTCTATAGACAGCTCTTTTGCCCTCTTAAGGAGATATGGAAGTTCTCTTGTGCCTGTGACCAGATCCTTAAAAAAGTCCTGCTTATCCAGCTCAGTCCTCTCCTTCATATCCTCTTCGTATTTCTTTCTGATCTCAAGCTCCCTGTTTTTCTCCTCAAGCTTTTCAGCCACAAGGCCTATCTCTTTTAAAAGATTCTCAGCACTAATAGGCTTTGAAAGATATGATGATACGCCAATCTTTATTGCTTCCTTGGCGTACTCAAAATCTTCATAGCCTGTTAAAAGAATTATCTCAGTGTTTGGAAATTCCGCCTTGACCATGCGGCTTAAAGTGAGCCCATCCATAAAGGGCATCTTGATATCAGTTATGAGAATATCCGGCTTTAGCTTTTGTATCATGGAGTAAGCCAGTTCCCCATCGCCAGCTTCTCCACAAAACTCATAGCCGTTCTGATTCCAGTCGATCTTGTTTTTTATCCCCTCGCGGACGACAAACTCGTCCTCCGCCAAAAATACTTTCAGCATTTCCCCAAATTCCTTTTTACAATTATCCTATAAACAAAAAGAGGCGGAACAAGTTCCGCCTCTTAATAGCCAAAAGCTTAATAATTATTCGTTCTCTTCGCTCTGCTCAGCGATAACCTTGTCGATATCAACAGATACTACATCGCCCTCTTCTGCTGGCTCCTCATCCTTCTCAGGAGCGAACATAGCCTTGATTGAAAGGCTGATCTTCTTGTCAGCTTCGTTGAAGTCTACGATCTTAGCCTCAACCTCATCGCCAACCTTAAGTACATCAGCAGGCTTCTCAATGTGCTCTTTTGCGATCTGAGAAACATGAAGAAGTGCATCGATACCAGGCTCAAGCTCTACGAAAGCACCAAAGTCTGTCATCCTTGCAACTTTGCCCTTAACAACGTTGCCTACTGCATACTTCTCAGTTGCATCCTTCCAAGGGTTCTCATTGTCGAACTTTCTTGAAAGAGCGATCTTGCTGCCGTCGATACTCTTAACAAGTACCTTGACTGTATCACCAATCTTGAATACCTTCTTAGGGCTCTCAACTCTGCCCCAGCTCATCTCTGAAATGTGGAGAAGTCCATCTGCACCACCCAGATCAATGAAGGCACCAAAGTCTGTAACGTTCTTAACTACACCGTCAACTACATCGCCAGCCTTGATCGTATCAAAAAGCTTCTTAGCTGCCTCAGCCTTCTCTGCTGTTACGAGCATACGTCTGTTACCGATGTATCTGCGTCTCTTAGGATTGTACTCAGTTACTACGAACTGGATCTCCTGATCCTGATACTTGGAAAGATCCTTCTCATAGCTGTCTGAAACAAGGCTTGCAGGAATGAAGATCCTTACTTCATCAACTACAACTGTAAGTCCACCCTCAAGTACCTGAACAACCTTAGCTGTAAGTACCTCTTTGTTGTTGAAGGCTTCCTCAATTCTCTTGTTGCCTCTGTCAAGGGCAAGTCTCTTGTATGAAAGAATGACCTGACCATCAGCATCGTTGGTCTTAAGGACCTTAACGTCCATTGTGTCGCCAACCTTAACGGCTGTTGTAAGGTCAATACTGTTGTCGTTAGAGTATTCGTTCTTGGTAAGTACACCGTCGGACTTGTAACCAATGTTAAGGATTATCTCGTCAGGCTTAACGTCAATAACAGTTCCCTCAACAACCTCCCCTGTGTGAATTGTTTTGAACGATTCGTTAAGCATCTGTTCAAAAGTTTGTTCTGACATGTTTCTGAACCTCCTCAATAATGTTCTTTGGGGTTGAAGCCCCGGCGGTAATGCCCACTAGTCTGGCCCCATCTGGTATCTCCAGCTTAAGGTCATCAAGTGTCTGAATAAAATATGTGCGATCACATCTCGCAGCGCATATCTCATAGAGTTTTCTTGAATTTGAGCTATGCGAACCGCCTATAACGATCATGACGTCAGCTCTGGATGCGATTTCCTCAGCTTCTGTCTGTCTTTCGTCAGTAGCGTTGCATATAGTATTCACAATATTAATATTGTAACCATAATTATGTAAGATTTCAATGGTTTCTTGAAATTTGTTTTTGTTAAAGGTAGTCTGGGACACCACTGTGTAATCCGCGTTTTTATCAGCGCTGAATTTTTCTGCCATTTCAGGTGACTCCACCACGTAAACATGGCCATTTGCGTAGCTTACAATTCCCTCAACCTCTGGATGAGATTTACTACCTACAACAATGATGCTTTTGCCCTTTAAGCTCTCCTCTTCCACGATCCTGTGGATGCGTTTAACAAAGGGGCAGGTTGCATCTATGATCTCAAGACCTGTCTTTTCTAGACGAGCGTGAACTTCCTTGGTGACTCCATGGGATCTTATTATTACAGTCCCCTCAGTAACGCCCTTCAGGCCATCTACATCCTCGATCACCTTGACGCCTTTGCTCTCAAGGTCTGATACCACGATCTCATTGTGGATGATGGGGCCAAATGTATAAATATTCTGCTTTTTGTTGCTGATCTGTTCGTACACGGTATCAACCGCTTTTGTTACTCCAAAACAGAAACCAGCATGCTCAGCAACTACAACTTCCATAAAATCTCCTTAATGCCGTGCATCATCCAAAAAACTTTTCTCCTCGAGGCTCATCGCTTAACCTCGTCGAAAAGTTTTTTGGATGATGCACTGGTGTATAGATATAGTTAACTATTTTTCGATTGATATAGATTAAGTATCTTTTCCGCTACCTCATCTATAGTCATATCTGATGAATCTAATAAAACTGCATCCTCAGCCTGTTTTAATGGTGAGTTTTCTCTGTGCATGTCGCGGTAATCCCTGTCGATGATATCCTTTTCAATATCATCGATGTTGCACTCAGTTCCCTTGGCGATCAGCTCTTTGTAGCGACGCTCTGCCCGGACTCTGGAGCTGGCTGTAAGGTACACCTTGAGGTTTGCATCAGGAAGTACGACAGTTCCGATATCACGGCCATCCATTACCACATCTGTAGTTTTGGCCATCTTCTGCTGAAGCTCCACAAGTTTTCTGCGAACGTCGCCATTTACACTGCTGGCAGAAGCCATGTTTCCGACTTCCTCAGTCCTGATAAGGCCATTAACGTTCTCTCCGTTAAGGTACACCACCTGTTCGCCGTTTTCATGTTTGATGGTGATATCAGCTGATGTGCAGGTTGCACTTATCTTATCTGCATCACTGGCATCAACTCCCATTTTTATCATGTAAAGAGCCATTGCTCTGTACATTGCTCCTGTATCTACATAGATAAATCCAAGGGATTTAGCCACTTTCTTTGCTATTGTGCTCTTTCCTGCACCTGCTGGTCCATCTATTGCTATGCTCTTACTCATCTAAAAATCCTCCAAAATAATTACTCCTGCGCTGCTGCGCTACTTCCTGCAAGATGTCCTGTTGACCAGGCTGCCTGCAGGTTGAATCCGCCGGTTTCAGTATCCACATCGATCACTTCTCCTGCGAAGTAAAGTCCTGAGATCAGCTTGGACTCCATAGTGGAGGGATCGATTTCTTTTACCTTTATACCGCCTCTGGTTATTATAGCCTCATTAAAGCTCCTTGTCCCCTTTACAGTCATGGGGACGTTTTTAATAAGGTTTACGAAGGCTGCGCGCTCCTGCCTTGTTATATTGTTTACGCTTTTTTCGCCGTCAATTCCAGACAGCTCCACCATTACAGGTACAAGCTTTGACGGGAAAAGAGATGTTATCACGTTTTTAAACTGCTTGTTGGGAGCATCATCAAAGTCCCTGAGAACTCTCTTATCAAGCTGCTCAGTGGTAAGGGCAGGCTTAAGATCAAGAAGGAGCCTTGCTCTTTTTTCTTTTTCATAATGGCAGCTGGCTGTCAGGGCTATTGGTCCACTGATGCCAAAGTGCGTAAAGAGCATCTCGCCAAATCCCTCATAGTCGGGCTTCTTTTTCTTTTTCCCGGGAGCATTGGCTGCCGCCATCTCCTCGTCGTCTTTGTACTGGTACATGTAAAGAGTGACGTTCCTAAGGGACAGCCCCTGAAGTTTACTGCACCAGTTCTCTTCTATCTCGAAGGGTACCAGGGATGGACGGGCAGGAACCACCTCATGTCCCAGGGCCTTGGCAAATCTGTAGCCATCTCCCGTTGAGCCTGTGGAAGGATAAGACATTCCGCCAGTACAGATAATGACCTTGTCAAACTCTTCCCTTGTTATGGGATCATCACCACTTGAATAGGTAACAGCTGATACCTTGCCAGATGCAGCCTCAACCGAATGAACCTCGGTATTAAACAAAACAGAAACACCTGCTTTTTTTACAGCATCGTACAGGGTTTTTATAATATCAGATGAGTGGTCAGAAACAGGAAATACCCTGTCGCCTCTCTCAACCTTTAAATGACAGCCGTTCTTTTCAAAAAAGTTCATGACTTCTGTGTTGTCATAACTGTAGATCGCGCTGTATAAAAACCTGGAGTTACGGATCACGTGGTCAAAATAATCTGTGACGTCGCAGGCATTGGTCACATTGCAGCGTCCTTTTCCTGTTATGTAGATCTTTTTTCCGGGTTTTTCATTCTTTTCAAAAATAGTGACGCTCCCGCTGCCCTGTGCAGCAGCAAGCGCCGCCATCATACCAGCTGCTCCGCAGCCGATAACTGCTATTTTATTCATATTCTTCCTCATCTGAGTTACTGCCAAGGATTCCTGGCAGATGCATTGCCACATCGTCAGAAGCAAAGTCTATCTCATCGTTTAAATAAACCTGATAATTGTTCCAAACCTCTTCAAGCATCTTAAGATCAGCCTTGACCTCATTGGGACGCTTCATGCAAAGAGCAACAACCAGTGCATTTATAACGCTAAGCGGCGCAACCAGTGAATCTACAATGGACGCCATCTCGCTCTTTGCCAGGATATTGCAGGATGAATACAGATTCATTGGAGAATGCACTGAATCAGTAATGGTGATCACCTTGGCATTCCTGTCATTGGCAAACTCCATGCACTTAAGGGTACGCATGGAATATCTAGGGAAGCTGATACCGATGATACAATCCCTATCTCCAATCCTGATCATCTGCTCAAACATCTCGCTGACGCTGGTGGTTTTGATCAGCACATTATTACCTCTTATCATGTTCAGATAAAAGTGCAGGAAATCTGCCAGAGGCTCACAGCTGCGTATTCCAACAATGTAGACGCACCTGGCCTTGAGAATGATATCAACTGCTGTTTTAAAAGCAGCCACATCAATATTATTTATGGTGTGCTCAATATTGGAGATATCAGACTGAAGGATAGATGAAAGGATCTCTCCCTCGCTGCTCTTGCCAAATCTTCTGCCCACCTTTTCAACTGATCCGAACTTGTCAGAAACCCACTCTGCAAGGGACTTCTGAAACTCAGGATATCCATCGTAGCCAAGGCTCATTGCAAACCTGACTACTGTGGACTCACTTACGCCTACTATCTTGCCAAGCTCAGCAGCCTTCATGAAGACCGCCTGCTCGTAGTGCTCTATTACATAGGTTGCAAGGTTCTTTTTTCCCTTGCTCATCCTGGAGTAGCATTCATTGATCCTGGTGATCACATCAACATCTGCATCGAACTTCATATGGTCACCATCAGCGGCCAAATGCCGTGTATGCAGACTCAAGCATTGCTACAGAAGCTGCCTCGTCAAGATCATAATCACCTGTAACAGCCATGCATCCTGCGCCATGGATAAAGATCCACATCTGCATAAAGAGCTGCTGTGCATTGGAAACACCCTTAGCCTGGGCCTTGTTGATCTCTTTTACCACGTTCTCAGAATTGCCGTTTACAAGGTCGTACATGCTCTTGGATTCAGGACCCTGCTCAGAAATGAATAAAAGTCTGAACAGATGTGGGTACTTCTGCGCAAATCCAATATATGCAAGGCCAAGATCCACGAAGGGTACGTCATGGGTCTTGTTAAACTCATCATAGTAATCAAGGTAGTACTCAGCTGCCTTGTCGTAAACGTCCTTTTTTAGGGCATCCATGTTCTCGTAGATACGGAAAATAGGCTGTGTTGAGCAGCCTGCAGCTGCTGCAAGCTTCCTGGATGTGATCTGCTCAAAGCCCTCTTTTCTTGTTATTTTAAACGCCGCGTTAACGATCTCTTTCTGCGTAATAGTTGCTTTTCTGGACATAAGTCTCCTCCCATCATGCCCGCTAATAATTGCGTGCGTTATTATTTTATATTAAGAAAATAGCGGTGTCAATGTACTTTAACGGGCAATATTGTGATAGAATGAAATGAATTTTTTGGAGGAGAAAAGTAATGTCAGATAATAAAAATAACATCATCCTTATTGGAATGCCCACTTCAGGAAAGAGCACAATTGGCGTCATCCTTGCCAAGATCCTTGGATACCGCTTCATTGACGCTGATATCGTCATCCAGGAAAAAGAGGGCCGGAAGCTTTCAAGGATAATCGCAGAGGATGGTGTTGACGGATTTATAGATATCGAAAGCCGCATAAACTCAGAGATAAATGCAGACAAAACCGTTATTGCAACAGGTGGAAGCGTTGTCTACGGGAAAGAGGCCATGGAGCATTACAAAGAGATTGGCACAGTAGTGTACTTAAAGGTAAGCTTCGAAACTTTAAAAAAGCGCCTTCACCACGCAAAGCAAAGAGGGGTGGTCATGAAAGAT
Source organism: Butyrivibrio sp. (assembly GCF_017940685.1). Taxonomy (GTDB): domain Bacteria; phylum Bacillota; class Clostridia; order Lachnospirales; family Lachnospiraceae; genus Butyrivibrio. Next base: position 370 of record NZ_JAGAYD010000036.1, on the reverse strand, counting down.
GGCCAGACTCTCGAGTCTTTGTACGAAGAAAGAAAAGCTCTTTATGAACAGTACGCAGACATAACTGTGGACGAGGGAAGAGACTCCCTTGAAAAGGTCATAGAAAAGGTCTCTGGATATTTTTCAGACAATTAACAAAAATGAATGATGTTTTCTTAAATTAATATAAAAAATTATCGATATTGTGACTACCCATACCTCAGGGTGCTATAATTATTGGACAGGCTTGTATCCTGCATTCCCGCGTTACATAACTATGCTTTCGCGGGAAGCGGTGTGACTCCTAATGCGATATACAATTGTTCCTGCTTTTTCAGGACTTCGCCCACCGTCAGTGCTGTTCCGGGCGCTTCATAACATTCGATGACAT
>NZ_JAGAYD010000035.1 GCF_017940685.1 Butyrivibrio sp. | reverse complement strand
CAATTAATGGAAGAAAATAGTAATATTGATATGTTATGGACTTATTTCAGTATATGCGCGAAAACAATATGGAAAAAGAATCTCCGCTTGCCGCCAGGATGCGCCCAAGGACCCTTGATGAGGTAGTTGGACAGCAGCACATCATTGGAAAAGACAAGCTTCTTTATCGTGCAATTTCAGCAGACAAGCTAAACTCCATAATTCTCTATGGCCCTCCTGGAACTGGCAAGACAACTCTGGCCAAGGTTATTGCAAACACTACCAAGGCAGAGTTCACACAGATAAACGCCACCATTGCTGGCAAGAAGGACATGGAAGAGGTGGTAGCTAAGGCCAAGGACAATCTTGGCATGTACGGAAAAAAGACCATCCTCTTTATCGATGAGATCCACAGATTCAACAAGGGACAGCAGGACTACCTTCTTCCGTTTGTTGAGGATGGAACAGTGGTGCTTATTGGAGCTACCACAGAGAATCCATACTTTGAGGTCAACGGGGCTCTTATTTCAAGATCCATCATTTTTGAGCTTAAGCCCCTTTCTCCAGATGATATAAAGAAACTGTTAAACCGCGCAGTTACAGATACAGAGCGTGGAATGGGGTCCTACAAGGCAGTTCTTGATGAGGATGCAGCAGATTTCCTGGCAGATATAGCTGACGGCGATGCAAGACACGCTTTAAATGCCATTGAACTGGGCATCATGACTACAGAGAGGTCCGGTGATGGCCTCATTCATATCACAAGAGAAGTGGCTGAGGAATGTATCCAGCGCAAGGTTGCAAGATACGACAAGGATGGCGACAACCACTATGACACCATCTCGGCTTTCATAAAGAGTATGAGAGGTTCAGATCCTGACGCTGCTGTGTACTACCTTGCCAGGATGCTTGATGCAGGAGAAGATCCCAAGTTTATCGTTCGCCGCATGATGGTATGTGCCTCTGAGGATGTGGGAAATGCTGATCCACAGGCACTTCAGGTGGCAGTTGCAGCTTCCCTTGCAGTAGAGAGACTTGGAATGCCAGAAGCCCGCATAACGCTGGCTCAGGCAGTTACCTATATAGCCACGGCTCCCAAGAGCAACGCAGCCTATCTTGCAGTTGATGAGGCGATCCAGACAGTACGGGAAACAGGTAATCTTCCAATCCCGGCACACCTTCAGGATGCCCACTACAAGAGTGCTGGAAAACTCGGTCATGGCATTGGCTACAAGTACGCCCACGACTACAAGGATCACTATGTAAAACAGCAGTACCTGCCCTACGAGCTTAACGGCAAGGAGTTCTACAACCCCACAGGCAACGGCTATGAGCTCAAGATAAAAGAGCATATGAAGCGCCTTAAAGAGCGGGCAGATTCAGAAGATAACACGTAACAAGAGGTTTTGATGACAGTAACACGTAAACGAAGAACAGGGCGCAAGGCCCGTCAAAATAGAAGAGCAGTTATCGTTGCAATAATCGCATGCGCCAGTTGCATTGTCCTTGTTGCAAGCCTTTGTATATGGCTCATGGTGTCAGGTGGACAGACTACCACAACCTTAACTGAGGAACAGATCGCAGAGCAGGCACAGCAGCAGGAGGCACTTTTCGAGGCTTCACTTGAGGCTGAGGAGGAAAAGAACTCTGAATACATAAACTCTAAAACCATCGATCAGATTGTTGGCGCCGGAAAAGAGGTATCAAAGGCCCTTTCACTAAGGCCCAAGACCGTTGAGATGACTGATGAGAACAGGGATGAGTTTGTGAACATCCTTAGCTGCAACATTGTTTCTTCCGGTAAGGTGGAGATCACTGCAACATCAGAGGGCATTCCCAAGAGCGATGACAAGTACTACTACCTTTTTGAACAGGCAACCTATGAGGAGTCCATTGATGAGACAAAAGAGCCAGTTGCCAAGGTTTACAAAAACGATGAAGCGCTCTTTTCGCTTAACCTGAACAAGGGTGCAGCAGACACAAGGCTCTTTTCCAAGTTCCAGGTGGCTGTGAAATTAGATGATAAGTACGTTCCTATAAGCCACGCCAAGTACATCACCAACCCAGGTGCATGTGCAGGTTACAGCTACGGAGGTATGCAGCACAAGTCCATAAAAGGACTGCTTCCTGACCCTCTAAGGATCAGTGAGCTTCAGGACCTTGGCTGTGAATATGCTACCTACAATATTCCCCTTAGCCTTATTCTTACCACCTCAGGTGGAATATCCTATAGCTACGGCGGAGTGACCTATCACTTTAATGAGCGCATTATAAATGACTACGACACTCTTTTTAAGAGGCTTAACAGCATGGGCATTGACGTTGCTGCCATTATCCTTAATAATGCCAGCACCTCAGCATTCCCTGAGATAACTCATCCAAGCGCAAGAAGCGGTTCCACAGCGCCCTACTACATGTTCAATGCAACAGATGAGCGCGGAGTTAAGGCCCTTGCTGCAATAGGAAGCTTTCTGGCAGGCAGATACTCAGGCTCTGGCCATGGCAACGTCAGCATGTGGATCGTTGCCAACGAAGTAAACGCAAGACGTGAGTACAACTATATGGCCTACACTGATGTAAACACCTACACAGTGGCATTTACCAGAGCTTTCAGGGTGTTCTACAACGCCATCATGAGCCAGAACTCAGCGGCTAAGGTCTATACCTCAATTGACCAGCGCTGGACCTACAATACAGAAAAGACAGGGGACTATGATGCCAAGGACTTTTTGGACATCTTTGCAACCTCTCTGTCAGATTACGGGAACATAGACTGGGGCCTTGCAGCCCACCCATACTCCTTCCCTAATGGCAACACTGCATTTTGGAAGTCTTCCAAGTATGTAAACCATTCAGAAACTACTCCATGTATCACCATGGACAACTTAGAGGTTCTGACCAATTATATGAAGAAAGAGTCGATGCTTGATACTTCAGGTAATGTCAGATCCATAATCCTTAGTGAGATCGGATACTCATCAACATCCGGACAGGCGCTTCAGGCTGCGGCTTTCGCTTATGCCTACGTCAAGATGGAGCAAAACGGCTATATCGACGCACTGATGCTTTCAAGGCAGACGGATGCTTCAGATGAGATAGCAGCCCTTGGCCTTGCCCTTGGACTTGAGACCACTGGCGGCGGGAAAAAGCAGATCTACAACGTATTTAAATATATCGACACAGATAAACGCAGCGAAGTAATCTCTTTTGCATATGATATAGTAGGAAAAACCTTTTAAACCATAGGAGGAGTGGTATGACAAACGCAGAGAAAGCACTTAAACTTCACGAAGAATGGCAGGGCAAGCTGGAGATAAGATCCAAGGCCCAGGTAAGATCAAAAGAAGACCTGGCTCTTGCTTACACACCAGGTGTTGCTGAGCCCTGTAAGCTGATTGCTGAGGATAAAGACCTTGCTTACAAGTACACCATCAAATCCAACACTATAGCTGTTGTTTCAGATGGCAGCGCAGTTCTTGGTCTTGGAAATATTGGCCCCTATGCAGCAATGCCTGTAATGGAAGGAAAAGCAGTTCTTTTCAAGGAGTTTGGCGGAGTCAATGCCATTCCTATCTGCCTGGATACCCAGGACACAGAGGAAATCATCAAGGCGGTTAAGTACCTTGCTCCCGGCTTTGGCGGCATTAACCTTGAGGATATTTCAGCTCCAAGATGTTTTGAGATCGAGGAGAGGTTAAAAGAGATGCTGGATATCCCGGTATTTCATGACGACCAGCACGGCACAGCCATAGTAGTTCTCGCCGGCATCATCAACGGTCTTAAGGTTGTTGGAAAAGAGAAAGAGGCCTGCAAAGTTGTGGTAAACGGTGCAGGAAGCGCTGGTATCGCCATTACAAAGCTCCTTTTAAGCTACGGCTTTAAAAATGTAACTCTCTGCGACAAAGTCGGCATTCTTAATAAGAAGACAGAAGGCCTTAACTGGATGCAGGAAAAGATGATGGAAGTGACAAACCCTGACCAGCTCTCAGGATCTCTGTCAGATGCGCTCAAGGGCGCAGACATCTTCGTGGGCGTTTCAGCCCCTGGCATTGTTACAAAAGAGATGGCTTCCCAGATGAACAAAGATGCCATCATGTTCGCAATGGCAAATCCTGTACCTGAGATCATGCCAGACCTTGCCAAGGAAGCAGGCGTAAGAGTTATCGGAACCGGCAGAAGCGATTTCCCAAACCAGGTCAACAACGTGCTTGTTTTCCCTGGAATCTTCAGAGGAGCTCTGGAAGTAAGGGCAAAACAGATAACAGAGGAAATGAAGCTGGCAGCAGCAGTTGCTCTTGCAGGTCTTGTGCCTGATGAGGAGCTTAGTGATGTAAACATCCTGCCTGCAGCTTTTGATCCAAGGGTAGCAGATGTGATAAGCAGTGCTGTCAAGGCACATGTCAAGGAATAATGGAGCGTAAGTTTTGAGTTCGCAGTATCTTACTTTATACAAAATGCTGGTCTTATATATGCTTAAACGCTGCGATGTACCTCTTTCCAAGTCTCAGATCTATGATTTTATTCTGGAAAAAGAGTACACCAACTACATGACTTTGCAGGAAGCATTTAGTGAACTTGCTTCCTCAAACCTGATAAGCGAAAAGACCATGGCAAACAGGACCTATCTGGAGATAACAGATGAAGGTTCACAGACACTTGAATTTTTTGGAAACAGGATCAACCCGTCCATAAGGCAGGAAATCGACGACTACCTTAAGGACAACAGCATGAAGCTCAGAAATGAGTCAGCAATCCTTGGAGACTACAAAAAGACAGCTGAGAACGAGTACACTGTTGTTCTTATGATAAAAGAAAATAACAAGAGCCTTCTGGATATTAAGCTTTCGGTACCTACAGAAGAAATGGCTCAGGCTATGATAGACAATTTCCAGAAGCAGAGCCAGGATATTTATCAGTATCTCTTTAGCCGATTGATGGAAAATTAACGTAATTTGACATATTATTACGGCTAATGTAAAATCTTCAAGCGATGAAAAAAAGTCAGATTAATAAGAGAAACTTAATATTGCTTTCAGCTTTTGCGGCAGTCTTTTCGTTTGTTGTATTTTCTGCAGCAGGAAGAGACAGAGAAGTTTATAAGAGCATGGATGCCGGTACACTTTCCAGTATAGAGATTGTGGACTCCATGGCTGATACCATTGACAGCGCAGCTACTGCGGCAGTTTCTGCACTGGATGGTGAAACTCCTGAGACGGTCACTGTATCCAATGAGGAGACCACAACGCTCCTTGAAAGGACTCTTTTTACTGTTACCCAGTATGAGACTCCGGTTACAATGTACACCAGCGATACAGTCAATGTACGAAATGGAGCTGGCAAGGACTACGACAAGGTTGGAAAGCTTAAATGGGGCACGGAAACCACTGTATATGGCGAAACAGACAACGGTTGGTATGAAGTTGTTTATGATGATGCCACTGCCTTTATCATGGGCGATTACATGGTGACAGAGCTTCCAAGCATCCCTTATCTGTTTGTGGGCGATTCAAGGACTGTTCAGATGAAGATGGCTGTTGGAACCACGGACAAGGCATACATTGCCCAGATTGGTGAGGGCTACAGCTATTTCAAGAACACGGTTCTTTCAGAGATCCCTTCTTATGCAGGAAGCGGAACTTCCATGATCATCAACTTTGGTGTCAACGATCTTGGAAATGCCAGCAAATATATAAAGCTTGTGAACAACAACATTGATGACTGGATAAATGCAGGTATAACAGTTTATTATGCAGCAGTCACTCCTGTAGGAGAGGGCGCTTCAGTCACCAATGCACAGATTGAGAGCTTTAACGCCCGTCTTCAGTCAGAACTTGACGAAAGAGTCAATTGGATTGACGGCTATTCATATCTGACACAGACAGGATTTAGCACACCAGATGGTTTGCATTATTCAGCAGATACTTACAGAAGCCTGTATTCTTACTACATTTCAGTAATCAATCAGGTGTGATTTAATTGATAATACATACCCTGCGGCTATATATGAAGGAAAATGATTTGACATAGGAAACTTGCGTTGTTATAATATCTTTCGTGACTGCCGTGGGCAGTTCAAGCTGTTGTAGCACAGTCGGTAGTGCGTCGCATTGGTAGTGCGGAGGTCACGGGTTCGATTCCCGTCAGCAGCTCTGTTACTTCGTAATAGCACTCAGGTCGCGTTGGATCAAAAGAAGCCTCAAAGGCAGAGACTATCTGGCTTTGAGGTTATTTTTATGTAAGCCTTTGTTATTTGACTAACATGCTCTTAAACAATATAATATTTCCATGTGCACATTGCATAATCTTGCGGTAGAACCGCGCGAAAGTGAGAGAAGGGTATGAGAGTAGTTATTCAGGACAACTATGAAAAAATGTGCCTCTGGGCTGCTAATTACATCAAGATGCGCATCACAGAGCATAACAATGGGGCAGACAAGGATCGTCCATTTGTTTTAGGACTTCCTACAGGATCAAGTCCCATCGGGGTTTACAAAGAGCTGGTGAGAATGAATAAGGCCGGCGAGATTTCTTTTGCCAATGTTGTTACATTCAACATGGATGAGTACCTTGGACTTCCAAGGGAACACGACCAGTCTTACTGGTACTTTATGCATGACAATTTCTTCGACCATCTGGTTGATATGAAACCTGAAAATATCAATATTTTAAATGGTATGACAGATGATCCGGTTGCTGAGTGTGCACGCTATGAAGAGAAGATAAGGTCCTATGGGGGGATAGATCTTTTCATGGGCGGTATCGGCGTTGACGGACACATCGCATTTAACGAGCCATTCACAAGCCTTGCATCAAGGACGGGGGTAAGAGATCTTACAACTGATACAAGGATCGTGAACTCAAGATTTTTCGACAATGACCCAGAGAAGGTTCCAGCACAGGCTCTTTCAGTAGGCGTTGGAACTGTAACTGATTCAAAAGAGGTTCTTATCCTCATAAATGGCCACAACAAGGCAAGGGCACTGGCTGCAACAGTTGAAGGGGCAGTTTCTTCAAAGTGGACCTGCAGCGCACTCCAGATGCACAATGGCGCCATCATCGCCTGCGATGAGCCTGCTTGCGGCGAGCTTACAGTAGATACTTACAAGTACTTCCTTGACATAGAAAAGAAAGAGAGGCTTTAATATGTATACTATTTCAGATCTTTACGACCTGGAGCACACTCTTGCAGCTGATTACTTAAAGGGCTTTACTTATCCATGGGAAGCTCTTAAGGGCATCAAGGATATGATCCTTGAGATTGGCGCTGGCCTTGGCGATGATTACACTGAGGTAAAAGAGCATGTTTGGGTTCACAAGACCGCTACTGTTTTTGAGAGTGCTTACCTTGGAGCTCCATGTATCATTGGACCAAATACCGAGGTACGTCACGGGGCATTTATCCGTGGCAGCGCACTGGTTGGTGCTGACTGCGTAGTAGGTAACAGCGTAGAGCTCAAGAATGTTATCCTGTTTGACCATGTTCAGACACCTCACTACAACTATGTTGGAGATTCTATTCTTGGATATTATTCCCACATGGGAGCTGGCTCTATCACATCTAATGTTAAGAGTGATAAAAAGCTTGTAGTAGTCCACAACGGTACTGAGCACATCGAGACTGGTGTCAAGAAGTTTGGAGCTATGCTCGGCGACTATGTAGAGGTTGGCTGCAATGCAGTATGTAACCCTGGTACAGTTATTGGACGCCATTCCAATGTTTATCCAACTTCCTGCGTAAGAGGAGTAGTTCCTGAAAACTCCATCTACAAGAACAGCGGAGAAGTTATCCATAAAGAGGAGAGATAAAATGGGCAAGTATTTTGGAACAGACGGCTTCAGAGGAGAAGCTAACAAGAACCTTACTTTCGAGCATGCAGTTCAGATCGGAAGATACCTTGGATGGTACTATGGTGCCAACCACGGCAAGAAGGCCAAGATCGTTATCGGTAAGGATACAAGACGTTCAAGCTACATGTTTGAGTACGCTCTTTGCACAGGTCTTATGGCCAGCGGCGCAGATGCTTACATCATGCACGTTACAACAACTCCTTCTGTAGCTTATATCACAAGGGTTGACGATTTTGACTGCGGAATCATGATATCTGCATCTCACAATCCATACTACGACAACGGTATCAAGCTCTTTAACGGCAACGGTGAGAAGATGGACGAGGAGACAATCCTTCGCGTTGAGGATTACATCGACGGAAAGATCGAGATCCCTGTTGCAGGCAGAGAAGAGATTGGAAGAACAGTAGACTACGTTGCCGGTAGAAACCGCTACGTTGGATACCTTATTTCAAACTCCAAGTACAGCTTTAAGGACAAGAAGGTTGGTCTTGACTGTGCTAACGGAGCTTCATGGCAGATTGCCAAGGCAGTGTTTGACGCTCTTGGAGCTAAGACCTATGTCATCAACGATGAGCCAGATGGATACAACATCAACACAGACTGCGGATCTACTCACATTGAGCACCTTCAGAAGTTTGTAGTTGAGAAGGGATTAGATGTTGGATTTGCGTTTGACGGCGATGCTGACAGATGCCTTGCAGTAGATGAGAAGGGCAACGTTGTAACTGGTGACCACATCATCTACATCTATGGCCTTTACCTCAAGGAGAGAGGCGCCCTTGCCAACAACAAGGTTGTTACAACAGTAATGAGTAACTTTGGCCTTTACAAGGCACTTGATAAGGTTGGTATCGAGTACGAGAAGACCAAGGTTGGTGACAAGTATGTATATGAGAACATGGTTACATACGGACACCGCGTTGGTGGTGAGCAGTCAGGCCACATCATCTTCACCAAGTACGCTACAACTGGTGATGGTATCCTTACAAGCCTTAAGCTTATGGAAGTTATGCTTGCAAAAGAGAAGCCTATGAGCGCTCTTGCAGCTCCTGTAGTTTTCTATCCTCAGGTTCTTAAGAACGTAAGGGTAAAGAGTAAGCCAGATGCCCAGAATGATCCTGATGTTCAGGCAGCTGTTCAGTCAGTAGCTGATGCTCTGGGTGATACAGGTCGTATCCTTGTAAGAGAATCCGGTACAGAGCCTGTTATCAGAGTCATGGTTGAGGCTGAATCAGACGATATCTGCGAGAAGTATGTAGATGACGTTATAAAAGTAATAGAGCAAAAAGGACATTTGGAGTAAAAATTTATGTGTGGAATAGTAGGATATATTGGTCACAAGCAGGCAGCACCTATTCTGCTTGAAGGACTTTCAAAACTTGAGTACAGAGGATATGATTCAGCAGGTATTGCTGTAAGAGACGGCGACGGAGCATCTGTCGTAGTTAAGACTGTTGGCAAACTTGCTAATCTTTCCAACAAGACCAATGGTGGCAGCGCAATCTCAGGTTGCTGCGGTATTGGTCACACCAGATGGGCAACTCATGGTGCACCAAGCGTTGTTAACGCTCACCCACATGTCAGCGGAAGCTTCGAGCATACTGGCAAGGATGATTCAGATGTTATCGGTGTTCACAACGGTATCATCGAGAACTACCAGGAGCTTAAGGCTAAGCTCATTAGACATAACTATGAGTTCTATTCTGAGACCGATACAGAGGTTCTTATCAAGCTTGTAGATTACTACTACAAGAAGTATAAGATGGGACCTATCGATGCCATTGCCAAGACTCTTGTGAGAGTTCGTGGCTCATATGCCCTTGAAGTTATGTTCAAGGATTACCCAGGTGAAGTGTATGTTGCAAGGCAGCAGTCACCTATGATCATTGGTGTCAAGGATGATGAGTCATACGTTGCATCTGACGTACCTGCTATCCTTAAGTACACAAGAGACGTTTACTACATCGACAATCTTGAGATGGCAAGGATCAGAGCCGGAGAGGTTACTTTCTTTAACCTTGATGGTGATGAGGTGGAAAAAGAGCTTCAGACTGTAACCTTCTCTGCTGAGGCAGCAGAAAAGGGCGGCTTCGAGCACTTTATGATGAAAGAGATCCACGAGCAGCCCAAGGTTGTTGAAGATACCATCAACAAGTACATCGTTGGTGATAAGATCGATCTTTCAGAGGTTGGCATCACAGCAGAGGATGCAGCTAATATCAATGAGGTTTACATCGTAGCCTGCGGTTCTGCATGGCACGTTGGAATGGAGATCCAGTACATTGTTGAGGATCTCACAGACATTGCAGTAAGGTGCGAACTGGCATCTGAGTTCAGATATCGCCATATGCCACTTAATCCCAATGCCCTGGTTGTGGTTATCTCCCAGTCAGGAGAGACAGCAGATTCTCTTGCAGCTCTTAGAATGGCCAAGGAGAAGGGACTTAAGACTCTTGCAATCGTCAACGTTGTTGGTTCATCCATCGCCAGAGATGCTGACCACGTAATGTACACTCTTGCCGGACCTGAGATCTCAGTTGCCACAACCAAGGCTTACAGCTGCCAGCTGATCTGCGGATATATTCTTTCCCTTAAGCTTGCAGAGGCTCGCGGAACTTTGACAGATCCAGAGAAGATGAAGTACTACATCGATGAGATCAAGAGCATTCCTGAAAAGATCACCAAGATCCTTGATGAGAAAGAGAGACTACAGTGGTTCGCCGCTAAGTACTCCAATGCACAGGATATGTTCTTCATTGGTAGAGGTCTTGACTATGCTATCTGTCTTGAGGGAAGCCTTAAGATGAAGGAGATAAGCTACGTTCATTCAGAGGCCTATGCCGCAGGAGAACTCAAGCACGGAACAATTTCTCTTATCGAGAAAAACACTCTTGTTATCGGTGTTCTCACACAGCCAAGTCTCTATGAGAAGACCATCTCCAACATGCTTGAGTGTAAGAGCCGTGGCGCTTACCTCATGGGACTTACATCCTATGGCAAGTACGAAGTAGAAGACCAATGTGACTTCACAGTATATGTTCCTAAGGTTGACGAGCACTTCGCAGGAAGCCTTGCAATCATTCCTCTTCAGCTTCTTGGCTACTACACATCAGTTGCCAAGGGACTCGACGTGGACAAGCCAAGGAACCTTGCCAAGTCCGTAACTGTAGAATAAAAACCAAGCGCATCGCTTTTGGGCGATGCGCTTTTTTCATGCCACGGTAACAAGACACGGGGACGGTTCTGTTGTCTCCCCCTGCGCCAACCTTAGCAGCCCTACCGAAGCTTACCACCCCGCGTCACCAGGCCAGCCTTT
>NZ_JAGAYD010000034.1 GCF_017940685.1 Butyrivibrio sp. | reverse complement strand
ATATCAAAATCACAAGATTGAAGTAGACGGTCACACCTTCGACTCAAAAAGGGAAGCAAGGCGCTATAAAGAGCTAAAACTTCTTGAACAGGCGGGGGAGATAAGCGATCTTCAGATGCAGGTAAAGTTTGTTCTTATCCCTGCGCAGAGAGAGCCCGACACCGTTGGGAAAAGAGGCGGTATTCACAAGGGAAAGCTTCTTGAAAGGGAATGCGACTACTTTGCTGATTTTGTCTATACAGAAAACAGCACGGGACAGAAAGTAGTGGAAGACACCAAGGGAATGCGGACCACAGAATATGTGATAAAGAGAAAGCTCATGCTCTATACCCACGGAATAAAGATCGTTGAGATATAAGGAGAGGCGATTTGGAGAGGATATCGGTTATCTTTGACAAGTTCATACAGAGAAATGAAAAAACAGGGGAGAGCACTTTTATCGCAAGGATAAAGGCTCATCCTGTTAAATGCTGCGGAGAAGTCTTTTCATATCCAAAGAATGCCCCTCTTTCCCTTACAGGGGAATATGAGACCGTAGATGGCAAGAAGCTCTTTAGGATATCCGATTGCCATATAGAGGACGGAGAAGGTTCATCCATACACACATTCCTTTCTGACGGGAAATTTAATGGCGTAGGCAGCGCAGTGGCAAACATCATCACATCTACGCTCGACGAAGGCGTAATATACTCCCTTAAGAACAATTCTTTATCTGATGCCATGGATCTTTTTAAGAGCAACAGGGATGTTATATACAGATGCCTTTTACAGATCAAGAACATCGTTGACTTCGAGGAAGTGCATGATTATCTGAAAACCCTTGGATGTTCTTACTATAATGCATTTGTAATCTATGAAAAATTCGGTAAGGACTCAAAAGAAAGGATCTTAAACAATCCCTACATACTCAGATATGCAGACACATCTTTTGAAAAATGCGAGGAGATAGCAAAAAGAGAAGGGATAAAGTATTATGATGACAAGAGGATAAGGGCGCTTGTCGAGACTGCCATGGATTACAACCATGACAGCGGTAACACAAGGATGCCTTTTGATAAATTGTGCGAGCTGACAGAAAAGCTTGAAAACAAGGGCGGATTTTATAAGACAAAAAAGCTCTTCGTTGCCAAAGAGATAGTCTCCGACAGATACATCCTTGAGGATAACAGGGATCTTTTTGTCTACAAGAAAAGCGACTATGACAACGAGATGGAGATAATAAGGAATATAAGACGCATCAGCCTTGGAAGCAGAGCTGTTAATGATATCACCCCGATAAGGGATATTGAGGCTGAGCTTTGTGTAGAGTATTCAGATGAGCAGAGGCAGGCTTTTGACGCCATAAAGACCACCGGTATCAAGATAATCACAGGCGGGCCAGGTACAGGCAAGACAACTCTTGAAAACGGGCTTTTAAAGAAATATGAAGCAGACAACAAGAACAAGGAGATAGTCCTTTGTGCGCCCACGGGATGCGCGGCAAGAAAGATGAGTGAGCACACCGGAAGGCAGGCACTTACCATCCACAAACTCCTTGGAATATGCCCCTACGATGGCGAAGAGACAAAATCAAGGGTAGATATGCTCACGGCAGACTGCATTGTGGTTGATGAGTGCTCCATGATAGATAATGAGATCATGGCACTGCTCCTTAAGTCCGTAAAATCAGATGCACTTGTACTTATGCTCGGAGACAAGGACCAGCTCCCTCCGGTAAATGCAGGCAACTCATTTGCCGACATGATTGAGTCTGGAGAGGTAGAAAGCTATGAGCTTAAGAAGATATTCAGACAAAAAGGAAAGAGTCTTATTGTTTCCAATTCAAGAAAGGTTATAAACGGAGATCCAGACCTTGATACAGACAAGAGCTTTTCTATCCTCAGATACGAAAACGAAGGTCAGATGGTCGAAAAGGCTAAATCCATCTCAGATAAGTGCAGGGCCAGGGGTATAACCGACATTAAGTTTTATACGCCTTCAAGGAATAGGAAGTTTGCAACAGGCACTATAAGACTAAATCAGATGCTTAAGATAAAAGCATCCGATGAGTCCATCACCTACGGGCCGTACACTTTCTCTGTTGGGGATAGGGTCATCTTTAACAGGAACAACTACGACAAGGGCTATTTTAATGGTGAGGAAGGTAAGATAACATATATCCAGAAGAACTCGGCGGATATCAATATTAAGATACTGACAGATGACGGTGCGATCTTTTTAAAGGGCACAGAGCTTTCGGACATCGAGCTTGCCTATGCCATAACCGCTCACAAGGCGCAGGGTTCTGAATGCAGAAATGCAGTAATCATCATCCCTAAAAAGCCCATGTCAATGCTTAAGCGTCAGCTCCTTTACGTGGAGATTACAAGGGCAAAAGAAAACGTGATGATACTTTCCGAGGGCAATGCTCTGGAAGAAGCTATAAGCTCTAAATTTGAATTTGAGAGAAATACAGGACTTATTGAAAAATTAAGGAGTGCGTGATGAAAAAGACTATAATAAGCAACTTGTTTGCGAGTAAAGAAAAAGATCCCATAACCACAATATATCCCGATCAAAGCGAATCCTTTATCCAGGCAACAATGAAGCATGGACGCTACTCGGGCGTAATAAGGGGTGAATCAAGGAAGAATCTTATGCTTATGTTAGTTCCTCTTATTAACGATGCATTCCAAACACTAAATGTCCCATATGATGAAGGCATAAAGCTGCTACAATATGCCAAAATGGGGGACAAGGGAGAAGCCGTCATCAACACGTCTTCCCGTGAGCTAAGAGCCTTGACCGAGCAGTGCAATAAACTCGATAGCCTTCAAGACATGGAGACAGAGAACAAAAAACTAAGCCAAAAGCTAAAACAGACCGAAGATGAAATGGATAAGCTTAAGGCTTTGACAGAGGGAAAAGTAGCGCGCTATGAGAAGATCATAAGCCAGAAAGACGACGATATACGCGCTCTTAACAAAGAGATAAAGAGGCTGGAGCACAGGCTCAAAGAAATGGAACAAAAGACAATATTGCCTTTTGAAGAGGAATGATTATGGAGCAAAAAGAAGCATGGATATGTGCGTTGTCCTGTCTTGCAAGCGAGCAGGAGGCGATGCTCCGAATTCAGATGGAAGAAATCAGCAAAAGAATAACGGAAGTAAGAAATGCCGCCAACCATGCATCTGATACAGGCGAGGCTATAGGAAGGGGGAAGGGCTATGAAGTGTAGAAAATGCGGCGATAACATCATCAATAACAAAAAATATTATAACAAGGTATGTCTTGAAGAATACAAAGAAATGGCAAGTTCAGAGCTATGTCCGAACTGTAATGCGGTAGACTCCGTTGTGAACAGGTTAAGCGCAGGGAAAGGTTTATGCATGGCAGACCTTAAGATGTTACCCAAATACCTGGTATTTGATCCAAAAAATAATAACCCTGTGGAGCATTCTTATGGCTTGCAGTTTGCTCGGATAGTTGAGAGCCTTGAAAATGCGATGGTATAATGTAATTATCGCAACTACAATTATTGGTTTTAAGGGGGGTAACAAGTATGGGAAAAACAGTATCAAATGAAGCTATCAACAAGGCAGTAGATTATATCAAGACTAATTTAATAGGGACTAGAACACGCATTTTAGTTCAAAACCGTGACAAGTTAGATTTTAGTTTTTACAGCACTCTTAAAACAGTTATGTATGACGGCATAGAAATTAGAGTTGATGGAGAGAACTATACGGGATTTATTGAGGGGAATGCTGTCACCGATATCTTCTATCCTAATAACATTAGTAGTCCTGAAGTAGAATTTGATTGCGGAGAGGACAAGGTGACATTTATACAGGCATGAACTACCATGACCGACAACATCGGAAATGATTTCAACAATACCATGCGGTATAGTAAGGCACGTTCACGGTGCCACTACTCCGTCGGGCAAAACCCTTCGGCATACTTGAAATTGTAGTTTAGTGCGCTTGTGGCGCTTGGGAACTAACACCTTGTATATTTTACGCACCACAGGTTCTTGGTTTGTTAGATTCGTGGTACAACCCTATATACAGTTTTCAAGGTTCCGATATACTTATTTTATCACGAACAGTTGTTCGTGTAAAGTGCGATTCATTCCACACCCGACTTTATCGGAAGGGGTTTTCTCGCAAGTTATTTATAATGTGAATATAAAGCCTCGGAGCACGCTTCGGGGCTTTTATATTATTTGGGCAAATATCCTGTACAGAAAAGCTATTATACCTTCCAATAACCTATATTATAAATAGGACAATTTGCGGAGGGATATTTATGATCACAGGCGAGATAAAGAAAATCCTCACTCAGAAAGACAATGATTGGGGTAGATATGAGCTTTTAAATGCCGGAAAGAAAACCCTGGCGGTTGGTGTTATACCAAACGCTTCCATCGGTATGCTTGTAACCCTTGAGGGCGGAGAAGAAGTAAATAAGTATGGAAGACAGTTTAAGATAAGCTCTGTCATCAATGTGGAAGCCGATAAGAATGCGGGCGTAGTGCGCTTTCTTGCAGACGGATATGTAAAGTACATTGGCCTTGCCAAAGCTAGGGCTATTGCGAACGCCTTTGGCAGAGATGCCCTCAAAATGTTCGAGACAGAAGAAGGAAGGATAATGCTCTCTACGGTAAAGGGGCTTGGGACAGCCACTATCGAGAAGGCGCTTCCTTCATTTGAAGAGAATAAAAAGTACATGGATATTGTCATGTTCCTTAACGGGACAGGCACAAAGCTCCAGGTACAGCAGATATATGATAAATACGGCGATGATGCAGTAAAGACGCTCAAAAAAAATCCATACGTCCTTCAGACAGATCTTGACGGCTTTGGATTTATCAAGGCAGACAACCTTGCTATGGGGTGTGGCATTAAGCCCGACTCCATATACAGATTGCAGGCAGCGGTTTACTATGTTATCGAAAATGCACAGCAGGCAGGCGGGCACTGCTTCCAGACCATGGAAGAGATAAGGGAGCAGATCGTGCACATTCTTTGCCCGATGCCTAAATTTCCCGATGACACAACAGAAAAGACCGCTGAAAACGCCGCAAAGAACTGGGCTGTAAACAGGGAAAAGTTTATCAAAAAGTACGATCCCTGCGCAGAGACATTAGAGCTCATTGACAGAACGGTAGAGTCAAGGACTCTTATTCTTGACACTCTGGCTGACGCAATTTCACAGTCGGTTGAAAACGGGACTCTGGTAAATGATTATGGCAGGATCTACACCGCAAAGATGTATAACGTTGAGACATCCTGTGCAAAGATGCTCAAGGATATGCTTTCAGAGCACAGCGTCCGCTTTATCGAAAAAGACGTGATAGAAAAGTCCATTAAGAATGTGGAAGCAAGAAAGACTAAGGAGATGGAGAAGTCCTCCCTTGGAACTTTCGTAGTTACAGAAGAGCAGAGAAAAGCAGTATATCTTGGTCTTATGAACAGAGTGTCTATCATATCCGGAGGCCCCGGTAGAGGAAAGACCGCTATTGCCGAGATCATCGCAGAAAGCTTCTTAAATGCAGGTAAAAGATACGACAAAAAAGATATCATCATGCTTGCACCAACTGGAAGAGCTGCACAGAGAATGACGGAAAGCACAGGCTATGACGCAATGACAGCCCACAGGGCAATCTTTTCGATGGAAAAGACAGGACAGGCACCCGAGGGAAAGCTCATACTTTGCGATGAGTCCTCAATGGTCGATATCTTCCTTATGCATAAGATCCTTAAGTACGCAAGGGACTGTAATATCATCTTCATTGGTGACGTTGACCAGATCGCATCCGTAGGTCCTGGCAAGGTCTTAAAAGACATGATCGACTCAGAGGTAATTCCGTGCATCCTGCTCAAGCAGGGACATAGAAACTCCGGTACGATAGCCCATAATTCAGAACTTATAAATGCAGGAATGAAGATAGATAAGTATTGCTATGACGAGCATTTTGTCTATATCCCTGCAAATTCAGATAATATCGCCGACCTTATTGTTGCTGATTACAAGAAAAAGGTGGAGCAGTACGGTATCACAAATGTAATGCTCTGCGCAGCAATGAGGGAAAGGGGCTGTGTTGCAGTAAACAAGCTCAACAGCCTTTTGCAGGACGAGTTTACCAAGGGCAAGGATGAGGCTGTGTATTCACCAACCCTTAAGTTCAGAGTCGGCGACAGGGTAATGCAGACAAAGAACGACTATAACTTTGAGATGCGAAGAGGCGGCGAAATGGTACAGGGTATCTTTAATGGCGAAAAAGGAACTGTACAGAAGATTATGCCGGACGAAGAAAACGACTCATACAAGATGATCGTAAAATTCGATGACGGCTCTGTTGGTGGGTATACAAAGGCCACTGCTCTTAACCTTACACTTGCCTACGCAACAACCCTCCATAAATGCCAGGGGTCAGAAGCGGTCTGCATGATGATGGCTTATACCTTCGGAGACTACATCCTTTTAAACCGCTCACTTTTCTATACAGGAGAGACCAGAGCAAAGAAGGAGTTCCGCTTCTACGGGGAAGAAAAGTTCCAGTATGGTCGTATGCTCTCGGCATTTGACATCGCAGTTGGCAAAACCGATGACAATGAAAGGAACACAGCCCTTTCAGAAAGGCTCAGAGAAGCGGTCTAAAATATTGTTATACCTCCTCTTATCTATATTTTAAATGTAGCTATTATTGAAATGGAGTTGGAGGGACAATATGAAGAAAAAAATTGCGTTTGTGATAATGCTACTTATCTACACGGTTTACAGCATTGTAACTCACATTGCCGCAGGATATGGCGGAGTTGTTGGAACGGTCACAATGTTCTGTTGGATAGCGTTCACAATGCCTGTTGTAAGTGTGATAGTAGGTGTAATATCAGATACGTTGTTCCAGAAGAAGGAGTGGCTCAGTGAAAACTGAGCCTTTTTTCTATATTTTCAAACATTCATCTTTCTCCCATATTCTCTATGTAACTATTTTATTGGAAATGGAGCAGGAGGAATTTAATTATGGTAATCAAACACTTAAGAGTAGTCAATTTTATGGGCTATAAGGGCGCTACAGAGTTCGATGTACCCTCGATTGCTGCGCTTGTTGGAAGAAACGGTATCGGAAAGACATCCATCCTTAATGCGATCCGCTACGCACTTGCAGGAGAAGAGCCAGACGGGTCTATCATCAATAATGATGCTGATGAGTGCAGGGTTGATGTTACGCTTGTAGATCCCGTTGACGGGTCAGACATTGTGTTTTCCCGTTCTAAGCATCGCTCAAAGCCGTCAAAGTTTAAGATCGACGGAGTTGCAACAACAGCAACAAAGCTTAACGAGAAGATACAGGATGTGTGCGGCATCCCGATAGACAAGATCAAGGTGCTGTCTTCAGCCGAGGTTGTGGCTAATATGAAGCCACAGGAGTTCTCAAAGTTTATCTTGGATTATATTCCGGAAAAGGTAAATATTGAGTTCATCATCGACCATCTGGATAAGACAAACCCCCGCATACTTGATACTATCGCGGCTAATCTCCCCGAGGAGAATATCGACATGTCCGATATCGACGCTTTTCTGGATATGCTCAAGAGCTCAAGAAAAGAGCTTAAAGCCCGCATTGCTGAGAAGAAGGCGCTCTACGAGACCAAGCCAAAGGATATGCCAGCAATAAAGTCAGAGGTTGAAGGAAAGCTTTCTCTCTATACCGAGATCGCAAATAAGAGAGAGGTGTTGGAGGTTAAGAAGAAGGCATATAACACGGCGGTTGAGAACGCAAAGAAGCAGGAAGAGGTCATCGCATCGTTAAAGTCAGAATATGACTCTATCACGGCGGCAAGACCAAATCCCGCAGAGCTTCATTCCCTTAACGAAAAGAGGGCAGAGCTTAATGCTTCAAGGCGCAATCAGGACATCCAGCTTACAGGAATGACAAGCGCCTTAAAGAGACTTGAAACAACCCTTGCAGCCATCGAGACTTCTGTATGCCCCATCTCCCCTCTTATCACATGCCACACAGATAAGAGTGTTGCCAAAGAAGAAATCATGGACTCCATTGAGGCAACAAAGGAAGGGCTTAAGGCTTTCGATGAGGAGTCGAAGAAGCTCGACGAGAAGATAGCTCTTGTTGAGGCTCAGATAGAGGAGTACAACAAGGGCAGAATAGCCTACGAGAAGAAAGTAGACCTTGCAAGACGTATCAAGGAACTTGAGGACCGCAAGATCGAGATCCCTGAAAAGCCCGAGATGGAAGTACCGGAAGATGCCGGAGTGGCAGAAGAAATCGAGAATTGCAAAAAGCTCCTTTCGATCATCGAGGAGTATGAGGAAGGCATCAAAATCTCTGGTAATATCGAGGCCATGACAGAAGAGCTTGAGTGCCTTGAATATCTGGTAAAGGTATTTGGAGAAAAGGGCTGCGTAAGAGTAGCCATTATCGCCAAGTATGTGAAAGTCTTCGAGGATCTTATCAACGAAAGGTCACAGAAGATAAGAGGAGATGTGTCGTTCTCCATCATTCCGGAGGATGGCATAAAAATCCTTATGGATACGGGCAACGGGTTCCTTCCGTATGAGAACCTCTCCGGCGGAGAAAAAGCTTACATGCTCTTTATGATCATGGATATGCTCAATTCCCTCTCTGGTACACGTATTCTCTTCATTGACGAGCTCTCAGTAATGGACGCAGAGAACTTTAATGCACTTCTTGATATCATCTGCACATACAGTTCAGAATATGATCACGTTGTATTCGCAGCTGTAAACCATATGGAGACCGTAGCCGCCATCAAGGCACACGGTATTCCTATGGTCGAGATTGACGTTAAAGCGCCCGCTGCGGCTTAATTCCTTAAAAGTCCCTGGTTTAACCGCCAGGGATTTTTTATGTCAGATTTCTGAAAAATGCGAACACACATTCGTCCTTTAGAGTAATAAACAAATAAAAACAAAGACGTTAAATCATAAATTTTTTATAAACTGACAAATAAATTTCACCGTATGATGGGATAAAACGAAACAATAAATCACACCAAAAGCCGTATAAATACTGGTGTCTCAAAAATTTAATAATTTAAAATTACGAT
Organism: Butyrivibrio sp.; assembly: GCF_017940685.1. Taxonomy (GTDB): domain Bacteria; phylum Bacillota; class Clostridia; order Lachnospirales; family Lachnospiraceae; genus Butyrivibrio. The sequence goes on along the minus strand of NZ_JAGAYD010000034.1, from coordinate 31,695 downwards.
TTTGAATACCTGAGAACAAGACATATCGTTTTATGTTGTTTTTCGGCACTTGAAAACCTAAAAATCTGCGTTATGATAATTGTGTAGCGATTCAATAAGCAGTTCCTTTCCAACACAAATCCCCCTAACGATTTTTATTCCCCTGTCCTTCTTCCATATTTACTGTGTAATCATTAACAACAGCACAGGAGGACAAGGATAAATGCATAAGATATCTAACGATGAGGCAATCGAAGCTTACAACGCGTCCTACGGCGGGCAAGGAAAGCCCCTTGAGGAAGTTGTAAAAGAGCTCGAAGCTCTCACGAAAGTCCGAACTGTGTCCCTTGACCTTACAAGGAGGGTTTTATCATGGGATACGACCAGGAATTAAACATCAACGCAGAAACAACAGAACAGACAGAACAGAAAGACAACACTGAAGTGATCGCCATGCAGGACAAGTATCTGGCAGGCATCATCGACAAGGACTCTTGGATTCTCTTTGTGGCAGCCAAGATAAAGGGCTATTACGAGAGCCTGTACCGTCTCAACCACATGGCAGGATATGTTGAGCATGAGGACTACGAACAGCAGTGTCTTGAGATGATATGTAAAGAGATTGACAAGTATGACGCCAGAAAGTCAACTCTTACAACATTTTTTAAGACTAAGTTCCTTGAGGCGTTCAACACTGTACAGAAAGACAGTGGTAAGGCTAATTCGCGTCACTACGAGAAGCAGATCAAGTACCTTACAAGGGTAGCGCAGCAATATGGCTACGACGGAATCCTTGATCCAAGGCTCACACCCGAGAAGCTCTCGAAGCTCGCAGGTTCAAAAGAGCATTCACTGAAGACCGTTATTGAGACGAGGAAATATCTGATCGGCAATTCTGTATCATCACTTGATGACGTGACAGAAAACCACGATTTTGAATCTCCTTATAAGGACCCGGCTGTTATATATCTCAAGAACGAACAGTCCGAGGAAGTCTCCAGTGCGGTAGAGCGTTTGCATCTTACATCTTTTGAGGAGTTCCTCATTGAAAACCACATCAAGGACGATGGTTTAAGGCTTAAAACAAAAGAGGTCATCCGTTATCTCAGAGATTATGCCAAGGATTATCCCGACGACGAGGTGTTTGGAATGGACGTAAGAAGTTTCAATTCTCAGTACGTCAACTCAAGGTCATCACTTCTTAAGCAGAAGCTTTACAGCTCACTCAAGAAGTTTGCTCCGGTAAAGGAGAACAATGTCCTTATTGAGAGTCCCGTACTTGCATCCGACGAGGATCTGAAAAAGGCATTTGATCTTGGCGATCTGTTCTAAAAACAATCCTGAAAAGAGAGCGGCGAAAACCGTTCTCTTTTTTTGCTGTACAGAAATTATTTTTGTAAGCAAAATAACCCATATTATATGTAGGAGTAAAAGTATTGTGTATTTTCAAGGAGGATAATGATATGTACAACGAACACAAAAACAATTCAGGCGCAGTCATCGCATTAAGCTTCAGCCTTTTGTTTATCTCTTTTGCCTGCTTTTTCTCGGTCGTAATGATCGGCAAGGCCATAGGCCCCGAGCAGATGAACCAGGCGGGCAGCCTTTTCAGTTTCATGTTCGTGGAGATGGCAGATCTTATGAAAAAGCTCACCATTCTTGGAACTGCATGTTTTGTAGGGGGACTCGGGATATACGGGTTTTCTCTGTATAAGGTGCATAAGGATCTGACAAGCTGGGAATAACAGAAAGTAAACCAAAGAGTCGAGAAATCGGCTCTTTTTTACTGTACAGAAATCATATATCTAAAAGCTTTCGCCTATATTTATATCAGAAAGGCAGGATCTGACTTATGTTTAAGATTTTTATAGCCCTGGTTATCATCGGGGCGGCAGTGACACTTATCTCGATAATATCTGGCTTCATCTTTGGTGGTATCGGAGCTGTAAGGGTAAAGAGAAGAGGCGACGAATTTGAAGACATGGTAGCCTCTAAGTTCAAAAAAACATTCAATGCCGATGTTGTAAGAAACCTTATATTCTACAAGATAAAGACATCATATAAGGAACTTAAAAAACGTCCCATGGAGATAGGATATGAAGCCATGGCAAAAGAGACAGAAGCCGACATGGCATTTGTCTGCACAAAGGGCATCTTCTGTATAGAATGTAAATCCTTTAAGAATAGAGATATTCCCCTACAGGGATCATTAAATCAAAAGGTCTGGACAAGGCAAGAATATGCAGGAACATATCAGATGCAGAATCCGTTTAACCAGAACTATAAACATGTGATGGCGCTTAAAGACCATGGATTTACTAATATATATAATATTGTAATAACCAACTCTGATTTCGAGTTCACTTACTGCGGAGTCAAGAGAAAGAGCTTAAATAAACCATACGTCGGTATGCTGAAAAACAGCACCGAAAAAATGGCTCTTGTAAGGCAATGGGGTTTTACAAACGGGCTCAAACTCCTAAAGGAGGATATAAATTCACTTCCGGATGTGTTTACAGAAAAAGAAGTAGAGCAGATAACAGAAAAACTCAAGACATATGAGGCGACAAGACAGGAAAGAAAAGTCCATGCACTGGCTAAAGAACTGTTGAGATAGTTTTTTCATGGCCGTGCCAATAATCCATTTTCTATATGTAACTTAAATCAGAAATGGAGGACATAGCTATGACAAAGAAAACAGTTTTTATAGATTACGATGGTACACTTGCATATTTCCTTAAAGACAAGAGCCTTGAAGAAGTCGCACAGAAAGGATATACTCTGACGGTTCCGATGGTGGAATCTTTCTGCACTGCCATAGATATGCTTATGAATGATGATGAGCTGTCTGGGTACGACTTTAGGCTTCTCTCCGCCGTCCTTAACGAATATTCTGTACAGGATAAGAAGACCATGCTCACAAAAAGATTTGGAAGCGCATTTGCTGAAAAGTCAGTCTTTGTTGAGTATGGAATGTCTAAGGCTACATATGCCGAGGGCGGAAACATCCTTCTGGATGACTTTTCATTTAACCTGCACGAATGGGAGCGTTTCGGCGGCATAGGCATCAAGGTCTACAATGGGATCAACGGCAACAATGGTACGTGGAGAGGCTATTCTGTGCATAGCACTGCCACAAACAACGTAATCTATGCAACACTCAAAGGAATATTACTGTCCCTTGAAAAAGCTGCGGCATAACTAAGATAAAGCACTCCGGTGGGGTGCTTTTTTAGTTGGAGCAAAAATCCCATATTTAGGATGTAATCATTCAAAATAAATAGGAGGACAGTTATGGCAGCGAAAATAAGGGCAAGTAAAGCCGAGAGAAATGAGGCAAAAGAGTATATCAAGGCTCATCTTCCCCAGTACCTTGAGAGAGAAGGTATCAATCCGGAAAGGAACTTCAAGTGCCTTAATCCAAACCACGACGATACCCATGGTGACATGAGTTATCATCGCCCATCCAACTCATGTGCGTGTCATTGCGGTGCTCGCTATGATACATTCGACCTTATAGGCATTGAGTATGGACTCACAGACTTTAATGAGAAATTCAAAAAAGGATGCGAGATTTTTGGTCTCTTGGGACAGGAAGAAAATGATGAGGATTTAAAGATCCCCGCAAACTGGAGAGAGATAAATCCTCCAGATGAGTATAAGCTCCCAGAAAGGGCAGAAGACGAACTGTGCTCTAAAGTGTACTACAGGCTTACAAAGCTTAAATGCACGAAGCTTAAAGAGGAGCACAAAAAGGATCTGTTAAGGCGTGGCCTGTCTGAAGAAGACATAAAGCGTTTTAGGTTCTGTTCTGTACCCGATAGTGGTAAGGAAGCCGCAGGAGAGATAGTGTCTTCCGGCATCTTCCCCGCAAAAGTACCAGGGTTTTATACTTACGGTCATTACAGTATATATACGATGGTGGATGACACCAAAGGGTATTACTGTCCTGCATTTGATGGGGAAACAAACCAGATCGCAGGTATGCAGATAAGAGCTGATAACCCACAAAAAGGCGGTAAGTACATCTGGCTCTCATCTTCAAGAAAGCACGACGGAGCATCTTCCGGAGCACTTCCGACAATCCTTCCAGGGAAAGATACATCTCTCTGGATCGTGACAGAAGGAATACTCAAAGCCCTCATCATCTATTGCCTTCTCGGCAAAGAAGTGTCTGTGATAGGAGTGCCCGGTGTTGGCACAATCGGCGGCTTTAAAGAGTTCATGAAGAAAAAGGCGGGGCTTAACATTTGTTTTGTAGAGGCTTATGACATGGATAAAGTCGATGAAAACAAAGTGGTAAAGCAGGCTCAGCAAAATCTCCTAAGAGAGATTGAAAAAAATGGCTTTAAGGCGCATACACTGACATGGGACACCAAAAACGGACAGTGGCAAAAAAACTATAAGGGGCTTGATGACTTCCTCTGTGATTATGTGAAGACAAAAAGCGGAAGAGAGAAGTTCATTACCTATCTTAAAAAGATCAAGGCAAGCCTTTTACAGCCACAGACTAAAACTGCATAAGAAAAGAAATAGCTCGGGGAAACCGGGCTATTTTTCTGTACAGAAAACTGTCCGAAAGCCGGAATATCCCATATTTATAGTACAGAGCCGATAAAATCTAGTTTTTATATGAACAACCCAAGTGCGACCAGAGAATACTATGTAAGCGTTTACGGCCTTGAATGGGTTGAGTAATATTCGGAGGGAATATGAGTATATTTCACGTTAAGTGCGAAAAAACAATAACAGTAGATGGGGTTGAATACAGCACCGACATAGAAAAAGACATTATCATAAACTTTGCTGACGCTGGATTAAGAGCGAAGGAATGCGGAGATGAGAAAAATAGGGAGATAGAACTGATATCAGAGAGTTATGATTTCCTGCATGAACTTACGGATATTTTCCCGCTGTCTGAATATGACATAAAGATAATGCAGTTCGTCTCAAGATACAAACACCTTAAAAACCACCCATCAATCCACTTTGACATCCAGAATAAGAAAACGGGCGAAGAGGTATACTTTGCTGATGGTCCCGTACTGTCGGATAAAGATTATGACTATATAAGAGACATCCTCATGCGGGACGTTCCCCGATATGGGTGGCAGACAGCAAAAAACTATCTCAGATCCAGTATCGAAAGATGCATGGGTGATGATGAGAACAGTGATCTGTTCACTGATGATGCTTGGAACTTTCTTACCCGAATGACATCGGCAAGATACATGGAATACAAAACTGATGGTTATGTCGATTATGACTTTGACCTTATGAAGGACGTAACGAGAAAAATCCTTGAGGATGCGTTGCGAGACTTTGCAGAAAGCGGAGAAGAAGATGAGTGATAAGGATTACATCAAAGAGTTTGTAAAGATTTTTGAGAGTGAGCTCTGTTACAGGCATGGGCTAAGCAAAAGGTCAGCATGGAGCGATCTTATGCTGATGTTTGCATGTGATATAAGCAACATAACTGAAGTAAGGAGTGATGTAAAAAAGGAAAGATTGGCTGCATTTAAGGAATGTGCAGACAGACTTGGCGGAGTGGAAATCCCGATAAGACTCCTTGCTATCACAATGGAAGCATTAAGTAACAACCCTTCACAGGATTTTCTTGGAAATCTTTATATGACATTATCCATGGGCGAAGAAGGTTGGGGACAGTTCTTTACCCCGTACCATGTAAGCCATCTTATGGCTGAACTGAGTCTTAATGATATCGACAAGGATCTCAATGGAAAAGAATACACAACTATTGCTGATTCATGTGTGGGAGCAGGGGCTATGCTCATTGCCGCAGCCGATGTGATAAGAGAAAAAGGCGTGGATGTGTCAACAGGGGCACTCTTTTTCGGACAGGACCTTGACCAGACAGCCGCAAATATGGCATATATCCAGTTATCTCTCATTGGATGTGCGGCTCTTATCGTAGAGGGAAATACCCTTACAGAGCCTTACACAGGCAACCCCTTATTTGTTGATGAAAACAGCCGTTTTTGGTACACTCCTGCGCTTTTTATGAGCGAATGGAATAAGAGACGGATAGAAGAATTAAAAGCCCTAAAAAGGGAAAATATCGCATAATTTTAGAGGGAGCAGGTAAAGCTGCTCCCTTAATCTGACGCCAGAAGAAATCAAATTTTCTGTACAGCAATTTCAAAGATATCAAATCCCATGTTTATGTTAAAGGACCGATTTTCCATATTTAAAGTGTAATTATTACCTAGATTATGGAATGGAGGACATACAAATGAATATAAGAAAATTTACAGCTAGTTTACACACGCATGTAAGAAGTCTGTTTGACGCACAGATTGATGCAAAGGCACTTGCAGAGAGGATTAAAGAGCTGGGTGGAAAGGGCTGTGCTATCACAGACCATGGCGTTGTATCTTCAATCGAAGATTACAGACCGGTATTTGCAGATAGCGGCCTTAAACTCATCCCCGGATGTGAAGTCTATGTTGACGGAGGCATTCTTGGAAGAAAACACCTTATCCTTCTTGCGGCAAACGACAATGGATGGAAGGGCATCTGCAAAGTAGTTACAGAAAGTAACTATAATGTAGTAAATACTTTTCCTGTAATAGGAGAAGAAAAGCTCCTTGAACTTACATCTCTCTACAAGGGAGATATCATTGCTCTGTCAGCGTGTATGTACGGTGTGATCAATGCGGTTTATCTGCAAAACAGCGCTGTACAGAAGCTTATCGACAAGGCCCTTAAAAAGCAGGAAGGGTATGCTTCACCGTCATCAAATGATTTTGTTGATATGGGACATCTCGTATCTGACCTTAAGGACTCTGTAGAAAACCTCATTATCGAAAGAGATGAGTGTAAGAGAATGGCAGAAAGCAAGTTTGTAGCAAGAGAAAAGTCTGTATCAAAACTTGAGGCAAAAGGCGATGAGGGCGCAAAAGAGGCAAGAGCAGAGCTTGAAAAAGATAAAGCGGATGCTGAAGATGCAAAGAAGCGCCTGCCAGAAGCTAAAAAAGCTGTGGAAGATGCTAAAAAGCGTCTTTCTGAGGCTGAAAAAGAGCTTAAGGCTCTTAATGAGTCAGCTGATAAATTCATGGAAATTGAGGCTGAGATTGACGGTTTGAAAGCTCAGCTCAAATCCGATGAAGAGCTTGACGCCATGGCAGAAACTCTTGCAGTAAGATATATGGACGCTTTCGGAGAGGGCAACTTCTATATCGAAGTCCAGTATCACGGCATTGAGGAAGAGGCTCTTGTCTTTACAAAGGTAGTAAGGCTTGCAAAAAAGTTAAGGCTCCCTCTTGTGGCAACAAACGATGTTCACATTCTCACCAATTCTGAGGATGACAGGCTTCGCAGATGCATCCTACGCTCACTTCGTTATGGAAAGAACACTGATGCTACCTTTCAGGAGGAAAATACAGGAGATGCAGAGCTTTATCTTAAGGATAATTACGAGCTTGCAGATGCACTCCTTAAAATCCTTCCAGAAGCAGATGTTGAAGAGGCGATAAACAATATCGACGTTATCTTTGACAGATGTAATGTGGAGTTTAAGACAGGAAAGCACTATCCTAAGTTTTCACAGACAGAAGATGCAAACGACATCCTTGATAAGGAGATCGAAAAAGGCATTGCCTGGAGATATCCCGAAGGGATGGATGAGGAGCACAAGGCCCGTCTTGAGTATGAGACAAAAATCATTAAAGACATGGGTTATGCAGACTATCACCTTGTTGTTAAGGATTTCCTTGAGTATGGTCGCCTTCTTGGAGCAGTACCGAAGGAGAAGATTTCAGAAGCACCGCTATCTATCGCAGAGCTTAAGGAATTTATAGAGACCAACGGATGGAAAAATCCAGGGCTTCGCATCGGACCTGGCAGAGGAAGTGCAGTAGGTTCGCTTGTCTGCTATCTTCTTGGAATAACAAACCTTGATCCTATAAAATACGGGCTTCTTTTTGAGAGATTTCTTAATCCAGAAAGAGTATCTATGCCTGATATCGACAGTGATATCAGTGCTGATACCAGAGGTAAGGTTATCGAGTATGTACAGGGAAGATACGGTGAGGGTGCTGTATGTGGCATCATGACCACAAATGCACTTGCTCCCAAAGGAGCTCTGAGAACAGCTTCCAAGTTTTACGGGCTTAAGAAATATGGAAGGAGCCTGCTCAATGAAGTTGGAGCATCCATCATCAAGATGGTTCCTTCTGATGTCGGGGTATCATTTGCAACAACCGTAGATGCACAGGGAAATGTATCTGATGAGGGCACAAGCCTTTATGAGTATCTCGTAAAGAAAAATCCTTCAGAAGATGCAAAAGCCATTCTTCACTGGGCCCTCGTAACAGAAGGAGCATTCACAGCCTATGGCGCACATGCAGCAGGTATCGTAATATCTGATAATAGTGATGTATCAGAGTATATTCCACTTAGGTATAACACTACATTAAAGATGTTCACAACCCAGTGCGACATGGTGCAGGTAGAAGAACAGGGACTTCTTAAATTCGACTTCCTTGGCCTTAAGACACTTGATGTCATCACAGAGACCATGTTTGAGATCGAAAAGAACACAGGCAAGGTGATAGATCCTCTGTCAATTCCACTTGACGATGAAAGGGTTTATAAGGAGATCTTCTCAACGGGAAGAACGAACTCTGTATTCCAGTTCGAGTCAAACGGAATGAAGAGCATGTTAAAGCGCTTTAAGCCTACATGCTTTGAAGACCTTATTATTCTGGTTTCAATGTTCAGACCAGGCCCTTTACAGTATCTTGACGACGTTATCGAGGTAAAGAACGGAAGAAAGCCTATGACATTCCTTTGTCCGCAGCTTGAGCCAATCCTTGGCAAAACCTACGGTGCTATTGTATACCAGGAGCAGGTTATGGCGATATGTCAGGAACTTGCAGGTTTTACTCTGGGACATGCCGACAACGTAAGGCGTTTCATGTCAAAAAAGAAGGCTGATAAGCTGGCACATGAGCGTGATGCATTCGTCGAGGGATGCAAAAACAATGGCATTGCTGAAGATGTCGCCAACACGCTTTTTGACCAGATGATGGACTTTGCTTCCTACGCATTCAACAAGTCACATGCTGCGGCTTATGCTCACAATGCATATCTTACTGCATGGTTTAAGCTCTACTACCCGTCTGAGTTCTTTATGGCAGCTCTTAACTGGGCTACAGTAGATGCAAAGCCGCAGGAGGCAGTTTCAAAGCTCATCTACGATGCTTCTGAGGTCGGGATCAAAGTTCTTACTCCGGATATAAACCTCTCACGGGCTGATTTTACGACAGTAGACGGCTCGATCCGCTTTGGCCTTACAGCCGTAAAAGGCATAAGTAAGGCAGGCGATGTAATAATAAAAGAGAGAGTGAAAAACGGAGCATTTAAGGATCTTAAGGACTTCATTGTAAGGGTACATCCATCAGCCGCTGTTATCGAAAACCTTATCTCAGCAGGAGCTTTTGATGCATTCTCAGATAACAGAAGTTCCATGAAAGCTTTTGTCGAGGACATCAAAAAGCCTCTATCCGACAGGGACAAAAAGCTCTCATTTATTGAGAGCGCAAATTTTGCACTTCCTGTTATCGAAAAGCTTTCATCTGATGACGAGCTTATCGCTATCCAGAAAGATAATGGGCTTAAGGCAGAGGTCAAGGAGCTCACAACGGCAGATAAGCTTCAGAAAAGGATAGATAATGCTGAAAAATCTCTCATCAAGTTTGATGATGAGATCAAGGCTGTTCACTTAAATGGGGTTTATGAGGATGCAAAAGAGAGGCTTGAACTTGAAAAGCAAGCTCTTGGCATTTATGTATCATCTCATCCCATGGATATCTACCCGAAGGCAGAAGAAGTTTCACTCCTTCCTGTATCTGATACTTCAGAAGAGACAACAGCCATCTATGGCCTTGTCACTAATCTTGTGATAAAGAACAGAAAGTCAGATGGAGCAAAGATGGCGTTCTTTGACGTAGAGGACAGATCGGGCCGTATAAACTGCGCCTGCTTTACCAAGGCATATTCAAGATGTGAAAAACTCTTAAAAGAGGGAAGCGTATTCAAGATATTCGGTAAGGTAAACGTAGAAAGCGATGACGACGACAACGAGACACTTAAGTTCATTGTCGAAAGCATTTCTCCCGTTAAGGAGAGACGTGGCGCTCTTATGATGGGTGTAAGCAGCTATGCTGTATTCCACATCACAGAGGAAGAGACATTCAAGGGAAAGTACCAGGAAGAGGGCGGCTATAGATTTCTTGTCTATGACGAAGCGCTTGGAGAGGTAAGACGGATGAACTATACCGTTTCCGAGGATGTAAAACTTCTTCCCTTAGTGAAGGAAGTTAACTTATAATCACTTTAAAGGCTGCCCTCCGGGGTGGCCTTTTTATGAGTTTTTCGTTTTCGCAAAACAATTATTCAAAATTTTAAATCCGCTATCCCATATTAAAGATAGTTAAGTAAAATCATTCATCAAGCATTAAAAAGGAGACTAATAATATGGGTAGGCAGAATATAGCTTTTCTGTATGCAAGAGTGCATAAGCCCCCACAGATCAATAAGGATGTCGAAACAGGAGAGTATCTGTTTGGGACAGTATATCTCGATACTGTGAGGGGACTTCGTGAGGTTGAGGATGACCTTAAGTATGTAAAGCACGAATTTCCTCTTGTTGTATCAAGGGAAAAAGAACAGCTTGATAAGATGGCCGAATGGAAGGAAAATGATATCGTCCTTGTAAAGGGCGTTATCACATCAAAGGCTATTATGAAGGCGTCTTACTGTCCTCACTGCACTGACGAAAATGGAAATCACTGGAAAAACGAAGTAAAGAGTAACCTTGTTTACATCACGCCCATCTTTGTAGAGAAATTAAAGAGCTACGGAGAGGATAAAACAGCAGCAAGGGAAGACCTCGTTGACCACCGGGAGATTTCAAATCAGCTCTATGTAATGGGAAGGGTGCTTAAAGACCCGAAGCTCTTTACAACAAAGAAAAACGTCCAGATAACACAGTACCCTATCGCCCTCAACAGAAAATTCACCATAAGAACAGATGACCCGTCTATCAGAACAGACTGGCCTATCGTAAAGAGTTATGGTGAGAGAGCAAGGGATGACAAGCTGTACCTTCAGTATGAGTCGGATGTACTTATTGACGGCTTTGTACAGGCAAGAACTGTAACAAGAAAGATGATATGTCCTCATTGCGGCAAGCTCTATGAGTGGAAGGATAATTCCATGGAAGTGGCTGCATACGACGTTGAGTATGTAAATGGCTACAAATCAAAGGAGCAGGTTGAAGCTGAAGCGCAGGGCAAGAGTGTAGAAGAGCTTAAGCAGATGCTCTTTGAGACAGGATATAAGGACGAGCTTGAGGAAAATTTACAGTCATCTGACACCGTATAACGAAAAATCGTCATATAATAGACAGGGGTACGTTGTATCTCTGTCTATTTTGTTGTTTCCCTCCCGTTTTTCCATATTTTAGTTGTTAGATAGTTTTTATTGGAAATGGAGGACAATAGAATGAACAGGAGAATGGAGAGTGTCAAGCTGATGGCTGTACTTCAGCCGTTTACTCAGCTCGGACGCATTACTGCGTCTGACGCAAAACTTATAGTCGATTCATACAAAGAAGGAAACACCGAAAGGTTAAAGGTCTTTGTAAATGATCCGACTATGCCAAACAACTTATCCCCACTTTTGGATAAGGTAAAACAGTACATATAACCAATAGATAGCCCTGCGGGGCAAGGAGGACGATTATGAGTATATTACTTGACAATTATAGAAAAGTAGGCGACGGAATCACATCTCTTAAGGAAGAGACAGTGAAGATGGAAGAGGCAACAAAAGATGCTGTGGTTAAGCCATTTAACATCACATTTCTTTCATACTGCCCTATTGAGGCTAAGCAGAAGGAGGGTAAGACCCCGTTCTGGAAGATCACAAAGCCAACAATCGAAGATTTCCTTAACGGAAGCCCACTTCCTACGGGCACAGTACCAAACGAGTTTTTTGGAAGCGAAGAACTTCTTGAAGAAGTAAAAAAGACTTCTGGGCTGTGTCTTCTTATTGACGGAAGGCTCTACATAGTATCCACAATCGCCATCCCAACCTTTACGCTTCGTGCGGAGGTTAAGGGGGATATGACGATCCAGGTAAATAATGTCGTTCGTGACATGCACCTTGCGGATGCTGTGTACAGAAAAAACGAGGATATACACCTTGTTTACAGAGAGGAAGAGATCGGCGGCGTAACGGTCCGTAAAGTCTTTGCGGGTCTCGGAAGTGCGTATAAGCTCATTCCGCAGACTATTATCGCCAATTCTGTAGAGAAGCTTTCCGAAGATGGGACAATGGGGGCGCCTGTTGTTTCATCCTTTGAGATTGACCACGGGTACACATCTGCACATGTTATCCTTCCGGAAATTGGGGAGGAGATCGCAGAAGAGTATAAGCTCAGCGGAGAGGTAATCCCCGGTCTGTATCTCTCAACATCAGATATAGGACAGTCAAGTGTCATCATCAGAGGCGTTTATAACAAAGGCGCTTCAACCGTCATTACTGACGAGGTGGTGATAAAGCATGTGGGTAAGAATCTGACCCCGGAAGTTATTCTGGGGCTGGCAGATGAAAAGATCTTTTCTTCCATCAGAAAGCTTCCGGAGGCTCTTGCCGAGCTCATGGGGACAGAGGTTATGAATTACTCATCTCTTGACTTGTCAAAACCAAAAGATCAGGCTAAGAACAAAAAAGCCGTTCTTAAGGTTATATCGGAGGAGCTGAAGAGAGTATGCCGCGAGGCAAAGGTTTCCGGCAAGAAGGAGAAGGAACTTCTCGAATGTCTTGAAGCTGAGATCAATGAAGAGCTCTGCTACACTTACTATGACATTGCCATGATCTTCATGGGAGTGCCTGCAAGGATAACAGGACTTGACAGGGATACTGTTGCAAGACTCCAGAAAGCTTGCGGACAGACCCCGTATAAGCTCAGTAAAAAGCCAGCTACCGCGGATGAAGAAGAGATTGCTCTTCTTCCCGCATAAAACTCCATTCCAATCTAACATTCCAAAGCAGGAAGCCCATACGAAAGTATGGGTTTTTTGCTGTACAGAAAACTTATTTAACAATCTAATATCCCATATTCTATATGATATAAGTATTTTTATTCATATGAATTTGAGAACGATACATCTCCTGTCGCGCCGCGTGGTAGCGCCGCCCACCCTTTGTAGGAGTGAAAGATATCGGCAGAGGGCTCCTTTCTAAAACTCTATTCTTATTTTCACATATAAATCCACACGTAAAATTTCACAACCCCTTATTTATCCCATGTTTTGAATGTAACTACTAATTTGAAATGGAGGAAACAATATGGACAACATGAAATTCAGACCACTTTACGCATCAGAGATCGAGGCAAGAGTAGCACAGGTCAATAAGGGCGGTGCACAGATACTTCTGTACAAGGACGCCAGGGTAGACCAGAACATTCTTGACGAGACCTTTACCATCTTCGGGTGGCAGAGAAAGCATGAGCTTATCGGAGACAGGCTGTACTGCACAGTATCAGTAAAAAATCCGGATACAGGTGAATGGATCACCAAGCAGGATGTCGGAACAGAAAGCTATACAGAAAAAGAGAAAGGACAGGCATCTGACTCATTCAAGAGAGCCTGCTTCAATCTTGGAATCGGCAGAGCCCTTTACACAGCTCCGAATATCTTTATCAAGAAGGAAGACCTTTGCGGATATAAGGACGACGGTGATAAGCCAAAGTGCAATAATACTTTTAGGGTAAAAGATATCTCCTATACAGAAGATGAGAAGGCGATCAAATCCGTCACCATCGAAGTCCTGTATTATGGAGATGTTAAAAAGACCCTGGTATTTAGCAATGATGTGGCTGCTTTAAAACCTGCCGCTAAAGCTTCTGCTCCCACTGCGGCCTCTGTAAAGAGCGCCCCTGTTAAGGAAACTGCTGCAAAGACACCGGAAACAGCACCCGAGGTAACTCCTGCCGGAATCACGGATGATACGATCATCCAGATCGGCAACTGCCGTAACAAGAAGTACGGCGAAGTAAAGGGAACAGCTCAGTTCAAGTCATTCCTCAGATGGATGAGAACATCCACCACGAAGTATGACTCACCTGAACAGCAGAGGCAGTTTGATATCTTCAAGGAAATGGCAAAGGAGGCAGTTTGATGCGAAAAGAAGTTAAAGATTTCAGAGCCCATGTAGAAAGCGTGGGCTCTTATGTGGTATTTGACACCGAGACAACAGGGCTTAAGCCATCAGAGTGCGACGTTATCGAGTTCTCTGCGGTAAAGGCCGACAAGGATGGAAATATGATAGACGAGATTGATATTTATATCAATCCTGGATATCCGCTCCCGGAAAAGATCGTTGAGATTACAGGTATCACAGATAAGGAGCTTGAGGAAAAGGGAATTAGCAGAGAAGAAGCTGTAATGAAGATCAAGTCTTTCATGGGCGATCTTCCTGTTATTGTCGGCTACAATGTAGGCTTTGACATCTCTTTTGTAAGTGCTCTTTATGATAAGGTTGGAGAATCCTTTTCATACACCACTGCATTTGATGTCTTAAAGCTTGCAAGATGTATGCTCCCTAAACCCCACAAACTCATCAATGTCTGCGAGACGCTCTCCTTATCGGGATTTCAGTTCCACAGATCTATAGACGATGCGAAAGCTACCCTGGAGGTATTTAAGAAGCTTCTTTCTGACTATCAGATAGATGCTCCGCAGGATGCCCTTGAGGTAACTGGCTGTACCAGATGGAAGAAATACTCCTTCGATAGAATATACGTGAATAACAAAAATAACGCCTCGATCTATTTCGATGTTAACGAAGAGAAATGGGTGATAGGCGGAGATTATGAGGAAGAAGATGTGACCTCGAAAGTATATTCTCTCATGGGTGTAAGTGATACAGCAGAGCTTTTGCGCGTTGTCTGAAAACTCCATATAAAAGAAGTCAGCTCCCATCTGGGGGCTGTTTCTTTTTATTTAATAATTGCAGTATTGAACTGGGTTTTAAGATGTGTTAACGTTAAAACGTAGCAAATATAACGCCTGCAAAAGACAACACCTTTGCAGGTCAGTAAGACAAAGGAGTTTGTGTATGAACAAGACAGAACTAATCGAAGCTATTGCAAAGTCAGCAAATCTTTCCAAGAAAGATGCAACAAACGCACTTAATGCGTTTACAGAAGCCGTAACCAAGGAGCTTAAGAAAAAGGGCAAGGTACAGCTTGTAGGATTTGGAACATTCGAGACAGCTAAGAGAGCTGCAAGAACAGGCAAGAACCCTCAGACTGGCGCCGCTATCAAGATTCCGGCTACCGTTGCTCCAAAATTCAAGGCAGGGGCTGCTTTGAAGGAAGCTGTTAACGGCAAGAAGAAATAATTTATGATAACCAAAAAAAATTTTTTGTAAACACCCTTAAAAACGTACATTAAAACGTTTGGGAAGCTAAAGCTAAAGCGATTACAAGAAAAGAGGCGGTTTTACCGCTTCTTTTTCTTTGCCAAAATTAAGAAATTTCTCTGTACAGAAATTAAAATCAAAACTCTGCAATCCTATATTTAATATATAAAGCCCAGAAAGGAGTCCTTTATGAAAGAATCAGCTTTTTACGATGTTATTGACAAGATGGAAGAGATAGACGTTGACACTACAAAAGGATATTATCCGACTATTGCGGATCTTGAGGAATATAAAGTGGAGCAGGATATAGATCTGTTTTTACCCATCCTGGCATATTATGCTTCAGATCCGTTTAAAAGAATGAATATAAAACCGGACAACCCTAATGAATATAAGGCGACAGTAAAGTATTGTAAGGATGTCTTATCCAGAATAAAACTGACATAAATTTTATTTGGGTGCCATTCTGCCATACTTATTATGTAACTAATCATATATTGAAATGGAGGAAATTGAACATGAACAAAGTACAGTTAATCGGACGCTTAACAAAGGACCCAGAGGTTAGATACTCCCAGGGAGAGAAGCCAACTGCCATCGGTCGCTACACACTGGCTGTTGATCGCAGATTTAAGTCCAACGACGGACAGACTGCTGATTTCATCAACTGCGTTGCCTTTGGAAAGGCCGGGGAATTTGTTGAGAAGTACCTTAAGAAGGGTATTAAGATCGCAGTTGTTGGTCGTATCCAGACTGGAAACTATACCAACAAGGACGGTCAGAAGGTCTACACAACCGAGGTTGTTGTAGAAGAGCAGGAGTTTGCCGAGTCAAAGAACGCTGCCGCAGGTGCAACTGGCGCCTCCGCCGAAGCGCCTACTGATGGCGATGGCTTTGCCAATGTTGACATCGACGAAGAGGAGCTCCCCTTCAACTAAAAGTTCATAAAAAAGAGGGTTTGCCATAACGGCAAGCCCTTTTTTCTTCGCTTTAATGGAAAAGCTTCCACTCAAATTCATCCCATTTATCTTTTTGCTGTTCCTTTTTTAAATATTTCTGCCTATGCTTATCAACATAATCACTGAGCTCAAATATATTTGTCCCTTGATGTATCTTATCGCAGATATTGAGACCATATTTAGCACCTTCCGAAACAAGGGCCAGCGCAAGAGCACTAAAACTTGCAACATCTTCTATCTCGGCACATACGTCCACCCCATACTCTGAGGCAATAAGAGCATACTTCATCTGCTCTGGATCAAAGTCCGTATGAACAATGTTATAAATAATGTTCTCATTAAAGTGGGAAGGGTCTTTAAAGGAAACAATATCTCTATTACGGAAAGAGTCATGGTGAGTCGGAGCTACAGACCCGTTAGCAAGTACGACAATCAGTGTACCTATCCATTCCTCGATCACAGCCATGAGATTTGCAGGAAGACCCTTGTAGGCAAAAGAGCCAATCGGAACCATCAGGTCAACAAGTCTTCTGAGTATCTTTTGCTGTTCAACATCAAAATCCATTAAAAACTCACCCGTCTCAGTGTTCAGTACAGGCTGTTTATCAAAGTTATACAGTACAGGATCTTTCTGTACGGAGTTTTTCTTCTTAAATCCAAACATATCATCGTCTCAACTTTCTGTATAGCAATTTGCTTTTCTATATATAGTATAGGATATTTGCCTGCCACAAGGAATTTCTGTACAGCAAATTTTATACTCTTTTTATGCATGACAGACAAAACGGCTCTCTGTATAGCTCATAGATATGGTGCCTGATTAAAAAAAGAAGAGCTATAACCCATATTTATATTATGGAGGGATAAGACAATGGCTAAACAGTATTTTGAAGACCAACAGCAGTTTGATAGCACAACTAAATTCATGGCAGCGACCATTGATGAGATAAACATGTTCCTTAAGATGCTCTCAGAACAGCTTGAGAGCAGGGCAAAATATGCTCCTCAGAGAGAAATGGCAAAATGGATCAAAAATGACGGGGAATGCATTGCCTATCCTATACAGGGAAAATGTGGAGACGAGCTTAAGAGGGAACTTGCAAACAAGGGAGTTGCCTTTATAAGTACGGCAGATGATACAAAGATCATCATTAAGCAGCCGGACCTTGAGCTGGTAACAAGCCTTAACGAAAGAGTCCTTACTGCAAAGGGCAATTATTACCAGGAAATAGATGCTGCAAAGCTCGAAACAGCCATTGCAAAGACCGACAGAATAAAGGACAAGGAGATTATAACCCTCCACGGCCTTGATAAGTACCAGTATGAGGTTCTCAAGAATAAATGCAACGATATAACCAGAGGTTTTATGGTAGGCAAGGAAGAAGAGCCCGACGGCACGATTTCTCTTTCTGTACACGCCCAGAAGGTAATAGTGAAAGACCCCGAAAAGATGGACCTGTGTAAGGCTTTTGCAGAGTCGATGCTCTCCCTTAACGGGGAAAATTCAATCCTAAAGCGCCAGCAGGTAGATGCTGATGAAAGGCTTGATAGGGAAGTAGCTTCCTTAAAGGGGTGTGAGTCAACCCATTATGTCATTGGTGTAGATGATACGTCTAAGTATATCGAGATAAACTCGCAGGGCTTTGAGTTTCACAGGGTAAAGTTTGAAGACGGGAAAATAAAGAACATGCAGGAGCTTACGGTAAGTAAGGATCAGATGGACTACGAAATAGAGCTTCAGAAGTGCATGGATAAGATATATAACAAGACCATCATAAACGACGACAATAGGATTGCCGAGCATCTGATGTCCCCAAAAAGAAACTTCGAGACTGCCCGCCCAGAAAAAGACCAGGTGCAGGAAAAGATTTCGAGAATGGAAAAAGGCGTCGTTGACAAGGCGAACCTTCTTGTCAAAACAGGGCCGAAGAAAGAAGAGCTCTTTAGGCTTCCACCAAAGGAAGCGTTTATCCTCTACCAGAATGAGATGATAGATGTCATTGACGCTGCGATCACAGGGAAAGAACTTGAGGGATATTCAGGCGCAGATATAGAGAGCATCAAAGATGAGTTTGTGAGAGCCGATGTAGACCCCAATAACTATCAGCTTACTGTCCGTGGTTTTAGAAAATACGACATAGAAAACCACGATGCGAAGGAAAGAAAAGCTCCGGCAAAGAAAGAAGAAAGGCAGACTCCGCCAAAAGAAGATAAGTCTAAGGACGATGGCGAGAGAGAAAGGGCATAAGAAACATGGCAACAGCAATAGAAAAAGAAAGAAGGCGTAAGTCAAACGCCAAGGTATATATAATACTTGGTTCAATATTTTATGTCTATCTGTTATTGACATATCTCCATTCGGCCGCGATCATGCGAAACAACCCGAGGGCGAGCTTCATGGAAGCCTTTAATGAAGGCATGACAAATGTGTTTATACACCCCCTGGAGATATTTCCTATCAGCGGTATGACAATTCTGTACAGTGTGCTTTTTACGATTGCCGCAGGGACAGTCCTTATCATGCTCGGCGCCGAAAAAGCGCTCAAGAAACATGACAATCCGGATACAGTAAACGGTGAGGCTCACCTTATGAACCAGGATGAGCTTGAAAAATACAACCTAAAATACGCATCGCCCCTTGGAAAACCCGAGATAAATGGCGAAAACAATATGATCATCAGTAAGGATATAAGACTTGCCATTGATAACAGGGGTACAAGAAGAAACTGCAATATCCTTGTAATCGGCGGATCTGGTGCAGGTAAATCACGTTTCTTTGCAGCTCCCAATATCCTTCAGTACAACTGTAACTTCGTCATCACAGACCCTTCCGGAGAAATGCTCCGTGATTATGGCAAAGCCCTTGAAGATGTAGGGTATAACGTAAAGGTATTTAATCTTACCGACGTGTACAGAAGTAACAGATACAATCCTTTCCACTATATCAAAGAGGAAAAGGATGTATTTACATTGGTAAACACTCTGATCAAGAACACAACTCCGTCAGAGGGAAAGGCAGGAGATCCTTTCTGGGAGAACTCAGAAAAACTTCTCCTTACAGCACTTATCCTGTATCTGTGGCATACAGAGGAAGAAAAAAACCAGACCTTTGCAAACGTGGTTAAAATGCTGACTCTTGCACAGATTGATGAGAACGATGCAACGGCAGTATCGGATCTTGACAGACTCTTTGAAGATCTTGAGAAGAGAGACACCAACAGGACAGCAGAGCTTGCCATAAGACAGTATAAAAAATTCAAGATGGGTGCAGGCAAGACCCTTAAATCAATCCTTATTTCCGTAGGTGTACGTCTCCAGACATTTGAGCTTGCAGACATGCAGTACCTTACAGGCGCAGATGATTTTGAATTTGAGAGCTTCAGTGATACAAAACAAGCCATCTTCGTAATCATCCCTACGGCAGATACAACATTCAACTTTATCGTATCTCTTCTGTACAGCCAGTTATTCTCTTCTTTATATACTTATGCTGAAACAGAAGCAGAATTTGGATGGAAGGCATCTATCGGAGCTGCCAATAATATAAAAGTGGTACATGCAAAAAATAAAAAAGAGTCTGCCGAGGCAAAAAAAGAGCTCGAAGCATTCGTAAATGAAGTTAAAAAAGGCATCGTAGTCAGACCCGATAAGGAGAAGAGGCTCTATAAGGTTTATACGAAAGATACAAATGAACTCGTGGGATGGCGAGGTAACAAGGCAGAGCTTGAAAAGTTCAAAGCACAACTTCAGAACGTCAAGATAGAAGCTTGCGATGCAAGATGCCCCATTCATGTACGTCTAATTTTGGATGAGTTCGCTAACATTGGGCAGATCCCGGACTTCAACGAGAAGCTTGCCACAATGCGTAAGTATGAGATAAGTTGTTCAATCATCTTACAAGCTCTTTCACAGCTCAAAGATATTTACAAGGATAAGTGGAATACAATCGTGGCAAACTGCGACACAAAGCTCTTCCTTGGATGTGATGACTCAGAGACAATCGAGTGGATGCTCAAGATGCTCGGAAAGAAAACAACTACTGTACAGAATACATCCTGGCAGGTGAACGGAGGAGGGTCTACCTCTCTTAACAAATCCTCTATCGAGATTATGACAATAGATCAGATCACCATGATGCAGGATGATGAGTGTCTTGTAAGAATAAGAGGAGTAAGACCATACTACGGCAAGAAATATGAGCTGACAAACCATCCAAATTATAAATATGCCCATGCAAAAGGCGGACAATTTGTCATCCCTCTTGCAAAGGGCGTTGAGATAAGGCAGCGTGGCCCGCTCCATCTTCTTGAGCCGGATAAGTTTGCGGATGATAATACGCCGCTTGCGAAGGCTGAGAAGGACAATCCGGAAAATTCTGTACAGCCTCATTCAGCTCCTTCTGCAACAGAAGTAAAGAATGCCGCAAGAAAAGCAGAAGCAAAAGAAGCGCAGGAAGCCCTTTCCGGATTTGAAGCATACTCGCCAGAGACAGACGAGATGATAACCAAAGGGCTTGAAGATGCTCTTGGCATAAAGCCCGGTATGTCATCACAATCCATAAAAGAGACAATAGATACGCTGGTTACAATAAACGTATTGCAGGGTAGTAAACTCACATACGCAGCAACGGATTAAGTAAAAACCGTGTACAGAAAAATTAAGAAGAGGTTTAAAAAGCCTCTTCTTTTCTTTTTGTTCGGAACTACCTGATATAGCAAACCACTGTTTATATGAATTTTATGGGTAAAATACATAAAAAACCAACAAGATAAAAAATATTTATGGAAAAATATTGTTTTTAAGCCAAAAAAGACATCCGCTCTTCCATATTTATTTTAGATAGTAAAAAACAATATACAAGAAAGGACCTAAATGTATATGAAGGAAAATATCAACACACTCAAAGCAAGATGTAACCACTTTCTCATTGAGAAGGGCATCCCCGTTGGAACAGCTCTTACAACAATGGGAACAATGATGATGATGAATATGGCATCAGCGGATTCCGCATCAAGCCTTCTTAAGTTCATCATTGACGTTATCGGTAAGCTGATCCTTGCAATGGCTGTTATCATGGCAGTTATGGGACTTGTTTCCTGGGCACAGGCAAACTCAGAAGGTGACGGCCCTGCTCTAAACAAGGCGAAAATGACCCTTGCGGCAGCGATCATGCTTGTAATCTTAAGTGTTATCCTTATCGCATCTAAGAGTACACTTGCGGGAATGCTTACAACAACCTGACGGTAAGCAAAACATAAGGGGCTGGTTTAAAAGCCAGCCCTGTTATTTTTAAAGGAAAATGGTATGGATTCAATTACATTAAATAAGAAAAATCAGATCATAAGAGGAACAAATATGTTCCTTGTTATATCTTTCATAATTATATTCCTGCTTCCTGGCGCTTTTGCAGTAAACAATGACAACGCAATGGTTGTGGATATGGCACAGACCATCCTTACAGGGCCAATGAATATCGTTACCGATACTCTTACCGGCGGTGCGGCAGCAAGCGACGTGCTCATAAATCTGTGGGCCCAGTGCACCGGTTCTATGGAACCGTGGCTTGAGACCATCTTCAATTACATAAAGGGCCTTGGAGCACTTCTCGCTATTGCTATTACGATGGCTCATATTTTTGAAGGAATACAGAGAGAACAAAACCCTGTTGAGGCGGTTTGGAAAGGACTTGTAGAGCTTTTTGCCACATTCCTTATCCTTATGAACATCCCCACTATTCTTGACAAGGCAGGCGAATTTATGACTGCCATTATAAGTAGTATTACGTCAGGCGGCCTTGCGAATGCAACTGCAAGTCCCGAGGATCTTTTAAAGGCACTCACGGGACACACATCTGGAAATTTTTTCTGGATGATACAGGCATGGATATCCCTTGCGGTGCCGTGGATCTTGACACAGCTCATCATTGTTGCAGCAAAGTTCGTGGTAATCCAGATATGTCTTGAAATCATTGTAAGGAAGGCATTTGCTCCGATTGCAGTAGCAGATATTTACCATGAGGGACTCCGTTCCCCTGGAATGAGATATATAAAAAGATACTTTGGAGCATATTTCAAGATGGCAGTGTGCGCAGTCATATGCCTCGCTATAAGCAATATCGCAGGAACAATGATGACGCGAAGCATATCTGGTGGCGGAGCGAGCAATGCTCTTGATTTTTGCTTTTCACTGATTGCAGTAAACTTCTCGGCCATAGCAGTAATGCTTAAAGCAGGAGAATACACCAACGATATAATGGGAGCTTAATATGATCACAGTTGAAATGTCTGATGATATCAGAAAATACGAAAATAAGTCCTGGGGTCCGTTTACGACAAGACAGGCAGTATGCATCGGTCTTGGGGTTTTAGTGGCAGGTGTCATAGCACTTCTTATCCCCGTGGATACGGGCAATAAGATCACTATTGGTCTTATTCTGATGATCCCGTTTTTCCTTTGCGGATTTGTCAAACTCGATGGAGCATATTTTGAGACGATTGCGATAAACATGCTCTATTTATATGTTCTCACGCCAAGAAAGAGAAAGAACATACAAAAAAATACCTTTGCGGAAGAGTATAAAGAGCTTTTAAAGAGAGAAGAACAGATAAAGATATCTAAAATGGATGCAGCCACAAAGACGAAATATATGGCAACACACGGACCTAAAAAGAAGATAACATACAGTTCCAGAGAAGAATTTAAAGTTTACAGGTGAGGATAAATCATGGCAAACAAAGATTTAGCAATGAAACAGAGA
This sequence comes from Butyrivibrio sp., assembly GCF_017940685.1. Lineage (GTDB taxonomy): Bacteria > Bacillota > Clostridia > Lachnospirales > Lachnospiraceae > Butyrivibrio. The sequence continues at coordinate 8,541 of NZ_JAGAYD010000034.1, read as the reverse complement.
CAAGCAGCAATGAAGAGAAGCGAAAAGAACGCTCCGAGCCAGCCGCAAAGCACTTCTCCTGCAAGGGCAGACAGAGTAAGAAGCGGTGGTCAGACTACTCTTGTCACAGATAATAAGAAAAAGAAGGTGGTTGAATCCGGCATTGCAAGACAGATGATAAAAAAGCTCGCTAAGATCGACACCCTTCCCAAGACTGTATCAGAGTCCATCCCGATAAGGGGAGTCATGCCCGCAGGCATTATTGAAACAACTCCTGGGACATTTACAAAGAGCTATCTTCTCCACGACGTATCATTTTCTATTGCAACAGAGCAGGAGCAGTTCCAGATATTCAACGCATTTGCGTCGTTCCTCAACACTTTTAACGAGAAGACCAGATGGCAGTTTAATATCTACAACCACGAAATAAATAAGAAAAGGACTATGGCGAACATAAGGATCGCAGCTCAGAAGGATGGTCTTAACCCATACAGGCAGGAAATGAACAATGTTCTTCTTGATAACCTTAAGATGGGTAATAATTCCATTAAGCAGGATAAGATCCTTACCGTTGCTATTGACGACATAAATGCCGAACATGCCGTGTCTGTACTCAGAAGAATGGATGCTGAGATTTCAAGAAAGCTCCGTCCTATATGCAAGGTAGATACCGTGCCTATGACAAGCCAGGAGAGGCTTAACGTACTTTATCAGATCTATAACCAGGATTCCGACTACAGGCTTGAGACAGGTTTTCTTAATAATGACCCTAAAAACGAGGGCGTGTTTGACTTAAGATACGTTGAAAAGTGTGGTCTTTCTGTAAAGGATATTATCGGCCCTACATCCATGGACTGGTCTGGCGGAAAGAATTTCATGCTTGGAGACACATACGGACAGGCAATGTATCTTAAGAATGTCCCTTCATCCTTAAGCACAGCATTTCTTGAGGAACTATCGGATATCCAGTGTAATCTCCTTATCAGCACATATTCTGAGAGGATCAACTCAGAAAAGGCAATAAAACTTGTAAAGAACAAGCTCTCATCTATCGAGGCTTCTGCAACAGCAGTTAATAAGAGAAATAACGACGGCGGTGTGTTCGCCGCTCTTCCTCCGGAGCTTGAAAGGAAGCAGGAAACATCAAGAGAGCTGTTAAAAGACCTTACAGAAAGAGACCAGAACCTCTTTGATATGACATTCCTTATCGTTGTATTTGCAAGGACACTGGATCAGCTTGAGGAGAATGTAAAGCTTGTAAAAGAAGTGGGAGGAAAGTACCTCTGTCCTATACAGGATCTTCGTTATCAGCAGGAAAAGGCACTTAATTCAGCACTTCCTCTTTGCAGAAACGATGTATCTTTATCAAGACTATATACAACAGAGTCAGCGGCGGTATTCATTCCCTTCTCTTCACAGGAGATCAATCAGAAGAACGCCATCTTCTATGGGCTTAATCAGATAACAAAGTCGATGATCCTCTATGACAGGACATCCGGAGATAACTATAACGGACTTATCTTTGGTATGGCTGGCTCTGGTAAATCATTTACAGCAAAGCTTGAAATGGTGTCTGTCCTTTTAGGAAAAGCCAACGCGCAGGTCTTTGTAATTGACCCGCAGGGCGAGTATTATCCGCTCGCAAAGGCACTAAGAGGGCAGGAGATTGAACTAAGACCCGGTTCAAGGGTTTACATCAATCCTCTTGATCTTGATATATCCGAAAATGTTGACGATGAAGACGACCCTATTTCCATGAAGGTAGACTTTATCATCTCGATTTTTGAGATTGTAAACGGCACAAGGGGAGAACTTGACCCTGCGGAAGTCTCAATCCTTGACCAGTGCGTAAGAAAAATTTATCAGCCATACCTTTACATGCTTCAGGCATCCGGAAAGACTTCTGACCTTTTACAGTGCCCTACACTTGGAGACCTGTACCAGGAGCTCAGAGAATATTCAAGGGAAAGATATGAGGCAAGAGGACTTGCAGATAAAATATACCCTTATGCAGCGGGCACATTTGACACATTCGCTCACAGAACCAATGTAGAGACTAATGCAAGATTTGTTGTCTACAACACAAAGTACCTTGGTGCAGGCATGAGAGAACTTGGACTCCACATCTGCACATACGATATCTGGAACAGAATGATCATCAACTCAAAGAGAAATGTCTGGACGTGGTTTTATATCGACGAGTTCCATATCCTTCTTGAGTCAGATGGCACAACAAAGTTCCTGCGCCGTGTATGGAAAATGGCCCGAAAGTGGATGGGTGTCCCTACCGGCATCATGCAGAATACAGAGGATCTTCTCCGTACAGCAGATACAAGAGCAATCATAAATAACTCGTCCATGATAATCATTTTAAATGAGCCATTGATGGATAGACAGAATTTGCAGGAGCTTTTATCACTGTCAAATTCGCAGGTAGAATACATAAATAATGCAGAAAAAGGTCACGGGCTTATCTATACAGGAAAGATTGCAGTTCCTTTCGGGTTTGATTTCCCGAAAAACACTAAGCTTTACAGCCTCCTGACCACAGCACACGACGTTGAAGAGTCGCTATTTGCTTAAGGAGGTATGCCTATGACACTTTCTGTTACCATGATCATCAATATAGTTTTAATTTTGGGTCTCGTTATTTCATATTTAGTATATAAGGTGGTTTGTATTAACCATCAGAAAGACCCTACTTTCAAGGCGAAAGAAGAAGAACGCCTGCGGGAGCTTAAGCGCCAGCAGCGTGACAATGAAAGCCTTGATGAATATATGGCTTCAAGCGATGATTACGACAACTACGATGAATAAGTAGTAAAAGCCAGAGGGTTAGCCCTTTGGCTTTATTTTTATAAGGAGTTTATATGGCAAAGCTAGACCAGAACAGGATAACTGAAGACATGGTAAAGGCCCAGAGAGGAGAAGGCGGGAGTAAGAGCCTTAACCCCAACTATCGGGAATCTCTGGTAAAAAAGAGCGACGCAGCCCCAAAGGACGTAAGAGAAGAGTATAAGTTTACCGGGAAGGGTGGCAATGAGTTCAGAGTAGGTGATGCTTACTCCGGTTCTGCCGTGAATAATACGGTAAACGGGGACAAACTCACCATCGAACAGGGGAACCTGGGCGGGAGGAAAGACGCAAAAGTTAATATCGGTGGAGGAAATACGAGCGAAGGTACCAGTCAGAGCAAAGCCGAGGTTAACAATGTGAACACCGGTTATTACCAGGGCCATGCAAAAGTAAAGACAGATAGGATATCTGAGGTCACAAACCAGACCGTACAGGGACAGTACGAGCAAACAGAAGCCAAACAGGGCTATAACCAGATAAACAAATGGGTGGAACTCTCCGGTGCAGGCGGAATTACAAAGGGGACATCAAACGCAGATCTCCAAAGAGTTCTGTACAGCAGAAATCTTAACGATACCGTCAAAACTTATGTGGGTGAAAAATACGCTGTTGGCAAGGTACACGGCGGAAATATACTGAGCGATTATAACAACAATGTAAGGATCGTAGAGGACGCCCTTAGAAACAACTTTGCCATAAATGGTAAAAACCTCAATTTAAGAGAAATAGATATGTCCCTTGCAAAAGGACATGTGGGAGGTATGGCGCACCTTGGCCAGAAGGTAGAACTGACAAAAGAAAGCAGGGAGCTTCTTAAGGAACTGCAATTTTTAAGAAGACAGGAAGGAAGGGTTAAGCAGCTCCAGAAGTCCCATGGCGGCCTTAAAGACACATCCAAGGCGTGGGTCAAAGAAATGTATGGAGACTCTGATACCGCCACAGGATATGATTTTGCAAAAAAGGTAGGGAAGATCGGCTCTGCGGGACTCTCAGTTGGTAAAACGGGTGTCGTCGGTACAATAAAGGGCGTAGGCGGTATTGCTTATGACGCAAAAAGAGTGGGCCTTGGCGCCCAGAGCGTCGTAAATAAGGCAAAGCTTAAAGACCTTGAAAAGAAAGGCGCATCTGCTAAAAGTATAGAAGAGCTGAAAGAAAAAGGCATAAAGATAACAGAGAAGACTAAAGAGCTTCGTGTTAAAAAAATGAACTATAAGGCAAGCGTAGACAGGTACGCATCGCCTATCAGCACTGCAAAATTCAATATAAAAACAAGGTACAATGCCTTTATAAATAAAAGGCTTCCATGGCTGCGCCCTTTGCAGGATAAACTGAGGAATAATATTGTATCAAGGGTAGTAAGATCACCATTTTCACTACTTAACTTCCTAAAAAGGGCAGCGGTAAAAATTGCGATTGTTATAGGCGGCATTCTCTTAATACTGGTCCTTATATGGGTAATTGCCATGTGTATCGTTGGCATGACAGGCGACCGGGGGACGGGGTTTGACTCTGAGACAGAAACAATAGCTGACTCTGCTGCACAAAAGATGATAGACTATCTGTACTCATGGCAGGAAGCCTATACAGAAAATGTTTTTGAGTGTTCAGTAGATACAGAACAGGGGCGTATATGGGCCGCAAAGAGGTTGCCCGAGTCATGGTTTGACCAGATAAGAGCTTCAGACCCAACTCTTATGGCAGACGAAAACGTGGCTTCTGTCTACTACGACGGCGATATCGCAGGCTTTAACTTTGGTAAATACTGGGGCCAAAGGGCTTGGAAGTGGGGTGGTGGAGAAGACGCTGTTGGAGCAAAGCCTGTCTACGAAACATCAATAAGTGATACATGGGAAATAGGCGGCGAAGATGGATATACTGACTATGAAACCCATACTGTACACCTTAAATTCTATGGAAATGCAGGACTTGTTGGCGATATCGGTGATTACGACATGCCCTCTGTAAGAGATTGTTATAACGCAGGTATTGACGAACTTGAATTTAATATAAATGGTAATTCAGAAAACCCCGGCACATGGAGCGAAGCATATGAAGCATGGGAAGATCCGTCCTATTTAAATCCGGATGTTGAATGTACATTTACATACCTCGGTTCAAGATACTCTTATGCCGTGACAAACGAAAAGTATACTCAGTTTTATGACACAAACGGAGATCTCCAGAAATATGGAATAGACCAGTTCTATAAGGCTTTCCTTATTTTTGCCATGGGCTTTCAGAATAATGACGGGTCAGATGCAACTTTCTCAACTCTGTATACGAAAGAAGTGTTTGACGACATCATGGATCATGCGACGGTAACACTTACATATGAATATCTAAAAGAAGACAAGTCAAACTCAATGAAGGCGAACATGCATATAGATGGCAATGAAATTCCCTTGTACACGAATGACTACTACAGATGCAAGGTGCATGTAGACGTATTCCTTGAGGACACAGGGCTTGTCGATATGATGTACCGAGATGCAACTTTAGAAGTGGAAGAACTTGACGGAACAAATTGGGTGCACAACGGAGAAGTGGGTAATGAATGGGCTCACTCATCGCATCCTTTCTACAACATTGAAAGCAGACTCCTTGACGAGATAGTAACCGTAGAATCTGAATATGTATATATTACAAAAGACCGTTCCGATAATGGATATAGGGCATGGTATACGGAGTCGCAGGGAGAAAATACTCTGCCTCTTTGGGGAATGACGGAATATGAAAATGCTGACAGGTCGATGTTAAGAGAAAGAGCCTATGACGCAGACGGACTCCCAAGAATGTACTCCGAGGTAATGGATAACTGCATAGCATACTTTGACCTCGACCCGGAAGATCTTGATGTACTATTTGGGGAATTATCATTCCCATCCGGATGGGCGGCCACGCTTACACAGACGCAGATCCTTCGTATTATGAACAATATGCAGAAATGGTATGAAGAACAGGGGCTTGATATGTCACAGTTTGCAAGCCTTGAAGAATACATGCAGTTTATCCTTTCGACCATAGGCAGATACGGATATATATACGGAATGCACAATACTGGCGATTGGGCTGCATACAATGGAAGAGGTTTTGACTGTTCTGGTTATATCTCATATCTTCTCCAGGCAATGGGTAAGATACCAAATGGAGCATATTATTCATGCGGAGCTATGGTGAGCGGAGCGATGGGGTATCCGGTGACAAGTTATAGTGGGGACCCAAGTTCCCTTGTCCCTGGCGATCTTGTTGTTAAAAACGCATCATGGGGAACAGCCGAAGGATCAAGCAACCACGTTGTTATGTATGTCGGAAAGCTGCAACTTGAAGGTGATTCTGAACCGGTAGACTATTTCGTAGAGTGTACGACATCTGGTAAGTCAAAAGGCACTCAGCTCACCAAGGGGACCAGCACAAGAATTGCAGGCTATGATTATGTTGTGCACACAGGCTAAGACGCTGTACAGAAAACGGATTACCACTGCAATTATCCTATATTTAATATAAGAAACAACATCGTTTAGATTATTTGGAGGTCTTATGGAAAGATATATTGCAGTAGATTCTGGAAAATTCGCAACAAAGGTAGCAGAGTATAATGCAGCAAAGAAGTCTGTAAGATCATTTTCTATCCGCACAGCGGTATCAGAAGGTGATTTCAGGGATGATGCTATCGAGGAAAATACAGTAATCGTCAAGATCGGCGATAAGGTACATAAGGTAGGCAACGGGGCAAGAGGGCAGGGCGCTCCTCTTGATACAGACAAAAAGAGCGAAATGCATAGGATATGCGTCCTTACAGCACTTGCAACCCTGGCATCTGCAAATGAAAAGGATGTTATCAATGTTGCAGTAGGGCTCCCTGCATCAGAATGGGCCAGCGTTTCAAAACGTGAGGATTTTAAGGCTTTTATTCTCCCAGAGGGAGAAGTAACGGTTGAGATCAAGAAGGACTCAAAGAGCGATGTTCTTAAAAAGACCTTCACTATCAAAAACAGATTCGTGTTCCCGGAGTCATACGGTGCGCTCGCGCAGGACGGTGTTGTTGAGACTCTTACACCCACAACTATTACCGGTGTGCTCGACATCGGAAACCTTAATCTTAATGCCACATTATGGCAGGGAAAAGAGCCTCTCCTTGATTATTCTGCAACAGCAGAGCTTGGCGGAGCAATCCTTATCCAGAAACTCTCACAGGATATTTCAACAAGCATTACTCCGTGTAATGAACTTATTACTGCAAATATCTTAAAGAGCAGCGACAGGGCGCTTCCCAGAGGACCGAAGGTCACTGAGGATATGGTGAATGAGTCAAGAAACCTTATCAAGAAGGTACTCCGTGAACACGCAGCGCAGGTAAAGAGCGTATGCAGGACAAAGGGATGGTCGCTTGACGTTACAAAGATCGTTGCCATCGGCGGTACTTCCAAAGACCTTAAGGAAGAGCTCGAAGAGGTATTTGGCGACATTACGGTGCTTCCGAATGCACAATATTGTAATGTTCTTGGATATCTCCGCATGATGTGTGCAAAGGAAGAAGTTCTTGGAGAGCTCATAGACATATCTGATACTCCAAAAGTCGTAAAAACAGAAAAAACAGAGGTAAAGGAGAAAAAGGCGGGTTGATAAAGAAAAGGCTTGCAAATAACATCGTGATCATGAAGAGTGATGACGGGCGGGCAATCATAGAAATGGAAGAAAGCGCAAGAAAGGTCATCAATATTGAAACTTTCGAGAGGGATATGAGAAGGATATTTGCTAACAGGGCAAAAACAGACCGTCTTTTAAAAGGTATATGCGATATGCTCTGTATGGCATCACTCCTTCTCGGGATAATCTCTTTTATCACATCATACAGACTCAGCTTCCAGTCGCTTATTGCAAGCTTGATATTCTATTTTGCATCGTCTGGCCTTGCAATATCCACAGCGGATAAAAAATATTTCCGCACACAGTTTGCCATATCAGCGGCAGCATTTGTTGTAGGATGCATGGTTTTATCAAAAGCTCCTGCTGAGATAGGAACTTTATATCTATATGTTCCGCCCGCAATGGCTATTACGTCAGCCTTTTTAGGTCAACAATTTATAAACATGAGCAGGGGCTATAAAAAGACAGCCAAAATGTTTAAGGAACTCTCGACTTTAAGATATGAGATCCATTTAAGAAAGGATATCAATGAGTGATATAAGGTCTCTTTTGGAAGAATACACACAAATAACAGGTCGCCCGATGGCAACCATTTCCGTAGAAGAGTATCTGTCCTTTAAGAAATTTGAGGTTAAAAATGCAGTCCCAGTACAATCCCTTGACACTGAGACAGACAAAAAGACAGAAGAAATCCTCTGTACAGAAAACAACGCTAAGCCTCAGAGCGAAAATATAAGACCCATTCAGCAAAGAGCAGAAAAGAAGACCGAAACAAAAAAGCAGGAGCAGAAAAAGGATGCTGTGAATGACAAAGAAGCCATTTTGGCTATGCTCCGCTCAATACCAGGATAACGCCATGGACGAAAAACTAATGAATGTTCTGACCTTGCAGGAATATCACTTGCTTACGTCAGAAAAGACACTAAAACCATATATCGACGAAAAAGGTGCTTGTTATCTCTTTTATCTAAGGAGCGATGCAGAGAAGTTTATCTCCGATAAGTCCGACATAAAGATAGAGGATGCCAAGCACTTTAGAATGCCTTTTATTGCAGAGCT
>NZ_JAGAYD010000033.1 GCF_017940685.1 Butyrivibrio sp. | reverse complement strand
TACAGGTAGCCTACGATGGTAAGACCTATATTGTTTGGTGATGAATTGCCTGCCCATAACATATATGACTCAAGGAACATAGCAAGTCCTGCATATACAGAGATGGTCAGAACATAGATTGTTGTTGGCTTTAAAAGAGGCAGAGTCACATACCAGAACTTCTGCCATGGTGATGCTCCATCGATGTCAGCCGCTTCATATAAAGATGCATCTATTCCCTTAAGACCTGAAATGAAATAGAGCATATTGACGCCCGTCCATCTCCAGCAGCATAAAACAAGAAGCGCCAGCATTCCGGACCAGCTGTTCTTAAGCCATTTGTATGTACCAAAGCCAAGAGCTTCAGAGATAACGTTCATCTGTCCAGTCTTGTATTCAGAGAACATAAGTCTGAAAAGAGTACCTGAAATAACTACTGAAGTCAGGGCTGGCATGTAAAGAATTGCCTTCCAGACGCCTTTTGCCTTGACGATATTGGAATCCATTAAAACCGCAAAAAGCATTGGGAACGGAATCAGCAGCAGTAATGTATAAAACATGTACTTCGCACTGTTTGCCACAGCGATCATGAACACCTTGTCCTTGAGCAGTTTGGTGTAGTTATCAAAACCGATCCACTCAGTCTTGATGGCACCTATATCCTGGAAGCTCATGGTGAACGCCGTTATAAGAGGATAAATCCAGAAAACAAGAAAGCTTGCTATGAACGGCATAACAAAAACGTATGGGGCAACTTTTTGCGAATAGAGGAAATTCTTACCTTTCATCTCCTACTCCTTTTTATTGACTATTAGAAAAGGGGACACCGGAGATCATACCGGCATCCCCTCTGGATCTAACTTAAGAGCATGTCTTATTAAATCACTGCTCCATGTCTACTGCATCCTGCAGCTCCTGAAGAGCATCATCTACACTGTAATCAGGATCTTCAAGAACCTCGTTAAGTGTTGTTGTGCATACATACTCGTTGATTGTAGGGCTGATAGCTACAACAGAAATCTTACCAATGTTGTCCATTCCGATTTCGTTAAGAACATCGTATGGATAGTTGATGAAGTAAGCATTGAACTGGTTGTTGTCATCATGAGCGAAGGAATCCTTGTCCCACATAGCTGTGTTACATACGTCGAATCCAAGCTTATCCCAAATGTGCTGCTCACCTTCATCTGACATCTTAGCCCAGCAAAGGAACTCTGCTGCAAGCTCTTTGTTCTCAGACTGCTGTGTAACAACTGTACCTGTTCCGCCGATACCTACTGAGCACTTCTGTCCATCCTGGAATACAGGGCACTTAGCGATATACCAGTTTCCAGCTTCTTCAGGCATGTAGTTTGTGAAACGGCTCATGTACCAAAGTGCCTTAGGGAATGAAACGATGTTATGATCCATGATGTTCTGGAATCCAGCCTCAAGGTCTACGTGTCCGTCAGGAGAGATCTCAGCAAGACCACTCTTGAGCCAGCTCTGCTGCATTGTAAGCATGTTCTTTACAGAATCAAGCTGGCAGTTTGCAGGATTATCAAATCCGCCTGTCCAGTCATCGCCGTACTCAGCCATTGCAAGCCAGAGCCAGTCTGTTCCGCCTGTATCAACTGATGTCCAGTACTTACCTTCTTCGCCGATGGCGTCAACGTACTCTTTTCCAAGAGCCTCGTAGTCTGACCATGTCTTAACAGCATCGATCTTAGCGATAACTTCTTCCTGTGAAAGGCCCATAGCCTCTGACATAGCTGCTACGTTATAATACATTGCTGTTGCTCCAACGTGATAAGGAGCTCCGTAATAATGTCCATCTTCTCCCTGATATGTCTGCATTCTTGCAGGAACCATTGTTGACATATAAGGTGATGCATAATCATCAAGTGGAACAAGCCACTGATCAAGACCTGCAACAACGTTAGGGAACTGTCCAACCTCTACGTCACAAATATCAGGAGCACCTGTTCCAGCCTCTAAAGCTGTAAGGAGCTTGGTGTGCATATCGCCATAAGGATATGTTGTACATGTGATCTCGATTGTTCTGTCAGGGTTCTGCTCGTTCCAAACTTCAGCCATATCTTTGTAATGCTGGCCGTGAAGTTCTACGAATGTCCACATCTCTAAGTGTGTACCATTTGCATCTCCAAATGTAGCATTGGGAATTTCTTCTGCAGAAGCTTCTTCTGTAGAAGCTTCAGCTGTCTCTGTAGCACCCTCTGACGTCTCAGTTGCAGCGCCTGATCCGCATCCTGCAAGCAGGCCGGCAACCAGCGCCATGCTCATTAAAGAGCTGACCAATTTCTTTTTCATCTTGCTTCCTCCTTAGAAAGAATAATACCTATCGATTACACGTAAATCATATAGCCGTCCATAAGGGGTGTCAATATTTATTTTAGATTATCTTGAAGTATTTTAGATAAACGTTGTTATGCACCAAAACAACAGATGAATTTTGTGCATAATTAATAATTTTGGTTTAGTTTAGATTTATTTATAGTCAAATATTCCTTAACCACGCCACTTTTTCTACTTAAACGTTTTCAGAAAATAAAGATCTTTAGATATATCTAAAGTAATTTTTGAAATAATTGACATTTTAACGTGCTATGTTATAGTAAAATTTGAAGATAAAATGCTAAAATAAAATAGAAAAATCTAAATTACCTGCAAAGGAACGACAATATGCTCCATATTGAAAATTTTGAAGACGGAATCGAGCTGTACAAGGCTCTTGGATCTGAAGTAAGGGTTGAGATCATCAAGCTTCTTATTCAGAATAAAGGAATGAACATGAACGAGCTTGCTGGCAAGCTCGGAATAACTGCCGGTGCTCTCACTGCACACATCAAAAAACTTGAAAGCTGCGGGCTTGTGTCCATTTCCGGAGAAGCTCATGGACATGGTAATCAGAAGATCTGCTCAGTACCTATAGATAAGATACTTATAAACATCGTACCTTCTGAACCCACAGAAAGCCTGTATCAGACCGAGGTCAAGGTTGGACACTACTCAAGCTACAGCGCTTATCCTACCTGTGGTCTGTCCACTAGCGAGCAGCTAATCGGCGAAGTTGATGATCCAAGATATTTTGCACATCCTGACAGGTTTAACGCCGATATCCTCTGGTTCACCACCGGATATGTGGAATACGATATCCCCAATTTCATCCCACCAGCTCAGCGCATCACCCAGCTTGCAATTTCAGTTGAGATCAGTTCGGAAGCCCCTGGAATAAACAGTGACTGGCCCAGCGACATCAGCTTTTTCCTCAACAAGAAGCTCATCGGAATGTGGACATCACCTGGTGACTTTGGCGATGTACCCGGAATCTTCACTCCAGACTGGTGGTTCCCTAACTGGAATCAGTACGGACTGTTAAAGCTCATAGTGATCAATCGCCATGGAACATTTATCGACGGACTCAAGATCTCAGACGTTTCCATAGACGAATTTGATTTGACCAGCAACAGCAAGATCAAATTCCGCTTTGCTGTTGACAAGGATGCCGAGCACCCTGGCGGATTTACCATCTTTGGCAAGACCTTTGGCAACTACGCCCAGGACATCAAGGTAGGCATCAATTACGTACCACTCAATGAAGAATCTAAATAATCATGGAGACCATATACCAATGATCAACAAGACAATCAAAGGAGCTGCATCTGCCCTGGTGGCTGCAGTTCTTTTCTTATCCGGATGCGGACAACAAACAGAAGTTTCAGTTAGTGACATTGCACTTGAAAAGAACTCTTTTTACAATCCGATAATTCGTCTTTCTGACGACAAAGGAAGGCTTATATATGGCGGCGATCCGGCAGTGTATGTTGACGGAGACACCGTCTATCTGTATACAGGACACGACATGTCTACTGACAAAGAAGTTGAGGAACGCGCTTATCACATCCCAGAGTACTTCTGCTATTCCTCAAAAGACCTGAAGACTTGGACTGCGGAAGGCGTCGTCATGAACATGCACGACGTTGAATGGGCCAAGGACTCAAAGAGCGCCTGGGCCAGCCAGGTGATCAAGCATTATGATGAAGAGGCAAAAAAAGATCTCTACTATCTGTACTTCTGCTCCTGGGACAAGACGAGTCGCGGCAAGCAGTCCATCGGCGTTGCAGTTTCCGATAGTCCCACAGGTCCTTTTACAGATATAGGAGAACCCATTGTAAGAGGAATTGTCACTAAGCCTGAGACCAGTGCCTGGAATGATATTGATCCGACTGTATGGGTGGATACCGATGAAGAGGGCAACGAAAAGAGATATCTTGCATGGGGGAACGGTAAATTCTTTATCTGCGAACTCAACCCTGACATGATCTCAGTAAAGGACCAGAACGGCGATGGCAAGATCACTTCAGGAAGAAGTCTTGACGCAGGAGATATCCTTACAACCCTAAAGGGCTTTACATCCTACACAGAAGCTCCCTGGCTCTACAGAAGGCAGGACTCAGAGGGCAACTACTACGGCGACTATTACCTGTTTTATGCTTCTGAGTGGAGGGAGTCACTTGCCTATTCAACAGCAAGTGATCCCATGGCAGATCAGTGGACCGCAGGAAATATCTTCATGAAGCCTACTGCCACCTGCAACACCAATCACGAAGCCATATTTGATTTTAATGGCAAGACTTACATGATGTATCACGACGGTGCAAGGCCGGGCGGCAACGGATACAGGCGAAGCGCCTGTCTGCAGGAGCTTGTCTTTGAAGAGGATGGCAGCATATCACTGATGGAAGAATCAACCGCCGGCCTCTTTGGAAGCACATCTCTTATAAAGAGCTCTAGCGGTTCATACATAAGCCATGAGCAGTTCACAAACTCCTCTGAGGATTCAAGCTACCCATATCTTGATATAAAGATTGGCGAGGAATTATCTGAAAGCGTTCTTGACCGTCAGTGGGTTATCACAGACGGTAAGTACGATCCTGATAACGAATACCTGGTTTCCATTCAGGCAGAAAATAAGACCGGACTGTATATAACAGCCGGTCCTGAAGGCAGTGTCACTCTTTCACAGGATGTAGATGGATCTGAAGATACTGCAAAAAATCAGACCTTTAAAACAACAACTTCTCTAAACGGGAAAGAAGGGATGGTCTCATTAGAGAGCACCTTTTATGAGGGAATGTATCTGACAGTATCAGATGGACTTCTGACTCTTTCAGACGGGTCAGATGCTGATGCCTGCTCTTTTGTGATTGAGTGATCATTCCGGATGAGCATTATTTACAGATCAAATATGCTCATCTGGGAGTATTTCTCAGGCAGGTCATTCATGTATTTAAAACACTCATCTGGGGACGACATAATCTTGTGGTCCCTGCAGAACTTTTTAAATATCCCCATAAACTCTTTCGAATTGGGACTTGGCAATTCATAAGCATTTCCATAACGCCTTATGTACTGCTCTTTAAGCCCTGGAAAGTGCTTATCAAGTGCACCATAGTAGTATTCCCTGTCGCCTTCGCGAAGGGTAAGTCCCATACCAAAGTCAATGATACCTTTTACCCCGACATGGGCGCACTCATTTAGAATTGCAGTGATGTTTTCCTTTGTATCATTGATAAATGGCAAGATCGGGGTCATCCACACCACCGTTGGGATTCCTCTTTTCTGCATCTCTTCAAGCACTTTGATGCGGCGCTTTGTATTACAGACATTTGGTTCCAATATCTTACACAGATCATCGTCATAGGTTGTAAGGGTCATTTGAACCACTGTCTTTGCTCTTTTGTTTATCTCATCTAAAAGATCTATATCCCTGAGGATCCTATCTGACTTTGTTTGGATTGCCAAACCAAAACCATTATCTCTGATAATCTCAAGGCATCTTCTTGTAAGCTTAAGTTCTTCTTCGCAGTGCATATATGGATCAGACATAGAGCCTGTTCCAATCATGCACTTTTTTCTTTTTGACTTTAGAGCTCTTTCAAGAAGCTCCGGAGCATTCTGCTTGACTTCAATATCTTCAAAAGGGTGCGTAAACTGATAGCACCTGCTGCGACTGTCACAATAAATACAGCCGTGGGTGCATCCCCTGTATATGTTCATTCCACATCGTCCACCGTTTACGGTGAGTATCCCTTTTGCATCCACAAAATGCATTGTTTGCTCTCCTGTTTTTGAAAGCGTTACGTTACTTGATCCTGCTGTTATGAGCTTGCAAGCTTTAAGAATTTCTTATCATTCATCTGTTCATTGGTCACATACTCTCCATCATGGAACAGCGCATAATTGGTGATGGGCGTAGGGGCACTTTGCGCTTCCTGCCTGCTCTTAATGTGAATAGCATGAAATGGTATATCATTCTCTTTAGCTGTCTGCTCCAGCACCGGAACATACTTCGCATTGAATGGGCACTGGCTGGTGTAATACAGAACGTAACCACTTTCTTCTATGTGGGGATGTCTTGCACATTCCCTGAATCTTGGCTTGTCTTCCTCTTTTTCAAATGGTAAATACCACAGCTGGATTTTGTTATCCGCTTCATCACAGACTTCAAAACCCTTGTATTTAAGGAACTTGGGATCAGAAAGAAATGGCATCTTCTTGGCAGCTCCTAAAATGCAAAGCCCTTTCTTTCCCTTTTCCTTACTATCTTCAATACATGCATTCAAAAGATCTGAAGAGTATCCATGCCCCTTGAATGATCCTGACACCCACAGGCAGTCAATGTACATATATCCATCCGCATCAATGGGAGCCCAGGCATTTTCCGCCGGAATATACTCAATAAAACACTTGCCACGCTCTGCGCTCTTTAAAAAGACAAGTCCCTCATCAAGCCTGTCAGACAGCCAGGCTTTCTTTGATGAAACCTGTACATCTTTGTTGTTTGAAATGGCACAGCAAATGTGCTCCTGTTCCAGATTCTCTTTTGTAACTCTGATATATTCCATACCCTCAGCCCTCATCCAGATCCTTTTCCTCATAAGGTTTATTCCAGGAACCAATTTCAATAAGATTTCCTTCAGGATCCGCAATGTAACAGGTTCTCTGGCCCCATGGCTCCAGCTCTGGTTCCAAAACCGATGTTGCCCCATTCTTTATTGCTTTTTTGAAGGCTGCGTCAACTTCTTCAAAGGTGTCCACATAAAGAGCAATCTCAGAATGACCATTGAGTCCTTTAACATACTCGTACCGGCGGTTTGTCATCTTCTCAAAGTCTTTCCTGCCATACAGAAGGAACAATGTTCCATCTTTCACCAGATAGACATTGGAAGCATCCTCTGCCTCCCTGATCTCAAATCCGAGCACATCTCTGTAAAATCGGATCATCTTTGCCATATCTTCTACAAGTAACCCAAAACCATCAAGCCTCATAACATCAAGCCTCCTTCATATCTTTTCGCTATTTCAGTAGTAATATGATAGAGCTTTTCCCTGATCCTAGCTGGTTCTAAGACAGTCACCTTATCCCTGCATGAAAGCATCCAGGCAAGCAGTCCTTCGTCATCAGCGTATTCATGTTCAAACAAAAGGTTCCCGTCATCCATTTCTGTAAAAGAATCAACACCGTACTCTTCAACAAGCTGCCACTTCATCGAAGGATCAAACACTGCCTTCACTCTGTCTTTTGGAGGAAAGACCTTTTTGTTTGACAGATCCGGCATTGGAACTTCCCGATTTTCCTTAAATGGCGCTACATGAGTGATACCATCCATCCTGTTCAGCTTAAACAG
>NZ_JAGAYD010000032.1 GCF_017940685.1 Butyrivibrio sp. | reverse complement strand
TGATCTTCAATGTATTTCTTGACAGTATCAAGAGAAACACTTCCGGTAGTGGCACAGAAGTAACTTGCACTCCAGAAGGGTGAATCTCCCCATAGGTATTTCTCAACGTGTGTTCTATATGTATTTCTCACTTCTTTGGACAGCTGTGATTTTAACGAGTTGATGAGTTTTACAGGTGCAACATCAGGTGGCATGGAGATCAGCAGATGCATGTGATCGACATCTGTCTCTGCTGAAATGAGCTCACTGTTCATGCGCCCGCAGAGATAAGCTGCGTAATTCTTCATGAAATCACCAATCTCATCTGTGATCACTTTCTTTCTGTATTTAGTCACAAAAATCACATGGTATGTGAGTTTGTACACGGAATGAGAGCCTCTTCTGTATTCGTCCAGAATATCTGATTCTGCTATTGATTTTTGCATATAATCTCCATACATCCAAAAAGAACAAATGTTTGTCAGGCCCTGAAATGTGTGCTATAATACTAACTATAGAATACTATTAAGGAATTTACAACCGTGTACAGGACAAGGCAATACAGGATAAGCAAAAACCACATACTCTACGACTATTGCAGGGATATTTGCAGGTCATCAGCCATCCTGTACAACAGGGCAAATTTCATCTTAAGGCAGTATTCGTCATCGGTTGATTCAATGTCTGGATTCAAGCCTCTTTTCCCAAATCAGATGCTGGTTTACAGGCTCGTAAGGGATAATCTCACAGGAACTAAGTATCTTGGCGCTAGCAAATGGCTCACATATAATGCTCTTGACCATCTGCTTAAGATAACAAGGGATAAGGCATACTATGCCCTCCCGTCACAGGCTAATCAGCAGATATTGAAACTTCTTCTCAGAGACTATAAGTCTTTCTTTGAAGCTGTAAAAGTATATGGCAGGAATCCTGGGGCATTTACTGGTCGCCCCAAGATGCCGGGATATATGTCACAGGAATCATTCAAGACAGCTGTCCTGACTAATCAGATATGCAGGATCAAGGATGGGTATCTAAAGTTTCCGGGGACAAAGGATAGGCTGTCTCTTGGCCAGCTCCCTGAAGAAGTGTGTCTTAAGGAAGTCCGTATAAAGCCTAGCGGAAACAGCTTTGTTCTGGATGTGGTCCTTTCAATGCCTGATAAAGGGATAATCCCCATGGCTGATAAGGATATCCTCTCTGACCTTTCGGACGTATCAGATCTGAAGGGCTTGAGAGTAATGGCTATCGATCCCGGAACAGACAATATCGCCGCTGTAGCGAACTCTTTTGGCGCAAGACCATTTGTGATAAAGGGAGGCGTGATCAAGTCAATCAACCAGTTTTACAACAAAGAGATGAAAAGACTCTCTTCCTGCGCCATGACATGTAACAACAAGTACAGGACAAGAAAGATGAACGCTCTTACAGAAAAAAGGAACAGGAGGATAAAGGATCAGTTCCATAAGGTGAGCAGACAGCTTGTTGACTATGCAAGGGATAACAATGTAGATATAGTTGTGATGGGCCATAACACATACCAGAAACAGGATATAGGTATAGGACATGTCAATAACCAGAACTTTGTGCAGATACCAATGCTGATATTTGCAGACATGCTCAGATACAAACTTGCTGAATATGGTATAAGATTTGTCCTCACAGAAGAAAGCTACACATCAAAGGCAGACTATCTTGCAAAGGACTATATCCCTGTGTATAAAAAGGACTGTTCAGATAGCTGCTCTTTTTCAGGAAGGCGTATAAAGAGAGGCTTGTACAGGCACTACGATGGTACAATAACAAATGCAGACATAAATGGAGCTGCAAACATCTTAAGAAAAGTATTCCCAAAGGTAAGCCAATGGGATAGGGGCATAGTGGACATGCCCTGTTCTGCAGGATGCATAGAGCATCCTGCAGGTTCATGCCGCTCTGCGGCATAACAGAAACCCTTTCCGACGTGGAGTCGGTGAGGGTAGTTCATAAATTTACTTCTCCTTCAACATTTCCTTATGCTCAGCTGTCATGTCTTTAGTCTTATCTCTAATTACATGAACTTCACTGCGTCTTTTCCAAGAAGCAGTGCAAGCGCACCTCTTTTTTTATCCAGGATTTCTTCCATAGCATCTACAAAAGTTGTAAGGCTCTTAGGCGTGTAATCTTTGTAGATGTCATAGATCGGACGCAGCCGTTTTTCTGTCATCCTTCTGTAGATCTGCAAAAATTCATTGTTAGCCTTTACCCTTTTCTCCTTCAAGGCCTTCAGATCTTCAGTTTGCTTTATATCAGGCCTGATTGCTTTGTATCTGGCTTCTATGTACTGCTTTTGCAGTTCTCTCTGGGTGCTATATGCTTTTCGGAACAGCTCACCATCTTTAGTATTCTCTTCAAAATAATCCTGGTGTTCCAATTCAAAGCGTGCACTTGCTCTTGATGAAATGCTATCAGTCATGATAACACTTGCAAGTTTTGCAACACGTACTTCAAGGGATCTAAGCTCTTTTTTCTGCTCCGGTGATAGATCTTTTATATCTCTCATTTCTAGGATCTTATCCCAAAGTTTTTCTGTGTATGCTGCTTTCTCGCCATAAAGAGATTCTATATGCTCATTCCCCTGCTGATCCTTGACCGTTACTTTTTCAAAAACACCTCCACTAAGAGTGCTCTGCCTTTTATCCAATCTTGAATCCATATTATCGACTGAAATCGAATAAAAACTACCTGGCGCAAGATCTGAAGAAATCTGCTTTTTCATTTTTTCGAGTTCTCCGTTTTCGATTGCATCTTCTGCATATATTTTGCATAAAGAATCTACCAGATCATCTTCAAGCTTTTTTAGTTGTTCATTGTTTTTGTTCTTTTCCTTTGCTTTGACCAACTCGTTTTCGTAGTTTTCAAACTTATTAGCTATGTCATACATCCTGTAAAGTTTATCTTCCATTATCCTGTAGAATTCTTCCCAGGAATCCTGATCGAAGTTCATTATAGCGCTGGCCGCCATATTACTTAAATTATTCATGCCACCCAATACATCTGTAAAATCAGGATCAGATGAAAGATCATATAAGCGATTTATAGCCCCATCAAGAGTCTTTCTTAGAGAGTCATACTTTTCCTTACTTTTTTTATCTGTGAGATTTTTTATATCTACACCATCAAATTGTAAGTATTCTTTATACGCCTTGTTCCACTTAGACATGTTATCGTGATAGTATTTGAGCGTTTCTTTTATCTCGCTATCGTCAATTCTATCCTTTACTGTGACGTACGAATGTAAAAGCCCCTGCCTTAGCTTATCAGCATTTAAAGGATTTCTTAAATCTCTTCTAAGTTCTTTTTTATCAAGGTCTTTATAGACAGAGTATTTGCCTACAACATCTTGAATAACTACATCACTATCATCGCTGCCTGACAGGCTTTCAATCAATAACAATTTAGGATTGTAGTCTACGTTCTTATACTTATCTTTAAAATCTGTGATTTTCATTGTATCAAGGACATCAAGAGAATCTCGCAGTGTTCTTATCGCATTATTAAATTCTGAAAGAGAATTCTCAAGTCGCTGCTGGCACTGTGAGAAGTTTATCATCTCCTGTGGAAGTTTAAAGCCAGCTTCCTGAGCCTTTAGAAGGGCAACAAATATGCGTTCACCAGTGTTTTCACCGCTTCCAATCTTAAAGACTGTGTTAAGTTCTGCTTTAAGCTTTTTCTTCATTTCAGTTTTCTTCTTATCACTTAAGGAATTGTAATCATTTTCCTTCCCATCAAGCTTTATAAAGGCTTCCATACATTCAATGAAATAATCTGAAAATCCCTTATATGCAGCCGCCATCATCTTGATTATATTGTCTACTCTACCGGCGCCCTTAAAAAGTAATCCTTCTCCTGAGTTGTCTAAAGTAGTACAGTTTCCATAGTCAAGTACAGTTGCATAATCCTTATTGATCATTATGTTTCCGGCATGAAGATCTCCGTGATGGAAGTACTTCTTTTTATCAATCTCAGAAAAAAGTGCATTAGTTATCCAGCTTGACACAAGCTTTTCCATATTCTTCTGGCAGGCCTGTGCTTCGATCAGTTTGTCAGCCACCTGTTTTCTGACTTCGTTACGTCTTTCAAGTTTGCTTAGAGTGATGCTATGTTTACTTGCATCCTTTGGATCCTGGAACTCCTTAAGACACTCTTCTGAATAGTTTTTGAGCTGAGCAATATAACGGTCAGCGGTCACTCCCTGCGCCTTATCCATGACAAGATAGTGCTGTCCTGAAGGGATTGTTTCGCTTATCTTAACTGATCTTACATTTTCTCCTTCATACGCCTTGCTTCCCAATTTTGCGTTTTTAACTTCGTTATTAAAGTCAAGCTCTTCCACGATTTTGTTGTAATGCGCATTAAATGAGGCCAGCATTACCCCTGTCGTGTCAGTCTTTTCTGCACACTTCTTGATAAATTCTTTTTCAGTCCTGAGTTTTTCAAGGTTTACATCAGGACGCATTATTTTTACAACAACCTGCTCATTACGTTTTCCCTGAGGCCCTTCATATGTGACATCACAAAGGAAGGTCTGGGCTATAGATGCTGCACCAAGACTCTGAAGTTTAGTTATTTTTGTAACTCTTTCTGCGCTCTTTTTGTTTAATAGATTGTCATTAGCATTCTGTTTGAGCTGCTTAAGCTGCCTGTCAACATACTCCGGAGGTATATCTCTAAGGTCTGACTTAACTACAGACAGGGCTGGTCTGAACTGCTTCATGAGCATGTTCTCCGGAACACCTTGGAATAACTTTTGCATAAGTGGACCAGCCCCTTTGAGCATCGATGCAAAGAACGCTGCTCCCTCTTCTCTGCTACTTCCAATCTTCGATGGCTTTAAGTCCTTTATTAGATATGACATCATAAAGCGACGCTGATCAATCGGAGCACTATTGTAATAATCCTTGATCACAAGCTTAAGGAACTTGCCCTGACCTTTTTCAGTGTCAAAAACAGAATCTCTCATCCTTGCAAGTTTTTCTTTACCAGTCAGTTTTCTTTCGTATTTAGGATATATTTTTTCCAGCTCATTCTTATCAAAAAGGTTTTCGTAGATATGTTTAAGAAGCTCATCTTCTGCTACCGGTAATTCCATGTTATTTCCAAAAAGATTGTCAGCAGCTTCACTGATCATGTTGTTGATGTGTTTTTCACCTTTGATGATGGCATCTTCCAGCATTCTTTCAGAACCTTTGAGGTATTCAGACATTTCCTTTCCATTAAGGATCTTTGTAACATCATCAGCCGTATATTTACCAGGTTTTATCCCCGATTTCTCAAATTGGGTAAAAATGTTCTCAAGGAAGTTCTTTGTAATAGAATCTACAAAACTATTGCCTCCTTTTGAGAGCTTTTTCTTGATTTCATTAAATGCACCTTTATTTCCAGTCTTGTTCACTCTATCATTTAACATGCCGGAGATAAGAGATGCATTCTTCAAAAGAATTGCAGTAGTCCTGTTTTCTTTTGAAATGGTTTTACCATTTTCATCAAAGATAGGCTCTTCAGAGACAAGGTCACCAATAAAAGCAAGCGTACTTTCTGCATCCTTGCTCCACTCATCCTTGCTCATTTGTCTTTCGAGAGCGCTATATTTGACTATACTGGCATCAGTAAGACCCCTTACTTCTTCTTCCCACTGTTTTTCACGCTCAAGACTGAACTTAACAGTGGACTTGCTCTGATACTCTTTATTCCTCTGGTCTATTTCCGATTTCTGTTGCTCAATATATCGCTTTATTTCCTTATTTGCTTCAGCTTTCTTTTTATTAAATGGATCCTTCTTTTGCTCATAAGCCAGAATTTCGTTAGAATATCTGGTTACAAGAAGCGTTTTTGCCTCGACTGCTTTGTTAAGTTTCTTATTTTCTTTTCCAGGTTTTGTCTTTTTAGCCTGCTCCTCAATTTTTTTGTCTATTGGGATAAGCTCTTTATCACGCTTTTCTTCAGTTTCCTTAATGACCTGTTCAATTTTCTTTATCTCTGCATCACAGTCCGCTATTACTCCTTTTTTGCCTACAACAAAAAGATCCCTGGTTTCATCAAATTCTTCAAGCTTGTCTTTTTCTCTGGTTATGGTTTCGTACACCAAGGTATAAAGCCTCATTCCAGGGAGTTTTTCAAGTTCTTTTTCAGATACATCTTTTACGCCAGCTACATCAACCAGATAGTATATTGCTATCTCTTTAAGGCTGCGTAGAGCTGGATTATTTTCATAAGTTTTTTTAGACTTTCCGATCTTTCGTGCCTGATCCATGAGTGATGACAGTCTGGATAAGACATTTTCCGATTTATATCTATCCTTGTAGTCATTCATTACTACATTAAAAGCATTGTCATATGCCTCGTTGTCTTTTGCATGCTCGATAAGTGGGAAGCACATTATCTTAAAATCATCTATTGGCATTTTAATGAAGGCTTCTTTATCTATTCCGGTAACTTTTGCCAGCATAACAGACATTTCACTCTTGAAATCTTCTAAAGAGTCATACTCCAGATCATAACTCATATATAGAGAAGCCATAAGATTTGCATCGTGAAGGTGACTTACCTTATTAAGATCAAAGTCTTTACGTGACAGAGACTCGTTTCCTATATTCAGTTCTTTTCTAGCTTTTACATAAACGCATATATCGTACTCAGCAGAGATATAGTCTATCATTTCCTGAGATACATCAGGGTTGTTTAGCATATCTGACAGCTCTTTGCCCATGATATCCAAAGTAATGCCTGCGTACGAGTTTTCGGAAGCTTCAATGATATTCTTTTTTAATAATTCAGCGTCGCCAGCATCTGCCATAGATGCCTTCAAAATGTTATACAGCACATTTGTTGGAATCAGATCAAAAGTCTCATCTTTTGCTCCGGAAAGAGTATAAAGAGCCGCTGTGAGTGCCTTTCTTGCATTCTCAAGGTCAGCTCTTTTCGCAGTCTTTTTATCAATCCCATCAAATACTCCAAGGCCATCTCTGATTGTCTTTTTTCTAAGTTCTATAACACGCTGCTCTTCAACATATTTAGATATGTCCATTTCGGATCCCATCATGGAAGCAGCTTCGTACATGATTGTGGAGATCTCTTTTGCGGGAATGAACGTGAAATCATCCTTTGACTTTCCCGTAAGGGCGGAAAGAATGATAGCAGATGTATTAGTTATCTTAGCAATATCTTCCTTTGTTGGCGGATTTTCTTCATCTTCCATATCTATGTCATCTATGGTAAGAAGTCCAAGTGCTATCTTGGACAGAATATCTGTATCAAACTGATCCAGTGACTTTTGGTCATGAACATACCTATCCAAAATATTCTCGATGGAATACATAGAATATTCACGTATTTTCATGTTGTCCAAAACACTGATATTCTTTTTTGTGCATAAAGGCACAAGAACATTGGAAAGCTTTTGTGTATCGGGCTGTGCGTCAAGGATTTTTGTAATATCAGCCGTAAATACATCTGCATCAAAACGCTTCTTTGTGTCAATTCTTGCCAGTCTTTCAACAAGAATGTCCGTAGGGACATATTCAAATTCTTCCTCTGGCTTACCCGAAAGGCTTGAAATAGTCCTTACACAGAGCCTCCTGACCTCAGTTTCGTCGCCTTTTTTTGCTTCTTTCTGTGAAAGAGCCTTGTATGAAGCAATTATCTTTTGAACATCCTTCTTAAGCGCGCGATCTATTTCATTCTTCCTGAATTGTTCCATGACAAGGGCAGGGTCCTCAGTATGGACTGCTTTTTCCATAAGGCCCTCCAGGTCTGTCTCATCTTTGGTTTTTTTCTGGGTAGCAGCTTTATTATCAAGTTTTAGCGCTTCTTTAGCTGCTTCAAGTTGCTTTTTTTGTTTCTCACTTTTCTGTTTCCTTTTCTCTTCAAATGCCTTGAGAACAAGAGCCGGATCAGTAAAGCGGATCGCATTTTCCATAAGTCCTTCAGATGCGCCTCTGTCTTTGCTTCGCTTTTTAAGGCGCAGTCCTTCTTTTTTGGTCGCATCTTTTAATGCATTGAACTGATCTTTCTGCGCCTGTTTTTCTCTTCTCTTTTCTTCAGCCTGACTTGTGATAAAGGCATTTTGGTTTCTTAGAAGCTGAAGTGTACTAACTTTTTCTGCAAGTTGGTTGTTTATCTTGCTCTGAATGTCGGAAAGATCCTTAAAAAGCGAAAAAGCCTCATAAACCCTGAACTCATTTTCATGCCCTTCTCTGAACTGGGAAGGTCTTTCCAATAGTTTTTGTTTTCTTTCATCAGAGAGATTGTCAAAATCAGAAAACTCCAAAACTGAATATGCATCATTATTGTTCATCAATGACATCATAGTATCCATGTATGGCTTATACAGTTTTCCAAGAGAGACAAGTTCCTGAAGCTCCTGTTTTTCAGAAGCAGTAATAATAAAGTCATCTTTTGAAAGAACCTTTTTATCCTCCTCGGACAGTTCTTCCTCACAGTTATTGATTGTTTTTAGATACAGATCAAGGCTTGTAAGCATATTTATAAGTTCCACGCGCTTTGTCATGTCTCCTAGAAGGCCATTCTTATCAAGCCCTGTTTTGAACAAAACAGAGTAGTCAGTATTAAGTATTCTGTTGCATTCGCTGCGGTAATCCTTATATCTGTCCCGAGGCTTTTCTGCCCGGCTGCTTTTTAGCTTGGTATCTCTGGCGTCTTGCTGTGCCTTTGAAAAATAATCTTTCCTTGCCCGGTTCTGCTCTGCAACAAGGATTCTACGGGCAAGTTCTTCGTTGGTAACTTTCTTCTTAGGAGAAATAATCTTACTGTATGCCTTGAAATCCTGCAAAAGATCTTTATTCTGCATAGAGTTTTGGATTCTAGTCAGATTCTCTTTCTCAAGGTCTGTAATGTAAGAGGCTTTTTC
Source organism: Butyrivibrio sp. (assembly GCF_017940685.1). GTDB lineage: Bacteria > Bacillota > Clostridia > Lachnospirales > Lachnospiraceae > Butyrivibrio. The sequence continues at coordinate 7,166 of NZ_JAGAYD010000032.1, read as the reverse complement.
TATAAATGCCTTATTCTCATTGTCCTCTTCAATGACGTCATTTTCTTTTTCTGCCATCTGCTTAACTCTTGCGTCATAAAGATCAAGCTCCATCCTTAACGTTTCCATTCTTGCTCTCAGGGATGCAATTGTTGCAAGATCCTGTATCTGTCCGTTAAAGATAAGGTTTTCCATATTAAGATAAAGAGGGTTATATACATCTTTTCTCCAGGTTTCTATTCCCGGAAATGACAAAAGGGCATAGTCATCCAAAGTTTTGGTATCGGGAATAGCCATATTCCTTATTACTTGTATAAGCTGCTCAGCTCCAAGCTTTGACTCCTGAAGGGGTTCTTTACTATTCCTGATATTTTGTCTTTCTTCCAGAATTGTTTTTGCCCTTGCAGAACAGCTTCCACCCCACTCCTTAAGATCTTTTTCCATCTTGATCTCATCATTTTGTGCAAGAAAATCGGCTGAATAGTTTAGTAATCTATCGCCGAATCTTTTCTCTAAGGCTTTATTGTAGTTGTCCTTGAAGATCCTGCCGTATTTAAATTGTTGAGGAAGACTATCTACACAACTATCAACCCTGGATATGAGATTTGAGCTGGCGCCCGCCGAATATACAGCAATTTCTTTAAGAAGCCCTCGGATATCTTCTTTTCTCTCTTCTCCACTGCCAAGGATGCTTCTGTGACCGGACCTGACATCCATATATTTAACTGACATTTCAATGACACGTGCTAAAGAATCCACAAATTCACTCTCTGTTTCAGCCTTTAATAGATCAGAGATTGCATCATGAACCGGTTGGGAAGACTCTCTATGAAGGCCTTTCCAACTGAAAACTTTGCTAAGTGCTAAAGCAAGATCACGAGATATATGTGGAACAGGGTGTTTAACAAATACATCCTGATCACCGAGATCCTGATCCATATCATTATTTATGATGTTGAGATTAAGCTTTTTGTTTCTATAAGCTCTTTTATTATTCCCAGCCTGTTTTTTATCTTTATTCAGGTCATCAACACTCATTTCAATGTTTTTTTCTGCTACTTTTGAGCTTGTATTGATGATATTTTTATTCTCTTCCTGCTTGTTAACTCCATAATCTAGCATAGTTTGTCTCCCTCATAATAAATTGTTATAAACTCACTCTTCTTATTATAGATGCAATTTGTACTGTCATAATTAAATAAGTTTAAAAATCAATTAAGTTTTGATAAAGCAATCTTATAGAACAGGAGTGACAAAGCATCTGCCACTCCTGTTTTTGTATTCTATATAATATGCCGAAATAACTGCAGTGATAATGATAGTAAGACTTATAAAGATGCTTATTTTTCTGTTCACTGAAAAAATGGGTTTCTTTTTCTTCATTCACGTCATATACCTTGACGGAAATGCTTCTTTCCTCCTTTGTCTACATACTCAAGTTCAGAAAACTGTGTCTTGAACAGATTAATGCCGTATGGATCCTTCTTTCTAGCATCGAGTATAAGTTGGTTTGTTTCTTCACCGATAACCGTCCCATTCTCATCCACAACTTTCATCTTCTTTTTGGGATTCATCCTCATAGAACTCAATGAATCATACTGAGTTCGAAGTATTGAATACTCTTCCTTTACCAGATGATTTTCATATTTATTAAGTTCTTCGTTTGAAGGGACATCTATAATCTTTTTCTTGATGCACTGCGCAATATCATATTCATTACTACCGAAAGGAGAAATGTATGCATTTGCAAAATTAGTTTCAAGCACAGTCTCTCCGTCATATTTAGACATCAGGGCTTTTTTATTTATATACTCCGGGTGACGATTTAAATACCAGGCCATTATAAAATTGTCATCGTTCGTATAGAATAAACCGTCAACCATACCTTTTATGGGCGGATGCTCTTTTTGATATGCCTCAAACTCAGGTTTTACGACCTTCTTAAAAAATTCTTTCTTTCCAAAGAGCTTCTTTGATTTTCCCTCTGCAGCTGCAACTTCATCTTCATTTTCATCATCTTCTATATTCTGCTTTGTAGCTGTCTCTATGATTCCCTGAGTAGTAGTGGTTACCTTAAATCCAAGAGCTGTCATTACTCCGGTAGTATTTAGCACGTCCTCTATATCAAGGTTATATGTTCCATCATCATTGTTATCAAACAAGAGCTTTACACGTTCCTGCTTTGTTCCTGAAACATTAGCTTTTCTTTCACCTATAACATTGGAAATGACAGCACTGGTTGTTATATTCTGACGAACCTGATATGTGAGCTGCAAAAGAAAATCTACAGGATGTAGGATAAGCGCCTTAGGAGCATAGGTTTCAGCTACACGTTTTGAGGTTGCATAAATAGAAAAGATAAGCTTCATGGCAAGTTCAGTATAAGCACTCTTATAAAAAGCGAGAGCCTCTTTATCCTTTTCAATATCTTCCCAGTTCTTAGAGTGCTTTACTCCCTTTTCGTCGACCCACTCTTTTGATTCCTGAATCTTCATAAGCTCTGTCAGCTCGACCATCTCTTCTTCGCATTTTCCATACATATATTCTTTTGCAAAATTCGTTTGTGTTCTGCTCCAATCGTCAGAAACTTCCAGCTGCTCAAGTAGTTTGTCATCTTTGCTTTTAAACTTAGGTTCTTTACCAATTTTTGGTACACCTGTAATTTCCTTAATAGCAGCTACTCTCTTTTCATCCAGGCTCTTTACGTCAGGCTCCTCTAAATACAAATTCAGCCTTGTAGTATTAAACTTATCATTATCTATTGCAAAGAAAGGATTCTTGACGCCCTCAGTCTTTAAAGCAGTCGGAATCTTGGAAAAATCAAGCGTAAAGGCATTTTGCATCCAAAGAGGAGCCTGGAAGAGTTTCTCATTCTCAAGTCTCTTAAGTTCTTTATCCCTGACGGTAAGTGCATCAAGTTTTTCAAGCAGGGAATCCTTGATATTCACATTTATGTCCAGGGCATGGATATCTTTCTTTTTCTTTCTCTCTTCCTCCTTTTTCTTCTCTTCCTCTTTCCTTTTCTCTGCCTCTTTCTTTTCGTCTATAATTTCCCCTTTCTTTCTTCTCTCCTCTAACTCTTTTTCTTTTCTTTTCCTCTCCTCTTCTTCCTTCTTTAATCTCTCCTGCTCTATCCTTATTCTTTCTTCCTTTTCTTCTTTTACAGTCACAGGATCCCTGAAGAGGTTCTTAATTGCAGCTTCTTCCTCTTCTGACTCCGCCTTTACAGAAAGCTCCTTGGGAATTTTACCGCCAAAGGCCCTGTTCATGTTAAGGGCTGCAATATAGGAAGCTCTCATCATCTTCTTTAAGCGCCTCATCTGTATGCTGTCACCCTTTTCTGACTGGTAACTGATCTGGGAGTTTAACTTGCTTGTATAGAGCTCATCAGTAAGTACAAGCTTTCTTGCACGATAATAATCTGTCACAGCAGTAAGCTTGACCACATGGTCGATCATCTCTTCGGCCCTGTCAGGGAATGCCTTTTTATCAATGGCATCATCCTGTTTAAGTTTCTTGAGATACTCCGGATTTGTGAAAAGAAGGTCTTTGTAGGCCTCTACTGCCTGGGACATTTTCTCAAGCTCTGCAGCATGCAGCATAAGATGCTCATCCGAGGACAGGTTAATATCCCTAAGGTCAAACTTCCAGACTACGTCTGTTAACTTATCCATGACCTCTTTGATTTCCTTACTTCCGTCATCTTCCTTATTCTTAGCATTCTGTTTTTTCAGGCCCAAGCCATAAAGAGCACAATACTTTGAAAGGTCATTTTTGTTTTCAAAGAGTGTTCCGAAAGCAGAGAGTTTTTCAAAGGTCTTAAAATCAAGTCTCTTCTTGTCCTCAATATCAACCTTTCTTCTGAGGGCAATCTTTTCTGTATTTACAGCATTAACCTTATCTGTGAGATCTTCGGCGATTTCCTTTTTAAGTTCAAGGTCTCCTAGTGTATCTGTGATGATGGCATTTCCCTGATGAGCCTGTTTAAGCTCAGATACATCAACAAGCTTAAGCTTTTTGTTTTCAAGCGCCTTCTTGTAAGGAATGGCGGTCATGGCAACGCTCTTAGCCATGTCTTCAAGCATGCCTCCATAGTTCTTACCTCTTGTTTCCGCCTCCTTTGGAGTCAGTACAGCATCTTCCCCTTTATGTGCCACCTCAATATGATATTTACTGATGAGATAAAAAGACACATAGGAGTCCAGACCTGCCATGAACACCTCAAGGTTCTTTCTTGCAGAATCCTTCATATAAACTCTGCCTAGATCCTTTGACTGTTTTGCCAGGCTATTCATAGCAGTGAGCTTAACCTTAAGCAGATAATACCTCTCAGGGTCTTTTTCCATTTGCTCTTCTATCCACTTATCAAGCTCACTTCTGTACTCTGCCAGCTCATTTCCGGTAAGGTTCTCTGACTTTGGAATCGGAGGAAGATTAAAGCCTTCAAACATCTTTGAAGCCTCTTCATTAATCATTTGCTTCCTGATCTTCTCATTCTCTTGTCTGCGCTGACTGCGCTTTTTATTCTCCTTTTCCATATCAGCAAGCTCTTTTTTGGTAAGTTTGATCCTGCTAATATTCTTTTTGGTTTCTTTTGCTTTTTTGGCCTTTAAATCCCCCTCAGTTAAAGGGGCATTATCTTCCCAGGACTTAAGCCACTTAATATTCCACTCGTGGTTTGCAATATTTTCTTTGGTATTTACCGGCTTGTAATTCTCATCAAAAATTACAGGTCGCATTACATATGCTGCAACTCTGTCAATAGACGCCCCGGCAATATCCCCTTTGAACTCCTTACCTGTCTTTATCATGAGTTTTTTATACTCAGGGCAGTCATTCATAGCAACCATATTCCTTTTGGCTTTTAAAATACTTATTGCCTTATCGGAAAGTTCAGGGTTCTTGCGTTTATAGGAGTCCACCATGTTTTCACTTATAAAGTGCGGATTTGCGAAGCTTTCATTGATCACATTTTCATTAATCTTATTTTCAATGATCTTATTTTTGCTTATCTTGTTTTCATTTTTTACAGCTTTCTTCTTATTCTTTTCCTCTTTCTTTTCCTCTTTCTTTTCTTCTATTATCTCTTCCTTTTTGTCTTCTTTTATCTCTTCCTTTTTGTCTTCTTTTTTCTCTTCTTTCTTTTCAAATATGTTTATCCTGTTCTGAAGCTTATTTTCCTTCTTCTCTTGCTTCTGTTCTTCTTTTTTATCCTCCTCGTTTATTATGATATTATCTTCTTTCTTATCTTCCTGGTTTTGCTCAATTTTCTTGCCCTTATTATCGAAAAGATTGATCATGTTTTTGACAAGATTGTTGGCCTTATTTATCTCCTCCTTACCGTTTTTATCTATTTGATTCTCCTCTATAACCTGAGGCTGAATAACGATATTCTGGGGCTCGTTAATGATATTTAGAGGCTCGTTAATAATGTTCTGATGCTGAATATTGATATTCAGATTCTGAGAAATGTTATTTAGAGACTCCGTACTTATGGCCGGAGCAGCATGATAGGTGTCAAAGGCATTCTTCAGTGCGGTAAATCGATCTGCAGACTCACTTTTACCATTCTCATCATCGCCATACTTCCTTGTGCGTTTGGGGCCAAAAAAGCCTCTGGTATACTTATACTGCTCTTCTTGCTCAAAGCTATATTGGCCAGTTTCACTGTCATAAACAATCAGATGATCTCTGCGAAGTCTGTAATCAATATATTTGTCAATTGCTGCAATATATTCAATTTTTGCCTGTATGGCCAGGTTGCCCGCAATTATCTGAGTTAAAGGATTATTAGTGTCTTTCAACAGATTTTTGTAGTATGGCAGAGCTCTCTTTGTGAGATCGTAATAGTCCCTAAGGTTGGTAATAACATAATTCTTTGCTTTACTGCCTTTAATTGCTTCTGCAGAAGGAACGGGCATCTCTAAAAAGCGCTTAAGCGCCTCTACTTCCATCTTAAATTTCTCATTGGCATTTGCACTGTCATATTTCGTGTTCCATTCCTGATTTTCCTTCTCAGCCTGTGAAAGAGGTGCTCCCAAGCCATCTTGATCCTTAAGGACAGATTTCCTGGGCCATTCATATCCACTTTGTTCAGAATTAAAAAGTTCCAGCTCAGTCATTAAGATTGCGCTGTTTTTACTGCATCCTATACACTCTTCCTGTCTATAGGTATTCATATTGTGTGTATACTTACGATCATTAATTCCATTAACATCACGCCACTTTTCGTGTGACTTAGGCACATTTTCCCTTATGGTTTTAGTGGCTTTTGTAATCTCTGCCTCAACCTTGGTGAGTTCAGCTTTTAAGCTGTTGACCATATCATCATTATTCTGCTTTCTCGATTCTTCATCTATAAAGTGGTCAAGCTGATCCTTAAGAATAAGATTGCAGGAAAGTTTTGATCGACCGTTCAGATATTTCTCATGTTTCTTGCTCTGAGCTTTTACATAAGCAACACTCTCAAGCGCCTCCATTCTTTGATTCATGATTTCCTTACGGTGCCTGTATTTCACCAAAGAGTTTGCATTCTCATCGTTTTTATATTTAAGTGCTAAATTCTGGGCGTCCATAAACTTAATAGAAGCAGTTTCTGCTGCCCACTTACGATGTTTAGCACTATGATGATTGTATCTTTCCGCATACACATCAACCTTATCCTGATGTTCACCTCTTTGGTTGATCTTTTGATAGCGCCTTATCTTAGCAGTAATAGCCTGATCATCCTGGAAATAATATTTGGTTCTGAGCGCAAACGCTTCAGCAGATTTATCGTCTGTCTTTTTCTTCAAATGTTCAATGAGCTGATCCGGGTCATAGTCATAAGAGGCCTTGTTTACATCAACGCCCTTGTCAATCTGTCCGGTATAAAACTCTTCTTTATGTTTTTCTGTATCCTGTTTTTTCTGATATTCTTCAAATCCTGACATTTTCTTTGTCTCCCGTCATTACTCGTTAATTGTCTTATTAAAACTCAGCCTCATATATGTGTACTGTCTTTGCTTTTGGGAAAAGACGTTTCGCAAGCTGCAAAGATTTATCACTCATAGCATCAAAGGTAAGGCTTGCGCCCGGGAAAAGAGTCTCCATCTTGCTGACAGTGCTTCCAAGAAGCTCTATAAGGCCTCTTGGATACTTGCCATAAAGATATGAGAGCTCCAGATTGCCGTTTGATAACTTTCTCA
>NZ_JAGAYD010000281.1 GCF_017940685.1 Butyrivibrio sp. | reverse complement strand
CTTGCATCTCTTTGAGAGGTTCTGAGAAAGAAGTGTCACAATATCCATCATCTCTTTTTCATTGAGAGTATGGAATACCATGATCTCGTCAATTCGGTTGATGAACTCAGGCTTGAAGAGCTTTTTAACCTCGTCCATAACGCCACTCTTCATATCCTCATAGTCACGCTTTGCATCAGCCCCTGCACCAAATCCCAGTTTTTTAGGATCAACGATCCTCTGTGCACCTACGTTACTTGTCATAATGAGGATAGTATTCTTAAAGCTTACCTTCCTGCCCTTTGCATCTGTTATGTGTCCGTCATCAAGGACCTGAAGGAGCACGTTAAAGATGTCAGGATGTGCCTTTTCAATCTCATCAAACAAGATAACAGAATATGGATGGCGTCTTACCTTCTCTGAGAGCTGTCCACCTTCATCATATCCCACATATCCTGGAGGTGATCCGATCATCTTGGATACCGAATGACCTTCCATATACTCGGACATGTCGACTCTTATAAGAGCATTTTCATCTCCAAACATAGCTTCTGCCAGGGCCTTACTTAGCTCAGTCTTACCTACACCAGTAGGTCCCAGGAAAAGAAATGATCCTATAGGTCTGTTTGGATCCTGAAGACCTACTCTTCCTCTCCTGATGGCCTTGGAAACAGCCTTGACCGCATCCTCCTGGCCAATGACTCTCTTGTGGAGCACGGACTCAAGCTTAAGGAGCTTTTCTGACTCCTTCTCTGCTATCTTCTTAACTGGGATCCTGGTCCACTCAGCCACAACCTCTGCTATGTCGTTTTCATCTACTATATAGCCTGATGACTTCTGTTTTCTGGCCTCAGCATTCTTAACTCTTGATAGCTTTGCCATAAGCGCGGTCTGCTCTTTATTAAGAAGACCAGCTTCATTGAAGTTGGAGTTCTTAAGGGCATCCTCTATCTGCTTATCAAGATCTGCCACCAGCTTTTCCATCTCTTTTACCTTGGGTGAAACGCCCATGGTGCGGAGCCTTACGGCAGAAGCCGCCTCATCGATAAGATCGATGGCCTTGTCCGGAAGATTTCTGTCATTGATATATCTCTCTGAAAGGTCAACTGCAGCCTTGATTGCCTCTGGAGTTACAGTAACCTTGTGGTGTTCCTCGTACTTACTTACGATTCCCTTAAGGATATCTGTAGCCTCTTCCTTGGTTGGCTCATCCACATTAACTGGCTGGAAACGTCTCTCAAGGGCAGCGTCTTTTTCCACATACTTGCGGTACTCGCTGATGGTTGTTGCTCCGATCATCTGGATCTCGCCGCGGGCAAGAGATGGCTTTAAGATGTTGGATGCATCAATAGCGCCCTCTGCGCCACCAGCGCCAATAAGGGTGTGCATCTCATCAACAAACAAAATGATATTGCCATCATCAGCAACTTCCTTGATGACCTTCTTGATTCTCTCCTCAAATTCACCTCTGTACTTGGAACCAGCGATCATTCCTGAAAGATCCAGTGTCATAAGGCGCTTGTTCTGAACTGTAAGAGGAACATCTCCAGAAGCTATCCTCTGGGCTAGGCCCTCTACTACAGCGGTCTTGCCGACACCTGGCTCACCAATAAGACATGGATTGTTCTTGGTCCTTCTTGAAAGGATCTGAATAACCCTCTTTATCTCCCGCTCTCTTCCAATGACCGGATCAAGCTTGCCTTCCTGAGCAAGAGCTGTCATATCCCTGCTGTACTGTGCAAGAATTGAAGGCTTCTTGCCTGTTTTTCCAGGTGCAGCGCTCTTTTTCCCCAGGTCCTCTTTAACAAGATTAGGGTCCTCTCCCATGGCCGCCAGAGTCTCAGCGTAGATCTTCTGGGCAGGCACATTCATGGTGCTGATGAGCCTAACTGCAACGTTTTCTCCCTCTTTGATAAGCGCAAGCAAAATATGCTCTGTTCCTGTCTTGTCAGCATGGAACCTCTCAGCAATCTTGTGAGCTTCCTCAAGGACCTTCTCAGCCCTTGGTGAAAAGCCGTCCCTATCAAGGGTCCTTACGTTGCTGTCTGGAACGATAAGATCCCTTATCATCTCCATCATGCGGTTCTCATCGATACCGTTATCGATAAGGATCCTTGATGCAACGCATCCGTCCTCTAAGATAAGACCCATAAGTATGTGCTCAGTACCTACGTAGTTGAGCTTTAAGGTTCTTGCTGTCTTCTTGGCAAGCTTAAGAGCTTCGTTTGCCATAACCGTAAACTTAGAATCCATTTTTACTCCTCTTCTTTCTGTCAAAAGAAATATCTATGCCTGTAAACTGTTCGCTATCCCTCATAGTGGTCATAAATCTGATCCACCAGCGTGTGAATATCATCTCTTCCAATGCCCTTGCACATGGCTCTTGCAAGAACCACTGCAAGTTCGCTCTTAGCCTCATTAAGGGCTCTAAGCTTGTCAATGTCTATCGCTATGATAGCGCCCCTTCTCCTGTCGATCTTAACAAAGCCATCCTGCTGCAAAATAGAATAGGCTTTATTGACAGTGTGCATATTGATGCCAATGGTCTCTGCCAGTTGTCTTACACTTGGAAGCTGTTCTCCCTCCCTGAACTGTGAGGTGGCTATCCCAAGTATGATCTGATTGCACAGCTGCACATAAATAGCTTCATCACTGTTAAAATCTATTTCAATGATCATATGCACCTCCTTGATCCAAAGTTTGTGATATATTTAGTATAACATATGATACAGTTTTTTCAAATCCAGGCGGACAAGCCACGGGGACGGTTCTGTTGCTATGCCACGGGGACCGTCCCCATGGCTTCCAGCCAAAAGAACCGTCCCCGTGGCTTATGTCATGAAAAAAGAGCGGCTAGTAGGCCGCTCTCTTTGTTTGAAACCGATTTACATTGGATTTTTGGTGTTTTTGATATTCTTGGACTGCACTCCATTCTTAGTATTCTTGGACATGGATACTCTTCCGGCTCTGTCTCTGTCAGCAGCTCTGGTCTGCTGGTTTCTCCAGTCAGCTACTCCGCCAGATACGTTTTCAAGATCATTCTCGTTAAGAGCATTTTCATTTAAATTCTTTTTGTTTTCTGCCATATTTGTTATCCTCCTTGATAAGCATCCTGTGCTTATTGTTTCACTTCAAAGTAGAGCATTGTAAGATCGTCAAACTGCGGCGCACCTTCTATGAATTCATTTACAGATTCTGTCATGGCATCTAAAGTTCCCTTGCCGTCCTTGTCAGCATTATCATTCAGGCACTTAAGCATCCTCTCTGTATCATAGAGAGCATCATCACCTCTTGTAGCTTCTGGAACGCCGTCAGTGTAAACAAATAACTTGTCGCCCTTTTCAAGGGTGATCTCATCTTCTGAAAAATCGATATCTTCCATGATTCCCATGGGGATATCATGTTCAGTATCATATAGTTCGTAGCAATTCTTGGATGCCCTGTAGATTGCCGGATACTCGTGACCTGCGTTGGAGAACCGCAGCTTCTTTTCAGAGATACAGTAAATCCCTAGCCATACAGTAACAAACAAAGATTCCTCGTTGTTCTTGCACATCTGATAATTGACTCTTTGCATTATCTCAGGAATATTCTTTACAGTGCGGGCAATATTCCTTATCGCAGTAATTGCTACTACCATGAAAAGAGATGCCGGAACGCCTTTACCTGACACGTCGCCTACTACAAGACAAAGATGATCATCATCAATTAAAAAGAAATCGTACAGATCTCCACCAACTTCCTTGGCAGGATCCATGGATGCATAAACTTCAAACTCGTTTCTGCCTGGAAATGCCGGGAACTTCTTGGGGAGCATACCCGCCTGGATCTTGGTGGCAACCCCAAGCTCTGCTTCCACCTTTTCCTTTTCGGCAGCCATTTCCCTGATCCTGCGCATTGTGTCATTCATATCCTTTTCCATGTCGGAAAGGCTTTCCCACAATGTTTCGATCTCATCCCCGGTACTTAAGCCAAGTTCGCTGAAGTACTCTTTTACCTGTTCTTCTTCCTCAACTGCCTTATCTCTCTTTGTGTAATCCTGGGCCGTTTTAGCCAGCTTATTGACCGGCTCGATGACTTTCTTTTCAAGAGATCTTGATATCAGCATCACCATGATAAGAATAAGAACTATAAGATTCAGGAAATAGATAACAAGACTTCTCTCCATTCTTCCAACGAAGTCAGTGATATTTATATCGCCGGAAGCATATCCAAGAAGATCACCGTTGCTGTCACGGACCTCCACGTAGTTTGTAGCTATCCAGCCATTGAGATCACCGCGATCAAAAAACATCTTGATATCTGAATCAACTATTTCCCTTATCTGATCGGGAGTGTCTATATCTGTAATCTCTTGCGACAGCCATTGTCCCGGATAGTAAGCTCCGCTTAGTTCATAGCCATCGATCACGAAAACTACAGCCTCTTTTTCTTCATCCATCATAAGAAGGCTGACGCTGTCAAGCCCAGTCTGTTCCTTGCACTTTACCAGAACTTCTCTTGCTTTCCAGAAATCATCATCAATGTACTTTTCAAGAAGTGCTTTGTAGTCCTCCGAAAAAGGATCTCCCTTTATTTCATCCGGAGTATTCTCATACACATCTCTGACTTCTGCGTATATCTTCTCAAGATAATCAACGTCAATAAGAGATACTGCAAACTTAAGATCAGATGCAGATTCTCTCTTGTAACTTTGCATGGTATCCATGCAGTTTAATGTGAAGTTAACCCCATTAACAGCCAGAAACAAAAGGATTGACACAGCAAGTATGGTCAAAAAGACCTTTTGTTTCAGTGACCTTTTTCTGGGCATATGTAGGTCCCCCGTTGTAAGTAAGAATGTATAGGCTTAAATAAAAACTATTAACATTATTTCTTAGGTCTTGTCAGTCCAGCTTTAATTTCACCAAAGCCTCCGGCTACTTTATCAAGATCTTCATCAGACAGTGTTTTTTCTGTATTCAGATCAAGAAACTTTTCATTCCTATTCTTTTTTTCGTTTTCATTTTTTTTAAATAATTCCATAGTCATTATACCTCGCACAAAGAATTATTATCTACAATCAAATCCTCCGCGCCCTTTGGATCAGTCACTAGGATCCGGTCTTGTAAGTCCTGCCCTTTCTGAAGATGTTTGTACAGATTTTGTTTTAAACAAAGAACCTAAAAAACTATATATGCTGGAAAAATTGAAACCTGCAGTTACCTCATTAAGCTCATCCTCTGAAAGAGCCTGCTCATTTAATAAAGTATTATCCTTCTTATCTCCCATGATCGTTACCTCCTCGGAATTCATATATCTGTATCTGATTATTTATACGAACTTCTGACACTAATGGCAAAACTTTTTCTTGTAAAAAGTATATCATAGGCAAAAGGGCTTGTACCGCGCCCTTTATTAAGACTTTCTGAATTTTTATAAAAAAGACAACGCCTTTTCGAAAAATTTTCGGATAAAAAGCGTTGTCTATAAATTCAATTATTTATCATCATCAAGATCAAGGAATTCGAACTCAAAATCATCCTCATCCCCGATGAAGTTCTTGGCTCTGCGCTTTGGAGTTTCCTTGACAGGAGCCTCAGCATCAGCATCGCGATAGCTTCTTCTGCCATCAGCATCGCCCTCAGGTCTTCTTGGTCTTACTGGTCTGTCCTCATCATCCCTTCTTACAGGTCTTGATGGTCTTGCCTGGCGCTGTTCATCATCAGAAGCGCTTACTGGTCTTCTTGGTCTAACAGGCCTATCCTCAGCATCCTCATCTCTTCTTGGCTGTCTGGTTGCCCTTGCGGCCCTTGGATCCTCATCACGGTTTGGTCTTACAGTTCTTTCATCAGAAGGTCTTACGCGTCTCTGAGGACGCTCATCCTCTTCTTCATCGTCGTCAGGTCTTGCCCTTCTTCTCTGCTGAGCATAGCGGTCATATTCCTGCTCATCCTCTTCATCTTCATAGTACAGAGAATCCCTGAGCTTAAGAGCCATTATTATAAGTCCGATAACCAGTGCTGCTATAACTACAGCAAGGATTATAAGGATTGTCTTGTAGTTGTTGTTAGTCTTAACAAGCTTGTTGACCTCATCACTTGACTTAGCTGCGTCAATAAGTTCATTGACCTTAACTCTGTAGCCTTCTATGTTGTCATAGAGATACCAGATAGGTTCTCCGCTCTCATCATCTGTAAGATAAACCAGTGAGTAGTGGCCGTCACCAGCTTCACTTGTTACTGCAGGGTCATTATTTTCCTCTTCTGAAGCTTCGCTCTCTTCTGGAGTCTCAGTAGCTTCACCTTCTCCTTCTGCTCCCTCAGCGCCCTCGCCGCCTTCTGTAGTTTCCTCAGGGGCTGCTTCACTTACCTGTAAAAGGTCGCTTCTTACATATCCTGTCTTGTTGCTGCTACCAAATGTAACCTGATACCAGGTCTTATTGTCTGTTCCAGTGGCTTCACCAGTAATTGTAACTGTATCACCCTTAGTAACTTTACCGACTGAATTGTACTTGGTGCCTGCACCCTCACGAACATTGACGCTCTCTTCTGTAATGGTAGCGCTCTTAGCATCAACAGCTGTTGCAGTAGTTGCTGGAAGCTGCTCTGCTGCAGCTGCATTAGACTGAGATTCATTAGATGTTGTTGATGAAGATGATGAAGAAGATCCACCTGCCTTGGAAACAAGATCACTTCTTACATATCCATACTCGCTCTTATTTACACGGATCTTGTACCATACATATCCTGAAGCATCTGTAGCCTCATCCACAATTTCAATTGTATTGCCTTTTTTGAGGCTTGATACCTGAGCGGAAGTTGTGCTGGCAGATTCACGTACCTTTACATTATCCTGACTGACAGTACCAGTAGTCTCAGTATAAGCATAAGCTGAGAGGCCTGCTGATACGAAAACGGCTGCTGAAACTATAACTGACAGCCCAAGTGACAATACTCTCTTTCTTAGATTTTTCATACCTTACTCCTCCGTTTCATCGATCGCCTTACCAATATCATGGCGCATGTATTTATTATCAAAGTCTACCCACTCTGTAGCCTCATATGCTTTTGCACGGGCCTCTTTCAGAGTGTCACCTTTAGCTGTTATGCCAAGTACTCTGCCACCATTTGTCACTATTCCTTCAGGAGTAGCCTTGGTGCCAGCATGGAAACAATAATAGCCTTCCTTGCCCTTAAAGTTTTCAAGTCCTCTTATGAGCTTGCCCTTCTCATAGCTAAGTGGATATCCATCACTTGCAAGGACAACGCACACTGCAGCCTTATCCTCAAAGTCAAGATCAAGACTACCAAGTGTTCCATCTATGCATGCATTACAAACATCGATTATATCAGTTTTAAGTCTTGGAAGCACCACCTGAGCTTCAGGATCTCCAAATCTTGCATTGTACTCAAGTACCTTAGGGCCATCCTCAGTAAGCATAAGTCCAAAGAAGATAACTCCCTTAAACTCCCTGCCTTCCTTGGCCATAGCCTCAACAGTCTTGCCATAGATATGTTCTCTGCAGAACTTATCTACTTCCTCTGTATAGAAAGGACTTGGTGAAAAATTACCCATTCCGCCAGTGTTAAGTCCTGTATCTCCATCGCCAGCTCTCTTGTGGTCCTGCGCGCTACTCATAAGCTTGTAGGTCTTACCATCAACAAAAGAAAGAACTGAAACTTCACGGCCTGTCATGAACTCTTCAATAACCATGTGGTTACCTGCTGAGCCAAACTTCTTATCTTCCATGATCTCTTTTACACCGGCCTTTGCTTCTTCAAGGTCGTTACAGATAAGAACGCCCTTTCCAAGAGCCAGTCCATCTGCCTTTAAGACAATTGGGAACTTGGCATTTTCAAGATATGAAAGAGCCTTTGCAGGATCATCAAAGGTCTCATAGGCAGCTGTAGGAATACCATACTTTTTCATAAGGTCCTTGGAAAAAGCTTTGCTTCCCTCAAGGATAGCTGCGTTCTTTCTTGGTCCAAATACCCTAAGGCCCTCAGCCTCAAATGCATCAACGATTCCTCCAACCAGTGGATCGTCCATGCCAACGATTGTAAGGTCAATCTTGTTTTCTTTTGCAAAAGCAACAAGTTTATCAAACTCCATTGGAGTTATCGGAACGCACTCAGCAAGCTCCGCAATTCCGCCATTACCCGGCGCACAGTAAATCTTGTCTACCTGCTTACTCCTGGATACGGCTTCAGCAATTGCATGCTCTCTTCCGCCTCCACCAACGATCAAAACTTTCATACCTAGCCTCTTTCCTCTATTATCCCCATTTATAGTTCTGAGAGAACCTTGTCATCATAACCATCAATCACTACATGACCATCTGTAATACTTACCTTGCCGTTAGCAATAAGATCAATAGCCATTGGAAGTATCTTCCACTCAGCCTGCTCCATAATGCGCTGCTGAAGAGTTTTCGCTGTGTCATCATCTCTTATCATTACAGGCTTCTGTAAGATGATAGGACCTGTGTCTGTGCCCTCATCAACAAAATGAACAGTGGCGCCAGAAACCCTTACGCCTCTTTCAAGAGCCTTCTCGTGTACTTTAAGTCCGTAAAATCCCGTTCCGCAAAATGATGGGATAAGAGATGGATGGATATTGATGATCCTTCCCTGAAATCTCTTAACTACGCTCTCTGGAATAACCACAAGACATCCAGCTAAAACGATGAGGTCAGGATCTGCATCCACAAGGGTCTGTAAAAGAGCTTCGTTGAAAGCATCCCTTGTCTCATAGTCCTTGGGTGACTTGCAAACGCTTGGTATTCCAGCCTTTTTAGCTCTCTCAAGAGCGTATGCTCCAGGGTTATTGGAATACACAAGGCAAATCTCTGTATTAGTGATAGTTCCATTATTTATTCCATCTATTATGGCCTGAAGATTGGTTCCGCCTCCAGACACAAGTACAGCTATCTTCATTTTGCTCTGTTCCTTCGCAAACCTGATCGCCTGCTCATTAAAGTTGCCTTTGGCAAAGGAGCAGGCTCACATTCGTATCATTTTCTCACGCCCTCATCAGCATGTGATTCGGGCTGCATATACATCATTACAGTAATTCTACACCCTTTTCGCCGCTAGCTGCCTTTCCAACTACCCATGCCTTGTCGCCTGCTGCCTCGATAGCCTTAAGTGCTGTATCTACGTCTGCAGGATCAACAGCAAGAACCATTCCAAGTCCCATATTGTAGGTGTTGTACATCATCTGTTCCTCAATCTGGCCCTTTTTCTGCATGAGCTTAAAGATTGGTGGGATGTCGTAGCTATTCTTTTCAACAACTGCCTTGATCCCGTCTGGAAGCATCCTTGGGATGTTCTCGTAAAAACCGCCGCCTGTGATATGGCTGCAGCCCTTAACCTTAACCCCTGCATTCTTAAGGGACTTCATCATATGTACATAAATCCTGGTTGGTGTAAGAAGACACTCACCAAGAGTCATTCCAAGTTCATCGTAGTAAGTTTCAAGGCTCTCTTTTGTCATATCAAAGACCTTTCTTACAAGTGAAAAGCCATTTGAATGAACGCCGCTACTTGCAACACCGATAAGAACGTCTCCGTCCTTAATGGTAGAGCCATCGATCATGTCTTTTCTGTCTACAACGCCAACAGTAAATCCTGCTACGTCGTACTCATCCTCAGGCATAAGCCCTGGATGCTCAGCAGTTTCGCCGCCTATAAGTGCACAATCAGACTGCTTGCAGCCTTCAGCAACTCCCTTTACAATGGCAGCTATCTTCTCAGGATAGTTCTTGCCACATGCTATATAATCCAGGAAAAATAAAGGTTCTCCGCCTGCACATGCCACATCATTCACACACATTGCCACAGCATCAATTCCGATGGTGTCGTGCTTATCTAAAAGAAATGCCAGCTTGATCTTGGTTCCTACGCCGTCTGTTCCGGATAAAAGAACCGGGTCCTCCATGTTCTTAATATCCTTCATGGAAAATGCTCCGGAGAAGCCGCCAAGACCTCCAAGTACTTCAGGTCTCATCGTCTCTTTAACATATCCCTTAATAAGTTCAACAGACTTGTAGCCTGCCTCGATATCAACTCCCGCCTTTTTGTAATCCAGTGCCATGTGCTCTCCCTTTCCTTACTACGTTTGTAATGATATGTTTCTATATTTAATTGTAATTTTTATAGCCAACTTCCTGAAGTTTCTTATCCTTGGCCACTACCTGATCCTTAAGTGATGCGCTGTAGTCCTTGAGCTTTTTAAGAAGCTCAGGATCTGATGTTGCCAGGATCTTGGCAGCAAGAAGGCCTGCATTTGCGCCTCCGTTAATAGCCACTGTTGCCACAGGAATACCTGAAGGCATCTGCACTATGCTGTATAAAGAATCTCTTCCTCCAAGGGAAGTTGTGTGCATTGGAATACCGATGACCGGCATTGGGAAAATAGCTGCGCACATACCAGGAAGGTGTGCTGCCATACCAGCTCCTGCTATGATAACCTTAAAGCCTTTATCCTCTGCTGTTTTCGCATATTCAAAGAACTCATCCGGCTCTCTGTGTGCTGAGATGATCCTCATCTCATAGGATATGCCAAGCTGCTCCAAAATATCTGCAGCCTTGCTCATAACTGGCATATCTGAATCGCTTCCCATTACTATTCCAACCTGTGCCATTGTGCCTCCTATAAAAGCCTTGTGCTGATAATTTCAATATTTAGTCGGTCATATCATACCATAATACTAAATATTGTGCTAGATTATTTACAAAAAATTTAACATTTAAAACTCGCCATCAAGTGGCTTGTTAAGTTCCTCTGTTCCAGGAAGAACGAAGCGCCCTTTATCTATGATGACTACGCTGCTTCCATCCTCTCTGACTGCCCTTATTTCTCCAAGTTCATCATAGGGAATTGTGATGTCAGTGTGGCAGCTAAAGTAAGCTTCCTTCGGGTTTTCTTTTCTCTTACAGGAAATCTCATTCTCTCTTGCCACAATAGCCTTGCCATCAGGGTTATAGGTCACATTGTCCTCCTCATAGGAGTAGCAGGTATCGCCAACAGCAAAGTGTGGTCCTGTCTTTTCTGCAATGAGGATCGGAAGCTTTTCTTCTATTCCATACTTCCTTGCAATGACATAAGCCAGTGTGTTGGTTCCTATTGCAAACTCTCCTATAGGCAGCATCTTGTGGTTAAACAGGATGTTATCCTCGATATACTTTTTATTTTCCGCTTCATCTTCAAAATTGCTGCAGGTGTATGTTGTTGTGCAGCCATCTTTGAAGCGGATCTCAAGATTCTTAAAGAAAAGTCCCTCAAGATAAACTCCGGTCACATGAAGAACGCCCTCTGTACCTGTGAGCCTTGGAGATGTGAACACCTCTCCAACAGGGATATTTACATCTGCCACGCAGTTTTCGAAGTTGGTCTCCCTGGACTTATCCTGGAGTTTTCGTAAGCATACCTTCATATCAGTATGATTGTCGCCCATTCCCTTAACCAGCACATATTCAGCTTCATCCAGTGCATCCACAAGTTTCTGCTGAATAGTCTGATATAACTTGTAATCTAAAGTGTTGATCCTTACTATCTCATCAAATATGGTCTTGAAATTATCGCCGATCTCCGGGATTGGGAAAGAGATAATGGTAAAGCTTCTCTCTTTTCCTATAATATATTCATTCTGGATAAGAGAAGCCTGGATCTTGTATTCGCTTACCATCTTCTTTTGAGAAGGGCTAAGATGAACTGCATTTTCCTTGGGCACTGGTGAAAAAGGAGTTTCACCAAACACCTCTATTACTGCAGGGCCTCCAAAGACTCTTGCCTTATCCTTGTACTTTTCTCCTGCTGCCCTTATGGCCTCGAGCCTTCTGTTTATAAGCTGGCTGTCAAGGAACAGACCCTCATCATCCTTGTGATCGTAGTCAAACTGCTTGTTTGGAACTGCGCCAGTGCAG
Source organism: Butyrivibrio sp. (assembly GCF_017940685.1). Classification (GTDB taxonomy): domain Bacteria; phylum Bacillota; class Clostridia; order Lachnospirales; family Lachnospiraceae; genus Butyrivibrio. The sequence goes on along the minus strand of NZ_JAGAYD010000281.1, from coordinate 53,638 downwards.
GCATTTCTTGAACCGCTTCCTCCCATATAGAAGGTACTTGTTATTGATCTGTAGATGGTGGCATCAAGGTCAATGGCCTTCAGGTTTTCGATAGCTTTTTTCACAATAAGCTCAAAGCCCAGGTTGTAGATGATGGAGGCAGTCTTCTTGATGTTGATGTCCTTGCCTGTCATCTCAAAGCCGATGCGGTAGCCCTCTGTAAAAGTGGTGGCCATCTTGTCTATCTCATCCTTCGAAAGAGAAGCAAGATGCCTTGCGGTTTCAAGCTCATTATCTGTAATATACTCGCCAAACTTGTAGAGATAACGGACATCTGTAAGGTCGCTGCCAATAATTATGTCCCTGAAAAATGAGTTGCCTGGATCAACAATACTTCCAAATCTTGCCATTCTCTCTTCTTCAGCATAATCGCTGTAGAACCAGTACATGATCTTTTTAATGTCCTCAGCCTTTGGCAAAGCGCCGTTTTTATCTGCATCCGCGAACACTGCGTAGATCTCTAAAAAGAGCTCTATGCGGATTACAAGCTCTTCCTTCTTGCCCTCAAATGCATATCCGATCATGGACCTGAGTTCAAAATAAAGAGCTGAAAGGAGTTGTCCATAATCTTTTGAGAGCTTCTCTACTGCCACATCCGGATTTCCATAGCTCTTCCCATAGTTGTCTGGAAGGATGTCCTCAAAGAGCATCCTGTTTCTCTTTTGAAGCTCATTTAAAGAGTCCTTGTCAGGGCCGCCATCAAGCACCCACTTGTAAGTATCAATGACCATATTGGTAAAGGCTGACACCTTTTTAAAATAGTCATCGAACCTATCATTAGAAAGAGACTCGTCCTGCATGGCTTTTATCCTGTCTGCCGCCAGCTCAAGTCTCTCACTAACTACATCTTCTCCACTTTCAAATTCAAAAATAAGTTCTTCATTATTCATGATCAACTAAGTCCTAACACTAAAATAAATATGATAAATGCAATGGAAAGTGAGTTTAGCACTATTCCAAGGTTTGGGAACAGCTTAAATATGTCCTTCTCCATTCTGGACATAATCCCAAGAACAAGTCCCGCAACAGAAAAAATGGCCGCAACCATAGCTGCTGCGGCGTATCTAAGCTGTGCCTGCCCGCCGTCGTTGTAAGTAAAAACGACAGCGGCTATAAGTGCAGTCACTGATATGCATCCTAAGATGGCGCTCATTACGCCCTTCTCAGGATGTCTGTTGTCAGTAAACATATATCGGTCTCTGACCGGTTCAAACTTTTTGATGCGAATCTTTTTCATAGAATCAGATAATTACGTTCCTTCTGCTGCCAAGAAGCTTGGCTCCGCTGATGATAAGAAGTATCCCTGCTGTAAGTCCAACTACAATAGAGATGACTCCAAATGTTAAGTTTAAAGCACCGGTTCCGCCAAGAACCTTGTATGTACGCTCTTCCATTATTAACCCCTCCAAAATATATTATGCCTTGGCGCCGTACTCAGCGTAGTAAGCGTCAATTGACTTCTTGATGTCTGGAGTTAAAAGAACTTCACCATCAATTGGCCTGTTATAAAGGTATGAAACAACATCGTCCATAGTTACGATCGAATGAGCTGAAAAACCATATCTTTCCTTGATCTCATCAAGGGCGCTCATATCTGAATTCTGGCCCTTTTCCTGTCTGTTCAAAGAAACCATAAGTCCAACGATATCGCAGTCAGCCTGTTCCTGGATGATAGGCACTGTCTCTTCGATTGACTTGCCGGAAGTGGTAACATCCTCGATGATAAGAACTCTGTCTCCGTCACGGAGCTTACTTCCAAGAAGGATTCCCTTGTCGCCGTGGTCCTTTATCTCTTTTCTGTTAGAGCAGTATCTGATCTCTCTTCCGTAGAGCTCGCTTATTGCAACTGAAGTAACTACTGAAAGAGGAATGCCCTTGTATGCAGGTCCAAAAAGCACATCAAACTCAAGACCGAAAGTGTCGTGGATAGCTCTTGCATAGTAGCTTCCAAGCTTTTTAAGCTGAGTACCTGTAACATAGGCTCCCGCATTCATGAAAAATGGGGACTTCCTTCCGCTCTTAAGTGTGAACTCCCCAAACTTAAGGACATTGCTGTCCACCATAAACTCGATAAACTCTTCCTTGTAACGCTCCATACCTTAAAATTCCTCCTCAAAAAAATCTGCAAGGTGTTATAACATGCGGATATTATAACACCTTGCACTTAGTTATACAATTTACTTTGTCTCTTCTTTTTTCAGTTTGAGATCCTTAGGCATGTAGATCTGTTCTGAAACGAAATTTTCCTCAAAATCGAAGTCCCTGGTCTTTCTTTCAAACTCTACTCCGCTTATATGAAGCATGTTTTGAGGTTTTTCAAGGCTGTCCTTTTCAGCCTTTTTAACTTCCTCATCATTCATGTTCATCTTTCCATCCTTGTCGTATAGATCCTTTTTAAGCCCGAATTTATCGCTTAAGTACTTAAGGTTTCCATCTTCAAGGTTCTCAGGATAAACAAGCTCAAACTTGTCTATCTCGATCAGATCGGAAATTTTAACAATAGTGGGCTCTTCAAGCTTTTTACCAGTCTTCAATGAATCCATGGTGATGAGTTCCTTTTTGCTCCTGTCTACTCCTACTACTGACAGATAGTGCCCAGATTTCAAAAGAGATATCGGAGTCTTGGTCCTTTGAAGTTCCCCCTGTATCTTGTCCATGATGTAATCAGTGAGCTTGGTCTTTACCTCTTCTTTCTTTTCATCCAGGACATTTAAATAGAAATTGGTAAATAAAAGGTGATGCTCAGCTGTTTTTGGAAGGGCATTGATGACAGTATCCGCAGTAATGTAAGGATTACCTGTCTTGTCCTTTGCAAGGAAGTTCTGTATATTTTGACCTTCCTGATTAAAGCTCATGGATTCCGGATTCTGATCACTGTGGTCGTCCATATACTTCAAGGCCGTTTCATTAGGTATAAAGTTTTCTTCATTTTTGAACGTGCTCTGAGTAAACTTCTCTCCTTCAATGTTATGTACTTTCATATAGGCATTTACGACATAGGTATGAGATGCAGCCCAGCATCCATGACTTCCCTTCTGATGCTGATCAAATTCATAGATATTGTCCTTGTCGTTGTCCTTAAGATTAAATGTCTTTTCCTGTTCCTCCTGTTTTACCTGAGGCTTATATCCGCTGATACCATCGACATTTTTCTTGAGCTTCGCCTGGCTCTGCTGCTTGTCATAGATTTCCACCATTGCATCTAAAAGAGCTTTTCCCTTGTGGTAAACAGTCTTATCGCAGCCTTGTCCATATACGCCCTTGAAGAAATCATTTCTGATCTCCCACCATTTCTTTAAGTCCTTGACGTCATCCATATTCTTAACTGCATTAAAATGATTTACTAACCACAAGAAATCTTTATTATCCTGCTCCACAGGCAGATTGATATTGTCCAGATCAGCGTTTTTAAGAGCTTTTTTAGGAACGAGCTCATTTATGATATTGTCAACATAGCCGCTTGTACTAAGGTTCTTGTAAGCTTCTTTAAAAATAGATAAAAATGTCTTTTCTTCCTCTGTCTTTGCAGAATCTTTCAGCACCTCATCAAGAGCTTTCTCATCTGTCTTAAAGTTACCAAAATTTTCGCAGAGTATGAACCTTTGTACTTCATTGGAGATCTTTCCAAGGCAGTTATCCTTATAATTAGGCATTCCTCGCATTTTCTGCTCAAAGTATGGAAGAATATCACTGCCATACTTCCTTACATACTTATTCCTCAGTACGTAATCGCGATCCCTTACACGTTCTTCTTCAGTCTTCTCGTCAAAATCATTTGCAAGAACTGTGTTTTTCTTATTCTTTCGTGCCTTTCTCTCCTCCTTGGTATACTCTTTAAACTCATCTTGGATATCGAATTCCTCTTCATGAAGCCCATCTTGCATTTGCTGCTCAGCAGCTTGATGCCTGGAAGAATGAAGTTCTGCCAAAGCTTCATCATTATTAAGAGCTTCATCAAACTCTCCAAAATGTTTGCCGTGCAGATTATCTGCCTGTAATGCAAGAGACTTGATGTAATAAAGTCTTGACTGTTCAGTCTTTAATTTACCCAGCTTACTTTTTTCAGCGGGACTAAGCAGTTCTGAATCAGAACTTCCAGCTTGTACTTCATTTGTAATATATTCCCAACGGTACTTATTGACCATATCGCTTATCATCTTGAACTTGAAGTTTGTGATAAGGTCATTTTTCTTATCTTTTTCCACATCCTGCACTGTTCTGTTATTCTTAAGGAGTACATCCAGCGTAAAGTTGCTTATACCTGGCTTCATCTTCCTCATCTTGTTAGCAGCATAAATAGATTTTTGAAGATTTTTATAATCCCTTATGAAATACTCAAGCTCCTTATCAGTCATCTGATCAAGGTTTTTATTGTTCAGCTTAGCGTACAGTTTATCTGCATTTTGATTGTTGGCTGTGATGTTAGATCTTAGAGCCTGAGTATACTCTTCAACAGTGGTTACTTGGTCAAGTAACTGGCATACTCTGTCATAATCAAGCTCAAGCAGGTTGGTTTTTTGCATAGTAATGTAATTGACCCTTAGCTCAGCACTTCCTCTTTCAAGGAGATTCTTTAGCCTTCCGTCAACCTTGTCTTTGAACTTATCAAGGAGCATGTTCTTAGTGTCCTTAAAAGTCAAGGCACTCTGGGAAAGTTGCCCCATGATCTCTTTTCTTCCAAACATCTCCTCTTTGATAAATTCAACCTGTTCAAATTCATTTACCAAGGCTTCATCAGTCGTATTATTCCTTGTAACTGTAGTAACCTTGCTCTTTACCTTCCTGTTCTCATCAAGAACCTGGCGGCCATTAGCCTTAAGCTGCTCAGCTCCGGCAAGGTAGTTAAGGGCATTGATTATTCCTGCTGCCCTCTCAAGAAGATTTACCTGCTGGATTTTTCTCTTTTGCAGGTACTTTTCAAGCTGAGCCTTGGCCATAGGTCGAGCCTTAAACTCAGCTGCCTTTTGCTGAAAAATGTTCTCTGATTTTGCAAGTTCTTTGTCTATCTGTGCCACAGCAAGGGCAATCTGATCCGCATTATCACACAGATCATCAAAGAGTCCCGTATTTTCTTTGCCTTTAACCTTACTTCTCTTTTGATCCTTAATAGCAGTAACGGCAGTTGCTATCTGATAGTTATCAACAAAGTCCTTATCTGCCTTTGTCTCTTTTGAACTATCATCCATAAGGAGCTTTTTGCACTTCTGATCCCAGTATCTCTCAACATCATCATGCTGCTCCTGTGTTGCGTTTGCTTTTACAGCCCTTAAGAGGCTGGCTGACTGCTTTCCATCAACAGCAATATGAAGATTTTTAGTTTTCCTTCTGTCAACGAGTGATCCATTATCGCGGAATTTCATCTTGTTGTTTTCAAGGCAAAAACGCATATCAGCGTCAATTCTCTGATACAGGGCTTTTGCAAAAAGGATATTGTCATGGGGAGCTTCTTCCTGGTTTTCACTAAGTTCTTTAAAAGCTTTTCCCATCTCATCATCTCTTTCGGTAAAAAGATCTGTGATAGCTTTAAATCTGTCTCGCAGTTCCTTGACTTCATCGAATTTCTGCGCCATTGCCTTCTTATCAAGAAGCTTGTCCTGGATCTGTCTGAAGGAGAAAAGATGATCTGATACCGCCTCCTTTAAAACCTCAACAGGATTTTCCATAGCTCTTTCTATGAAGGCCTTAAATGCTTCCTTCGACGCCTCAGTGATCTGCACATTCTGCCCGGGTCCCTCGGTCTCTAGCGCTACCAGCTGAGGTGCAACAGCAAGAAAATGATTCATATACTGCTTAAAAAGCGGATTTACCTCCTTGCCTTCCATCGCCTCATTTACAAGGGTTTTCTTGGCGTTCTCCTTGGCAGAAAGTTTTGCTGTGCTCTTCATAAGATCAAAGGTTGAAGACGTAGACTTATACTCATGCTTAAGTTCTGCTTCAGGATTCTTCTTCCATAGCTTAGCCTGTTTTTTTGCTATTTCTTCTTCAGAAAGAGTGTCCTCCAGCCGAAGATCATACGCAGAAGACTCTGCCATCTTCCTGCTCCAGGCATCGTAACTGGCATTTACAGACGCTTTTCGCTCTTTTCTGTCCCAATAAGAAAGCTTGGTGTTATTAAGCCTGATTTCCTCTGGTTCAACCTGAATTGGAGGCGCAACAATAAAACCATCAGGCTTTTGTTTCCACTTGCGTTCATACTCGCCGTAAAAATCCTGCTGGCCTCTTGCCTGAGTTCGTATAAAGTGTTCATCAAAAGAAACTTCACCATTAGTAAATCTATCCAGATTAGCCTGGTAGTCTTCATTTCTCTGGTTGACAAAAATGTCCTTCTGTCTGTCTTTTTGAACCGCTAACGTTGCATCTTCTGGTATTACAGGTGGCAATTTGAAAACCTCCTTACAGCTGCATTAAATCCAAAGTAGCACAAACTTCATGGTAGCCCTTAATTCCAAGCGTTCCTTCTATGAGCCTGGTAACATGGCCTTCCTGAAAATAACCTGTAAGAACTACATTGTCGTTTAGCTCTGTCTGAATGACCTTGCACAGCCCGCTCAATAGATATAGCGGAGCCATAAGGGTCTTTGTTCCAACAAAAAAAAGCACCAGATCAAAAGCGTTGGGATCAGGGAAGGTGTTCTTTTCCTCTGTAGCTGGCAGCAGAGTAAGTCTTGGGGATTCTACTACCAGAGCTCCCTTGGGGTCATCGTTTTCCAGATAGGCCATACTGTATGGCAGGATATCGCTTTCAGCAGAAAGATCATAGTTGTAGAATGTCATGTTCTTATCAATGATCTTAAAGAGCTTTTGCTTTTTATCCTCCGGCAAATACTTGAGCCTCATGATATTCTTGGGAGAAAAAGAAGTAGCCCTGCACTTTTTGATATCCTCCGCCCTGAACCTGAAATAAGCCAGGTCAAGTCTGGTTTCCTCAAACCCAAACCGCTTTGAAATGGCGATAAAATTCCTAAATTCCTCAGGTATGTAATTTACGCGCACATGAGTATAGCCCTCATCACGGAGATTGTAGAAAAACTCCATGAGAGCCTGATCCATTGCACCCGTACCACGAAGATAAGGTACGATGTAGAGGTACCTTATCTCCGCAACGGTTATTTTGTCTACATAAATGATACAGCCTGCCGCTTCATCTGATTCGCTTATCCCGAAAAAGTGCATATCCTCAAGAAAAGCTTTTTGCTTGAGGGCCTCCGGAATGAAGGGCTCAAAAGAGCGCATGTTGGCAGGAGATATTTCTTCCAAAAAAGCCATCAGAATAAGTCTCCTTGGTCGTTTTGGTTACGTGACTGAAGTGCTGGCAGATACAGAATTACCATGCATATTGTTGCACTTAAGAGAGCTATGAAGAATAGCCAGATCCTCATGCTGCCCTTGATCCTGAAGAGATCTGTAAGACGAAGTCTTGCCCCATCAAGATACTGGCTGCTCTGACTTTCTGCTTCTGCTCCCACAAGTGTATTGGTCTGTGCATCAGTTTCTGCTGCTGTAAGTATCCTCTCAGGAGTTATTACAACTGTGTAATCTGAAGCGTGAGTAAGAGGGAACTTAGCATATCCTCTGTCATCTACTCTTCCATCGCCTGCTACTTCAAGTTCTTTCTTTGCCTCGTCGTAGTGGTAAAGAGTTGTGTACATGCCCTTGTTAGACTCACCTACAGGCACTGCTATAGTCGCAACAAATCCAAAATCTCCATTATGGTTAATAGAAAACTCCACATGAGGATTGGTTCCAGCTACATCTGCAATGATCTGCTCAGGAATATTCCTGCTGCCCAGTCTTACTCCCATGTCAATGTCACTTCTGGCATCTGGAACCTCTTCGCCCTTGATCTCCCACTCAACATCTTCAGCCATGCGGAGTTTAACCTGCACGTCTCTGTTGTTCATGGAGGTGAAGAGCTCATTGGATACATTTGAAAGACCTGCCATCTCAACTTCAACGACTGCGCCTTTATCTGCTTTATTAACTTCGCTGGCAATCTTGTTCCAGCCACTGGTCTCATTTATTCCAATCTTTACATTGCCAGTTGCTTCAGCAATGTAAGGATTCCTGTTGATCTCTCTGTCCTTGTCACCAAGAGCACTCTGGGAGCTCTTGCTGCTCTTTGAAGACTTAGATGAGCCTGCGCCTGATGATGCTCCAGAGCTACCGCCCTGTTTGCTGCCTGAACCTGATCCGCCACCTGCAATTCCATTAGGTGCAGGAGTAAGGCCATTTGCACCAGCGCTGCTGCCGCCTGATGCACCTGATCCGCTGTTCTTATTGGATGAGGCAGCTTCACCTTTAACTTCCTGGGTCATGACATCACTTATGTTTCCAGCTCTGTCAACAGCTATGAAGTAGAAAAGATATGTCTTTTCAGAATCGAGAGCATCTATTGATGTACTTGCAACAGAAGTTCCGTCCTTCTCTTCTGATGTCTTTACTACCTCACCATTGTCAAACATCCAGTCTTTGCCTGGAGTGTCGTACTTCTTACCTTCTTCTTTTTCTTTAAAGACATACTTAAATCTGTTGATTCCACTAAGCTTATCTGTTCCTGCAAGGCCGATCATGGTCTTGGATGAGTCACTCGATGATGGAGTAACCTTGGCTGTAGTCATCTTAGGAGCTACAGTGTCGTAAAGGATATTGCCAAGGGAGATGATGGTCTCATTGCCCGCCTTATCTACAAGCTTTGCGTAAATGTAATTGTTCTTATCTTTTACAAGTGCCGGCTGTGAGGATGAAGAGTAAGTTCTCCACGCTCCGCTCTTTTCTGAAATAGCAGCCTTTACATCAGATGGTGATGAATAGAAGGTGTCTGATACATAGTAGTGAATGTAATCAATTCCTGACAGAGCATCTGATGCAGAAATAGTTGCCTTCTGTGATCCATTAGTATAGGCCTTAACAGCGTCCTTGGTGGTGAATGAATCGCTGCTGTAACTTGAAAGGTTGATAACACCAGTTGGTGCGGTTTTGTCGATTGATACCACAATATTGAATTTCTTCCAATTTGAAGAAGTAGCTGTAGTTGCATCTTTTGGAATAAAATACAACGGTTCTGAAACAGTCCCACTACCTGACATCACATATTTCGCAGTGTACTTATTTACCAAACTCCTATTAGTTTCTGTAGCTATCTTATATCCATTAGCTGTAATCGTTACATTATCAGAGTACCAGTCTTTTTGCTCGGTTCCATTATATAGAATCTCTATAGTAGGCGACTCAAAGAGATTAATACCAGAGACTTTTTTCAGCGTAACCAATCCGGTGGTTTTGTTCTTAAAGTAAAGATCAAAGTCATCAACCGGTTCCATATTCTTGGAAGCATCATAACTGAGCTGATAGTTCTCGCTAAACGTACCATTCCTTGTCTTTGATACGGTATACCCTTCAGCAGATATCCTTACTGAATCGTAATAGAAAGGCTTTAGTTCTTCATCTCCGTCATAGAGGAGCTTAATTGCTGCTGCAGGTCCTATGTTGAGACCAGTGACATCCTGTTTGACTATTTTTGATGTATCATCATTCATAAAATACAGTGTCAATGAATAGTTAGTACATGGTTCTGAGAAAGGAAACTCAGTATTAAAATGTCCATCCGGAGTATCACAAATTGAGTATCCATCTGCAGTAAATATAACTTCATCATCATAACTACTCTTTTGCGCACTGCCATTTAAAAGAACATTCACCCTGCTTACCGGAAGTGTTTTTGTTGTTGTTCCGGTATAATATGAAGTCCCATCATTGAGACCATCGAATTTATAGGTAAGTACTGAGCCTGTCTCATAAGGAGCTGTAGAAGGTTCAGTAATAGTAACTGAGTAGTTATGATTACGTTGAAGTAATGTACTACCATCATATACATCAAAAGCATCAGCCAAAAGCGGTACTCTGGAAGGATCTAATGACTGATAATCTGGGTACTTTGGCTCAAACTTCATGTATGACCCTGAAACACTTTTTAATACTCTGGTAGTGTAGGTATTGCTACCCTCAAGATCTTTATCCGCACCATTTTCCTTGAAAACAATGTGCAGTTTATACCCATACTCGCCACAATCTGTTGCTGTCGGAGAGGAGTTTATAAATTCTTCTCCGCTTGTTACTTCTTTGAAATAATATGAAAAACTTGTGATCTTATTTAATGGATCATTAATTAAGTTCTGATTGAAAACAGGCAGCTTCGAAGCTAAAGTAACAGCAGATCCGGTATAAGTATTTTCCTCATTAAATTCAGGTTCAGATGTTATAAAGTCGTCAAATACCAAATCTCGGCTAATCTTAACGCTATGAGATTTGTGAACAATCTTCCCTGTCGATTCATATTTACAATAAACATCCAGAGTGGATTCCCCTTTAACGTCATAGGTGAACTGGTCAGAAAAATCCCCATTTGCGGAGTTGCTGACTTTATAACCAGTGGGTGCCTTTACTGTAATTGCCCCATTGCTATCATATGTACCAGTGGATGGTGGAGCAGAATTATTAAATGTGTAGCCAACTTCTCCAAACTTAATAGTCTTGGTTACACCATTACTGGAAGTAAAGTTTTCAGAACCTGGAAATGGTGAAAATGTCAAAACAACATCACTAGTACCAATTTCTGGTGTATTGCCAACCGGTGATGAAAACGAGCATACATAATCTACGTCCATCACCAACGATACACCACTTAAAGTAGTTAATTTAAAAAATGGTGCGCTTTCAGAAAGTGTTACGTATTCTACAGAGTCAGCATTAGGCGTAAATGTCACAGAATTATCAAAATCTGCCGCATCAATCGTAACAGTAAATTTGCCTGTCGCATATCCATTTTTTTCAGATCCATCATCAGGATCGGTATATTTGTAATTGATTGTGTGCTCGTATACATAAGTTTCAGCATTTGTCTGTTTTCTTTCTGGCACTGCTTCCAACGGAATGAAATTTGTATACGTAACTCCCATTCCGGTTAAATCACTACTATCTTTTAATTGACCTATAGTGAACAGCTCTTGTTCCGAACCATCATAAACAAGACCTGTATTCACGCTCGGAGCAGTAGAATAAAATTGAGAATAAGTGTATAGCCCTTCGTAATCAGACTCATCAAGTCCGCCGTTTGCTGTCGCACCTAGTCCCCTAAACATATTCCTTGCACTAAACTTCATTACCTTCTTGGAAGAAGCAATGATCATGTCTGCCTGATTAGCGCCACAGACTGTACAGATACCATTCTCATCAAATGAGCATGGCTCTACCTCTGAATAGTCACAAAGAGCACAGGTCCTGGTATGGTTGCCACGACCATCAGATGTCCAATTGCCAAGGTTATGGGCTTCCGTCTTGGTATCTTCACATTCTGAGCAGACAGCAGTGTGAGTGCCGTCTCCGTTATCAGTGTAGGTATATGTATGGGTATGAGTATCTCCGCCTGTGGTATCTTCCTGCTCTTCCATGTAGCCACAGACAGTGCAGACTCTTGCCATGACTCCGTTGCCATTACTTACCCAGTCAGTAAACTGATGATCCTGAGTTTCAGATTCTCCGGCGTCGTTATATCTAATATGAGTTGTCGCATCGTTTTTCTGCCATTCACCATAGGAACTGCCGTCATCTCCGCTGCCGTCATCTCCATCATCATTATCATCATCGGTATCATTTTGGGGTCCTGGGTTATAGCCACATACTGTGCACTTGCCTTCGCTGTTAAAACTGTGTTCTGCTTCGATCTCTTTTCCGCAGTTAACACAGGTTCCTATGTGAGTGTGCTCATCGTAGCAGTTATAGCTATCTGCGTAGTGGTTTTCACATTCATCTGCGTATGCAAATATGGAACCAATGCCTGTGGCAGTAGAAACAAGGCACAAAACCAGCATTCCAATGAATACTTTCTTTGCGCCTTTCTTTAGATTACTAAACTGTTTTCTCAATTTCATAATATTTCCCCTCATAGCTCTCTTAAAGAACAGTATCGCTATTTTATTTCAAAAGCATAAATGCTCTCATATGTATATCGGCAAATTACTTCCTGATGCCAATCAGCAATCTTCACAAAAACATTTTCACCTTTCATACCTTTATACGAATAAGCGGATATATCTGGCGAATTATTTTTTCCTGCCCACTTTCTTCAGGCAAGTCCAACGTCCTCAGCGTATGGCTCGAAGTCTGACTTGGTGAAGACCTTACCAACCTTAACGAACTCGTACTTGATAGCGTTTAGGTAATGTTTCATGTGAACCTCACCATTTGCATCAGGATCAGCTGCTGCAAGGAAAGCTGCGTTGAGGATACAGTTCTTGATATTACCACCAACGAACTCGAACTTCTCAGCAAGGAATCTGATATCCACGTCGTCGGCAAGTGGTGTACTCTTTGGAATAGTGGTACGCCACAGCATTTCTCTTGTATCCACATCCGGGAACTGGAACTCAACGATATATTTCATACGTCTAAAGAACGCAGGGTCGATGTTGTGCTTGTAGTTTGTAGCCAGAACGCAGACACCGTCGTAAGCTTCCATTTCCTGAAGAAGGAGGGCTGTCTTGTTGTTGGCTGAAGCCTGGTTTGAACCACCGTCGTCAGAACGCTTAGCGAAGATGGTATCACACTCATCGAAGAACAGTACGACGTTACACTTCTTGGCTTCTCTGAAGATCATGGACAGGGATTTCTCTGTCTCACCGACGTACTTATCTACAACCTTTGAAATATCTACTCTGTAAAGCTCAAGGTTAAGCTCATGGGCAATAACCTGAGCCATCATGGATTTACCAGTACCAGGAGCACCGAACAAAAGAACCGTAAGTCCACGGCCGTATGGATACTTCTTAGTGTAATCCCAGTTCTCGTAAACCTGTTTCCTGTATGTCATCTGCTCGATGGCGTGAGAGATGGTCTCTCTCTGGCTCTCGTTCATGACGATATCTTCAAATCCGAACTTAGCCTCAACTCTGGTTGCCTTCTGGGACAGCTCAGAGGACATCTGCGCGTAGCACCCCTTAAAGAGGTTGCCTCTTGATATCTTGTCTTCCTTGTCCATGTTGGAAAGAGCTTTCGCCTTAACAAGGGCGTCGTGGACCTTACCAGCTGTGAACAGGAATTTTGTAGACATCTCAAGAAGATCCACATCTTCCGCAAGGTCATATCCCTTTGCAAAATACTGCCAGCAGGTAAGTCTCTCAGTTGTAGTTGGTGTTGGAAGCTCAAGATCTGTAAATGCCATTTTTGTTACTTCTCTAAAGTCGATGTAGAGCTTACTCATGGCAAATACCAGGATGTCTTTTTCAGTGAGCTTACTAAAAGCAAGATCCATATATCCGAAGAACTTCTCTTTTTCCTCGTCTCTATAGGTGAGCTCTGTAAGACAGCAGCAGGCCTTTGCAAGGATACACTCTCTTGTAACAGACCAAAGGGCTCTGTCTACGAACTGATAGTCATAGTTAAAGAGCTTCTTACAGTTGATGGCGATGGCCTTAAGGCCCTTTTCCTTGCAGAAGTGTTTAACAAAGAACTTTCTTCCGCTGCCGTCATCACCGTAGTAATAAAAGATCCTTACGCCATCGCCATAGGAAGTCTTCATAGCCTCAAGTCTTCCCTCATTGGCCATAACAGGATCAAGCTCTTTATCATCTGTGAGCATGCTGATAAATCGGTCGTAATTCTCATCAAGAAGAAGAGGATTTCTACCGAACAGGAAGTCGATTATTCTCTTGTCTGGGGAAACAACTGTTGAAAAAGGCATACTGCCCTGTACCTGCAGAGGAAGCACCGGAAGGAGCTGCTCAAGGCAGGCACTCATGTCACCATATGCGCCAGTTATGGAAAACTCTGAGCCATAGAAGACCTTGGCTGCAGACTCGATTGTAGGCGCAGAAAGCATACTGTTTTCGTTGATGATATGGAAAACGCCGGCGTAATCAGTCTGAGTTGAAGAAAGGATTCCGCAGGCAAAACAGAACTTGGTAAACTGCTCAAACTTAAGACGCTTACACAGCTCATAAAAAGGAAGCTCAATGCCCTCAGCCAGTGTAAGCTCTGCTCTTTCATCTATTATGCGAAGTCTCTCAAGAACCGGAATCTTGGTATCCTTGTCAATCTCATCCCAAACTTCCGTCTCTGACTCTTCCTCTTCATCTACGGGATTTTCAGATGCGAAATTGCCAAGAAGACGCATCAGATCATCATCGATGTTGTCATCACTGTCGCTGTCAGAATCGCTGTCTTCATCAGATCCAAAGAGACCTCCAAAGAGATCCTCAGCGTCCTGTGCATCTTTATCTGTAATATTGTCATCACTGTCAGCTTCATCGGAAGATGATCCAGCAGACTCTCCGCCTCCGAATCTCTCCTTGTAGGATGCCTGAAGTCTGTTTTTGCAGGCATCTCCAGCCAGCTCAATATCAGGATAAAGCACGTTCTTATAACCACCCTCGCCGTTGGCAAAGGTGACCTTCATTTTGGAAATATATGTATCGAGACAACCGTTTACGCAGTCAAACATATACTGCATGTACTCGGTATAGTCCCTGAACGGCTTACCGTTTCTATCCTGCTCATAACTTCCCATATCTTACGCCCCTCATGTTGTCGATATGAATAAATCTATCAGGTTTTAAAAACTGCCCCTTTATCAAATACGCTTTTTGCAGTATTAAGGCCAGTCTGTTTAGTTATATCAAATACTCCATGCTCACCTTCGTTGATGAATGCCATGGGTTTGCGGATATCATACATATAGGTTTCTTCGCCCTCTTCGCTGTCAATATCCTTCTCTTCATTCCGGATCTTCGCCTTTCTGTTTTTCTCTTTTTCACGTTCTCCGGCCATCATTTCATCAACAAATTTCGACATATCACTTACCTCTGCTTAGCCATTATCAGGCTCTGTGCTGCTCTGTGACGGGTCAGTCTCAGTTCCTGCCCCTTCAGAAGCTGTCTCTGAAGAAGCCTCCGAAGGCTCCTGCGCAGCTTCACCTGTTCCAAATGTTTCTCTGTTAGCTATATGGCTCTCAAAAGGTGCTGAAAGGGAATCTTCTGATACTTCAACTTCTCCCCTGTACTCCTCTGGAAACTCTTCCTCAGTCATCTCAGTAAGAATGAGATAGTCAGTAGAACAGTAACCAGTATTTCCTTTTGCTGAAACAACTTTGCACCACTGGTTGCCCGGCTGGATCACATATCCAGTGCTTCCCTTGGCAAGCTTGGCAATAACCTCTGAAAACTCTGAAGGTGATTCCCTAAGTCTTAAGATAGTAACCGAGGTATCAACCTTATAAGAAAAATACCTTATCTGTGGCTCAGGCTCCGGCTCCGGTTCTGGCTCCGGCTCAGGTTCAGGCTCTGGTTCAACTGAAGCTTCAGCCAATGATGCCATTGTATCCTCAACTACAGGTGCCTCTGGTGCAGTCTCCTCAACTGACTCCTCCGGTTGCGCCTCAACCTCCTCTGGCTCATTTATGATCGTCTGCGTCAGCACCGCCGTCTCTGCTCCCAACGACTTATTAGTCCTGTTAAAGGCTGATCCGGTCTGTGATAAGAACAAAAGTGACCCCAGCGCTATAACTGTAAAAAACGTCATCAAGAATATAAATATCCTCTGGTTATCTCTCATACTTCCCCCTTCTAGAAAGCAAATATTTAGTATGTGATGGTAGGGCAAAAGACCGGTTTGGCGGACCAGTGGCATAAGTTGACATTTTTGTGATTTTAAACCACGAAGTTAAGACCAAGTAATCTCAAGCGCCCTTGCGCGCAGAGATTGCTGCTCTGGGCTTAACGGAGTGTTCGGTTTAACAGAGCAAAAATGGCAACTTATGCCACTGGCCCGCCAAACCGGACTTTTGCCCACCATCACCCATCATCAGGTCGTTGGCAACTGGATATAGATACCCATTCCGTTGCCCTGTGGGCTGCGGGCATAAATTGTTCCGCCGTAGTGTTCTACAATGGCCTTGGCCTGAGTAAGTCCAAGTCCGTTTCCACTGATTCTGTTGGATCCCTGGTAATTAAGCTCAAAGATATGCTTGGTCTCATTCTCAGGAAGACCTTTACCAGTATCCTTAAGAACAATAAAGATATCATCCTCAATGGCAGAAATTGTGATTACAAGCGTACCCTCTTTCTGCATGTACTTGATGGAGTTATCTATAATATTCCTAAACATGATAAGAAGCCTCTTGGCCGATGCATGTACCATCAGCTTGTCAGAGGCACTTGATATATTGACCCTAAGACCTGCCTTATGGGCAGCTTCCTCAAGCTCTTTTATAGCCCTTCTTGCAATCTCGATGATGTCGACGTTGGCTGCATCATCGTCCTCCTCAGGAGGAAGAAGGCTTTCAAATTCATTTTTAACAGAGGCAGCATTTTTATCGCTGTTTTCCTTGTTTTCCTCTTTGTACTTCTCAAAATCAGCCTTGACAACTTCAAGCTCTTTTTCAAGCTCATCAGCTCTCTGGTTGCTCTCTTCAATGGCCTTGTCCTTTTCTGAAACAAGAGTCTCATAGTCTTTTGAGAGCTGTTCTTTTTCTGCTGTAAGCATCCCTATTTCCTGCTGCAAATGCTCAGCTCCCGTGTAGTCGTTATGTCTTTGATAGCACTGCATTGAAAAATATGCAATTGACAATGAAAAACCTAAAAACAACAGGACTATCAGCGTAAGACTGAAGAAGAAAAATCCTACAATTGTCAGAACATAAAAGATACAAGCTGCTACTAGTGAGATTTTCTGGTTCTTGGTCATCTATGTACTTTCCCCCTAAAGAATAATAGATTCAATACTTATGCTTTTACCAAATTATCAAGATCGATCCGTCTGCGGCCAGGCCTTTCTGCCGCCGCAATATCATGGGTTGCCATCACTATTGTGATGCCCTGTCCATTTACTACATCGAGAAGTCTGTTTATCTCTGCGCTGGAAGAAGGATCAAGGTTTCCAGTTGGCTCATCCACTAAAAGGATCCCCGGATTATTGATGATGGCTCTGGCAAGGCAGACCTTTTGCTGCTCTCCGCCGCTCATCTGTTTTGGAAACCTTTTGTGAAGAGAGTCTATCCCCAGCATTGTAAGAACATCCACGATCTTCTTTTCTGCTTCTTTATATGAACCTCCTGTTGCCAGGATTGCTGACATCAGATTGTCATAGACACTGCTCTCTTGTATCAGCCTAAAGTCCTGGAACAAAACGCCGATACTGCGCCTGTAAAAAGGAATGTCCTTGCGGCCGATCTTACTAATGTCCTTGCCGTCCACAAAGATAGTTCCGCTGTCAGGCTCAGTCTCTTTAAGCAGCATCTTTATAAGCGTGGTCTTACCTGATCCGCTTTCCCCAGTAAGGACCACAAACTCCCCTTTTCCTATCTCCTCGGAAAAATCCTCATAGACTAAAACCTTGCCGTCTTCATTTTCATACTTTTTAGTCACGTGAGAAAAAGATATCATTGTATGGTCAGCACCTTCTGAAGTCCTGTCACCCTAAATACTTCCACTACAGCATCACTTGCATTGATGATAAGGAACTTACCACCCTTGGAACCGGCAGTTTTTTGTCCTATCAAAAGAGCCCTGAGTCCTGCACTGGAGATGTAAGGAACATCTGCAAAATTAAGTATTACATTTGGGCATTTCTGAAACGCCTTCAAAACCTCATTTTGCAGTTCCGGACTGGATACTGCATCAATCTTGCCATGAAGATTGAGTTGAAGCTTATCATCGCTTCTGCTTTCGTCAATTGTCATTTCCGTGTTTCTCCTAAGTACTTACAAAAGTGTAATAGCACCATCATAAAGGGCTTCTTCATCAAGCACAACATGCTTCTCAGCAGGAATAGTGGCATTCATATCAAGATAGCTGTTGCCATCCATGACAGCCTCTTTCTCCATCTGAAGGAGACGTATGTTGGTCCTTATAGGCTTAAACTGATTCAGAAGGAACGTCAGCTGATGCCGCAGTTCCTCTGTGAGCTTGCGATTAACAAGAATGGTCACATCAAATATCCCGCCGTCCTGCCGTCTGTTTTCCAAAAGAACTGCATCATCACCCAGCATTATTTCAAGGATCCTCTCAATGACCTTCCTGGTACCCTTCATTCGGTTTAGCTGATATGCTTCTTTGACTATTGTCCTAAGCACATCCTCAGATAAGAATCCACCTCTAAGATCGATTCCGAACCAGGAACCGTACATCTCAAGAAGCTCTGGTGAACACTTATCCAGATCCAGCATCTCGTATAGCTTGTCATTTTGTTCACTGATGTCATTGTAGATACTTGAAAAGATTGACAGATATCTGTGGAAAAAGCTGTTTTCCTGACGATAGACTTCCGGAAATGCTCCCATAAAGTTATCGCCCCTGACACCAACTCTGATATTTCCAATGGATGCCTTGCCTGTTCCAAGCATCTCTATGGCCACAAAGAGATATCTTCCCTTAAAGTCATAGAGTAGGAAGTCATTGTTGTTGACAAACCTCTTTGCTCCAAGGTTCATGAGCAGAGAAACCTTTTTGTAGGTCTCCATCTCTTTTCCAAATAAAATATCATCAAGATGGACGCTTTCTCCCTCGCCAATCACAATATCTAGTGTATTTGATGCTATAACATAAATATAACACACTATTTCTTCTGACAAAAGGAGGTTGCATGAGAGCCTGCCCCAGTGAGAATCGTCATTTACTCCGTCAATTGGGCGAAGGAATACGAAGTGATCCCTTTTAGTCTCATCAAGCTCAAGCCTGTTGTTGTCATAGACATTAAAGCCTTCAATGTAGCCCTGCTTTATTCTGTTATTCTTGATGGTATACCATATGTCGTTAGCCATATTTTGGTCTGCTCCTAAATTACTTATCGGATGTTACAAGCTCAAGACTGATCTCTCCCGGATAACACAAGCAGTCAAATCTTGGATAGATATCATATTCCTTCATCTGAGCCAGCTTGCCATTCTCAGAGTGAAGTGACAGATCATAAACATACTCAACACAAGGCAGGTCCTCAATAGCGTGGAACACATCCTCAAACATGAGCCTGTCGCCAAAGTTCTTTTCAGAATTGATGTAATCAAGCTTTGCGCGGATCCTGTCCTCGATCTGGCGCTTGCAGTCGGAGTAATGTCTTTTTACATAAACTGTACCCTTTACGCCAATTGCTGCAAAACTTGGTCTTATTACTTCAAACTCGGAGGTGATAAGGCGCCTCTCTTTAAGTCTTTCGGTGATCTTGTCTGAGTAGATCCTTGAGAGTTTTGGGAACTTCTCATCAGAATCCGGCAAAACTGCCACCCTGACCATGTTCTTGCTCTCATCCATTACCGCCTTGGCCTTCTTGATGCAAAGTCCTGGGGTGCTCTTTACAATATACTCATAGTCCCCTGCTGTTACAGCCCTGTATGGGGTCCTCATATCCTTAAGAAAGCGCGCTTTTACTTCTTCAAGCTTTTCTCGGTAGCACCCTCCCTGGCCTTCTGCAGGATTATAGAAACCATCCTCTACGTTTTCGTCGTCAACATTAAGTATATTGCCAGCGCCGATGTTTCCTCTTGGACCTCCAGTTACGGCAACGCTTCCCATAAACAGGTCAGCATCAATAAAATCGCCGGGATCTTCAATCACGATCTTGCCTTCACCCTCCAGAAGGTGATAGTAAAGTGCTCCATCGTCCTTCTTCTCAGGTCTTACAAAGTCGTAGATATAGCCCTCTTCATCCTTTCTTCTGGCGATCAGAAAAAATGTCTCGTGAACTATATTGTTTCCAGGAATACTGATCTCCTGGTCATCGTAGCCTATGACCTTTCCAACGTTGTACCTGCGCATCACATCCTCGCCGTATATAATGACTCTGACGCAGTCTTTACATTTTATTGGCGCATATCCAAAGTCTTCCTGGCTAAAAGTAACATTGATGCCACCTTTTGTGTTCTCATAGTAGCAGTATCTTCCCTGATCATAAGCGCTGTTTACAAGCTCATATCTTCTGTAGGAAGATCCCTTCTTTTCCTTTCCAAATACAAGGTAATATACGTCCTTGCCAATGGGTGAATCTATAGAAATCTTGTCATTCTTGTTATAGGTCTGGGAAAAAGCTTTTGTATCCCTCTGCCACACTTCAAAAAGCGGTCCATAGATGTTGGTGATCTTGGGGATAATGTCGTACTCAGCTCTTTTTAATGTAGCTCTTACGCAATAGCCTTCAACAGGTGTTTCATTACATACTGCGCATTTCTGTTCCGGAAGCGAGATCCTGACTTCTCCGCTTGCTACAAAGGCAGAGGTAAAATCCCTTGCGTTAACTTTGACAAAGCCAGTCTCTGTATAAACTTCCCACTCAACATCGGCAAAGATATGCTCTGTTCTGTCCTCAGTCTTGTTTCTGTGACTGCTCTCAACAGCCTTGATGTAGAGGATGAGTTCCCTTAGATCGTCAGGCTTTTTGTCAAACACAAGATATAATGAGTTGCCTTCCTGGGGCTCCTCTCCAAAGATTCTTGCAGGAACTGATATCTCTTTATCCAGGCAAAAAGAAATATCCCTGAATTCATCATTTTCTTTTGCAAATATTCCTATGATGCGGGATGCACCTACTAAAGTCGGCCTTGAAATCTCAAATACCAGATCTCCTAAATGAAATCTCTCTCCTGACTTAAGAGTATAGGGCCCTGGCAGCTGGTCCGATGACAGAAGAACCTTTGCGCACTTGCCCCTCTTTGGGACAAAACCTGCCATCTTAAGCAGGGCCATCTTGGCTCTGTAGCTAAGTGACACAATTTCTGCACCCTGAAGAGCCGAAAAAGCCGTCATGTTCTCCAGGATCGTTATTCCAGGGTCAGAAGGATTGTAGTTGGTCCACTCAGATGATCTTATAGGAAGCTCTCTGAGCACATCCTCCATTCTCTCTTCATAGGTTCTGCTTTGTAGTTCATCAACACTTAGCATTTTAGTCTTGTCCTTACTTGTTAGTGATTATTACCTTATGCTCTCCGTTTCTTGGAACCATAAACGGAGTAATATCTATATCCTTGGTATCAAGCTCATGCTCGCCATCTGCATCAACGTAGTGGCCGATCATGGTGATCCTCTGAATGACTGCCTTGGATCTCATTACTCCAAGCTTCATCAGTATCTGGGTTTCCTTTGGAAGGGTTCCAATATCCCATCCATCTGAGCCCCCGCTTCTTACAGGGTCCAGATAATCAGACAGTACTGACTTAACTTCGTTCTGCACCTCAAAGGCGTCGTCCATATCCATGACCATGGCCCACACATTTACTGAGATATCTACAAAGATAGGCTCAACGATGTGAAGATTGTTGGCAGATACAGTCAGTTCGCAGTTTTCCAACATCTCTTTTTGCAAAAGAGCTGCTATCCTGTGAAAAGAGAAAGCACCATCCGCATAGTCTTTCATAAGAAGTACAACTGAAATGTCTGCCGGATTTTTGGAGCCGTCAATGAGCTGTCCGGTCACTATGCTTGTCCTGTCAATGCTGTCGGAAAACTCTTTGCAGAATCTGATATAGTCAGTCTCTGATATGAGTCTGTATCTTGAGTGCATAATGCCTGCGCATCTGTCCAGTGCATGGTCTATGGTCTCAAGATTGGATCCGCCGTGGGCTCTTATGGGGTTAAATACGGATTCAATATAGGGTGCAGCCCCGATAAAGCTTGTGATCTCACCCTCTCCAAGGTTGCCCTTTTCACCGTCAGTTGATCTGATCCTTGCCTTAAAGGCCACATCTGTGGTCACTCTTGGCATGTCACACTTGTATCCGTCGGAGAAATGGATCTTACCGGTCATCCTGTCAATGCGATAGCACCTTCTGTGAGGGGCTCTGTCAAAGCTGTCCACTTCATCCCACAACACGTAAAATGCAGACACTCTGCCAAGGAAGTCATATTCAGCTCTTGCCCTTTCAGGGAAATTCTCAAGAAGATAATCCATCTCCTCCTTGCGGGTAAAGCCAACTTCATTGACCCATACCTCAGCATCCAAAATGTTATCTCTTCCCAGTGAAACACTGGTGTTTGGAACAACATCTTCTATGTAGTAGTCACCTTCTTCACTGGTCTGAACGTTGGTGACAACCACTGCATTTAGACACATCCTGGCTATTTTGGGAAGGAATACATCTTTATCAGCGCCCTTTTGCTTCTTAGCTCTTGAGAGCCTTAGCCAAAAGAGCTTTTTCCCCTCGATGGTCATGTCTGACATGTCTGCAGGTGGCAAGAACATAAGTGTTCCAGACCTTGTAAAATCCTCAGTAAGATCTGTAAAGCGCATCTCAGTAAAGCCATTTGCACCTACATATTCAAGCTTGACCTTAACACCATTCTGGTTATTGTTGTCAGAGAGCTGGAAGTAAATACTGACAGGTCCCTCTGTAAGCTTTTTGTCAAAGCCTATATAGATAGCATCCTCAGCATATTCGTTTCCAGATAGGACAGTAAAGGACTTATCTGAGAAAAGACATGCTGTTATATCTTCTTTCCTTGTGCCGGCTATTCTTTCAAGTCTGCCTGGAGCTGTAAAGCGGCCCTCATAGCTGTATGCGATCTTAAGATTCTCAATGGTAGGATAGGTGTGGATCGCAGGGCGGATATAGCAGTTTGCTGACTTGGTTATCCTGATCCTTAAGCACCTTCCTGAATATGGTCCTGACTCAGAGCTTTGCCAGTCCTCAGGACATATGAAGGAGAGCTTGTAGTCACCCTCTTCGCAGGCTTCAAAAAGTCCGGCGTACTCTGTGTCACATTTTAATTTTTTCCAGCCAATTCCGTTGAAATACTCGATTATGATCTCATCAACCTTGACCTGTGCAGGAGTGTCATAGGGAGTTTTCTTGGGCTTTCTCTTGATGACCAAAAGCTCAGCCTCTTCCTCCTCAGCTGTGACCCTGACCTGGTTTTCATGGTAAGTAACCTTAAAATCAAGACTTATCCTTGCTCCTGCTTTTGAAAAGCTTGGATCATGGCCAATGTAACACTCGTTAAATACTGCAAGTTCATCAGTAAAAGGATCAAATTTGCCCGGATCCAGTTCCTGACTTCCATCTCCAACATATTCAGGAGCTTTGGAATTGCCACCTGCTGAAAGCAGGATATTCTGGACTTCAAGAGAATCGATCATCACCTTATTCTCTTCAAGGATCACTACAGAGTACTCTTTCTCACCAATGGTGGTCTTCTGGGACTCTTTGTCCTTGATCAGCATAAAAGTGAAGCCATCCTCCATGAGCTTTACACTCTTAAAGGTTTCAAATCCTTTTTTTGTATAGTACTTAAAGGTAAGTTCACCGCTCTGAACCCTGTTTATTACTTCTTCTGCGCCTTCAAGCCTTATGTAGATAGGCTCATCAATACCGTCAAAAAGCCTCTGCTCATACATGATAAGAATGCTTCTGCCAAGATTTTCCTTTTCACCAAAGAGTGTAAATGGCGGAACATGCCTGGAAAGTCCAAGCCCTATATCTTCCGTTTCTTCCTCTGCAAACAGTGATGATTCTTCTTCCTCAGCGTCAGTTCTTATCTCTCCTGAGATGATCTGTGGAACATCGAAGTCTCCAAAAACAGGAGACAGAGTTCCCTCCTCAGCGTCAGTCATAAAGACTGCCTCTATCTCAGAATCTGTCACATAGATGTTTCGCTCAGTCTCATAGACAATAAGTCCTGAATCCGTGTCAGCAGACTCTGCCGTAAGTCTGGTGCCCTTGGGGATCTGGGTTCCCATTATGGTTCCACCGTCATAGTTAAAGATGACCATACTGGCTGCTGGCTGTGCAGGGCGCAGGTTTGCGTCCAGCATGTTGACAAACTCCATGTGATAGCGCTCTGGCATCTGACTCATGAGCCTGTTGTTTTCTTCCAGCTGACGGGCAAAGATCTGGGCTATCACGCTACCTGCATCAGGGTTATCCCTGTCAAACTTCCACTCAGGTGCATAGCTCTTTCTAAGCTCTTCTATTCTGTTCTCAATATCCCCAGCACTTAAGGGCTTAAAGGCATTAGTCATCAGTCGATATCTCCCACGTCAATAATTTCGGGTTCAAAATATTCCTCTTCTTCAGAAGGTTCCGGCTCTGCATTCAGATAGAACGGGAATACCAGATTGTCTCTCTGATTGGTATCTGCAAGGGTGTAGTCGATACTGATCATTATGTACCCCTGCTGTGCCTGCATATCTGTAGTTATGTCCACTGTGCTGACTCTTGGTTCCTGACGGAGTATGCTGTCTGTAAGGTCCCTTCGCATGATGGTCAGCTCTGTAAGTGATACATCCATGAAGACGTATGAAGCTGTCTCAGTACCAAAATTCGGCCTTGTGAGTCGTTCAGTTACCTGCGTCATAAGGATAAGATATATGGACTCCTTGACACTCTGCGGGCCACTACTCATTTTAAACCTGCCTGTAGCAGGATCTATTTGCGGAGGAAAGGTAACCCCTGTTCCTAAAAAAGTCTGTTCCATGCTAATCTCCTGATCATCCAAGCTTGATTGGTGTTCCCTCAACTGATACCGGTCCGCTGCTCTTTAGTTTCAGCATTGAGTTTCCGGCTACGGTCACGTTTCCGCCTTCAACATTTATCCTGTTGTTGGCTTTTACTTCTGTGGTATCGGAAGTGTCGATCTTGAACTTCTGTGCCTCCAAAGTAACTGTTCCATTACTTCCGTTCATGATCATCTTGATGTTGTCTCCAACCTTTATGGTGAGTTTCTGCTTGGCAACTATCTCCATCTGACCGTTTTCGGTCTTCATTTCTATTTTGTTCTCACCCTCTTTATCAGAAATGAGTATCTTTTTCTTTTCATTATCAAGCTCAAGCTTGTGATTTCCTTTAGAGGTGGTAATGGTTATCTTGTCTTTGTCTCCATCCCCCTCAGATTTATCGATGATATCAATGGTGTTGCCATTTCTGGTGGTAATACGCTTTATCTGATTCTTTTCATCAAAAGCTTTCTTCATAAATCCTGAATTAGCTTTTGGAACTGAACCTATGACAAAGGGTCTTTCTATATTGCCCTGTTCAAATACCACAATGACCTGATCTCCCACCTCAGGATAGAAGTACTCACCCCATTTGCTGCCGCCATAGGGAAGCGCCATTCTGGCCCATACAAGCCTGTTTTCATCGTAGTCTCTGGTGCTTATGTTGACCTGTACAAAGCCCTGTCTTTCCTGATCATAGTTCTTGACCACCTCACACACCATGACTCCGCTTATTCTGTTATCGCCCATATCACTTCTTTCGTTCTGATGACGGGCTACATCGTCTACAATGTCAAAAAATGGCATATTGTCTCTCCCTGGTTGTTATTCATAAGGTGGCTGCCTTTGCCAGTATAGTGGTAGTGTATTTTCCACCTGCATAATATTCATGGACCACATCAGTGATGTAGAAGGTGTTGGAAGCAGCATCCCCAAAGCCCACTAAGGAAATGAATCTTCCAGGAACAAACTCCGGGATACCGCAAAGTGTCATGGTCAGTTTTCCAAACCTGTAGGACATGTCCTCCATAATATAAGCTGCCCTGTTATCGGCGTCTTCCTGACTCTCTATTGCAGAGTCTATGTAAACATACTGCTGGCTTGTAACTAGTGGCTTTGCCTTGGCTCCTAAGGAAAACGTGCCACCATTTTTCTTTTTGGCTTCTATCTTGTTACCCTTTCCTATATCCATGGTCCTTACCAGGACTTGTCCTACAACTCCCGTGATGTCATAGCCAATATCAAAAGAAATGATACTTGCATGAGGGACTATTCTTCCAAGTACTGAGGTGTTTAGCTTAGCCTTCCTAAATACCACGTTACCGCCTATGGAAAAGAACTCGAAGTTGAATCTCTTTGCAGCCTTTACCACAAAGTCATAATCCGATTCCGCTGCCATCTCTATTCTGATGTCCGGAGCACCTGGACCTGCTCCTGCAGGTATCCCTCCCGGAGGCTTGTCAGGAGTATCAGCCACGGATATGCTGTCCACTACTCCGCTGTTTTTCAGGTTCTGATAAACCTGCGAATCAAATATCTCTTTTACAGCATCAGAATAATAGTTGGCCTTAAGTCTTTTACTGTAGCTATTCGCCATCATCACGCCTTTGATATCAAGGCATGTAAGTCTTATGGATGACTCTGACGGTGAATCACTGTTATATACAAAATCCACTCCTGCAACATAGCCTTTAAAGACCTCCGTGACCTCAGATGCATGTCCCATGAGGATTTTGACATCAGTTCCAAGAGAAATAAGGGGTTTAAGATCATGGGTTATAAAGTAGCCTATATTTACTTCATAGACCCCAAGCAGGGAAAAAGTAGCTATGCTGGCCTTATAGTCACTGGTGAGTTCTACGCTGAA
Organism: Butyrivibrio sp.; assembly: GCF_017940685.1. Lineage (GTDB taxonomy): Bacteria > Bacillota > Clostridia > Lachnospirales > Lachnospiraceae > Butyrivibrio. Next base: position 27,267 of record NZ_JAGAYD010000281.1, on the reverse strand, counting down.
ATCCACCGGAACGAGACTTAGCTTTTTTATCTCTGTGGGATCAATGCCACCAAGATAAACTTTTACCTGCGGATAGTAATAGCCTTCATATTTCGTATATAGTTGTTCAAGATCAATAGATGCCATCTGTCAAGTTCCTTTATATGCTAGGCTTAAGGGAAATAAGTCCTGATTTCAATTTGTAGAAATCAGCCATGTACTCACCCTGCCAAATATCTGTATTAGCTCCAGCTACATCTTCATCGTAGAGAACCATACCAATAGAAACAAAAGCTCTGCAGGGTTCACCATTTATATTAAACATCACATACTCTGCATTTACGCTGTTAAGTACTCCTTCATAGGACATATCTCCCCATGCAAATCTTACAAGTCGTCTCTTTTCGTTTCTTACTATGGCAGTCAGAGCTTCCACCTCCGGCTGAACTGAGGTAGAAGATTTGCCTGCAGCCTTAAGACCTCCTCTTAAAAGTCCCTTTCCGATGTTTGTCTGGGAAAGAGTAAACTTGTCCGAGAAAAAAGCATCCTGTGGATTGGACTTATCAAAAGCAATCCTGAAGTTCATATCAATACGTGTTGATGCAGAAGCCATTGTAGATCCGTTTCTAGTGCCCTTCTTCTTTTTTCCTTCATCTCCGCCCTCATGTCCATCTTTTTTTTCTTCTGCTGCCGCGAATTTCTGGGTAGGGATTTCCTCACCTCCATAGCCGCTGATATTAAGTTCACTTGGATTGAACTGACATTCCATTCTGAACTTTTTAACATTTCCATAAAGCTCAAAAGTATCATCCTCGGCAAGTCCGATAGCTGATGCAAACTTCTTGACGGCATCCAGATTAAATCCAATGTCAAGATTAAGGCCGCCAAGACCACCAAATCCCACACCTGAGCTTGGTTTTTGGGCATCTTTTTCCACCAGTTTAAGGTCAGAAAAATCTGCAATTTCAATTATAGCTTTTTGATTAAAGCCTGCCAGGGATGCTGCTCCATTCTTAAGCGCAGAGCCGATACCCGTTTTGGCATCAGGGTTAAGTGGCATAAGTTCTACTCCGTTTATAAACTAAGATTGATAAGGTTGTTATTAGTAAGCTTACTGGTAAGAGACTGGCCTCCTGCAAGGCCTGCAAGGCCTGATTTGGCTTTGAAGCACTTTTTGAAGGCATTTTCCCAATAGGTCTCATCGTATTTAAGCTGTTTAAACTGCCTGTCCTGAGTGATCTCAAGGTGCATCTCTCCTCTTATAGGATTACCTTCCGGATTGAACATGGTAAACTTGTTGCCAACGTCAGTGATAGTTCCCCTGAATACCATGTTTGACCAGAAAAACACCACCTGCTGCGTAGCTGCAGATGAAAGCAGTGACATTATAGCGTCCATCCTTTTTCTGACACTATGGGTCAGTCCTCCGCTGGACCATGCACTAAGTCCTTTATTGACAAGTGAAGTCATATTGACATTAGCTGCCTCATTAAGTCCAAAGGCATTCATATTGTCACAATCATCAAAGATAAGATCAAAGGAGAGCTTACTCTTTCCGGAGTAATTGTAGACCTTCAACTCATCGATGCTATCCTGGCCTCTCCTGGACTGGACCTTACCATTTACAGAGTAAAGCCTCATGGTTGCCGGATTATATTGCACTTTGAATTTAACAAAATCACCGTCAACAGTTCCTACCTTGTCAGGGCTGTTTGCTCCGGGCTTTAAGGCGTCGATCTGATCTGAGATTGCATTCCCAATACCGCTTGTGATTGATGACAGGCTCAGTTTTCCTTTTGTTTTATTCATAAGGGTCTTTTGCAGCTTGTTTAAATTATTGATCTCATCTGCAAAGCTACTTGAGCCGCTCAGATCCAAAAGCGTGGTGTCATTTTCACCAGAAAGATCGATCAGATAGATATATAATAGTGCCTTTTCTCCGACATTCTCAGAAAACATGCCCTTTGCACTGCTTCCAAAGTTAGATCCTAGGCTTGATAATGCATCCATATGTCATCCTCCTTTCTCAAACGAAGGCTAATAGCCACGTCTCATCTTTTCATTCTTCATCTGCCTCTCAAGTTTATTGATAACCTGATTGCTTATTGTAGTCATATGGCTCTTTAAGCCGTTTTCTACAAGAGTCTGTACATCTCTTGCCGTTAAATGATTGACCTCTGTCTCATTGGTCACTACAGAAGTTTTGTTAGTAACATGATTTTCTTCAATTATCTGGGTCTCAACATCTTTTTTGATATTCTTTTTGATGTTGCTCTCCATGGTGTTTAGCTGCTCTGTAATATCCTCAGCTGTCAGGGTTTCATTGAGTCTGTGAACTGTTTCAACGGGCATTCTCCTTGCCCTTTCATCCAGCTGTCTTATCTGCTCTTCTTCCCTGGCTGCCCGGATCTGTCTAAGACTTTCTATGGCGCTATCTTCCATAGCTTCAGGAGCTTGTACAACTACTGTCTCTGTCCTTGGATTCTCCACATCGTTAATGTCATAGATGAGTTCTCCCACATCAGCTCTTCTGACAAAGTTGTTCACAACACTGCTGTCACCTTCATAGTACTGTTCAAGAAGCTGATATACTTCCATGGACTGGTCAGGTATGATGTTTCGAAGTTCAGTAAGAACTTCTCTTCTTCTCTTGTCACGCCTTTGAGCTCTCTCTTCAAGCTTTTCCATGAGCTTTTGTGGTTCCGTAAGAGCAAGGACTGCATCCCTTCTGGTCTGCTTAAGTCCCTCTTCTGGTTTTTGAGGCTCCTGCCTGCTTTTGAGTTCCTCAACAACCTGCATGTATTCAATACGCCTTTGCTCATTCTGGACATTAATGGCATTTACTGTCTCTGTAAGCCTTAGGATCTCCTCCTGGCTCATCTCGCCCTCAGTCCTGGTTTCAAGAAGCTCTATCTCACTGGAAGTAAGCCTGTTGTTTTCTGTGTAGTAGTTTTCGCTTTCAATATTCTCTGTAAAATAATTCTCTGTACTTCCACCAACCAGTCTTAAGAAAGTCTTGTCTGATGATTTAAAGAACGTATCCTCAAACCTGTAAAATGTCTGGTTGTTGGTGTAGAACCTGTCAAATCCCGTATGGTAAATATTCTTTACCATATCCATAAGGACTGCTGCGGTGATCTCATTCTTAACAGATCCTCCAAGATTCTCTTCGTTCTCTATGGTCTCCTCATAAGTATTCTCGTTGAGGAACACCAGGTTCTCAGCTCCAACTCCCGCCCTTTCTCTAAGAACCGACAAAAGTATGTGCTGAGCTGTATAACTCTGATCAGCTATTGAATACTCGCTTGCATCGATATTGTTGTTCTCAACTGTCCTGTTAAAGTTGGAAACTATCTGGTAAATAGCTCCTGTATTTAACCTGTCCATCACTGTGTTATAGAGATAATTCTCTCTCTGTGTTTCAGTGGTCTTTTCTGAGGCACTTACCAGCTCCCTCTCTCTTGTCTCAACCTCTTCAATAAGCTCTCTCAGCTCACCGCCTCTTTCGAGATAAAGGTTAATGAGAGTATTTGTATTCTTGGTCTCTTCTGCTATCTGATAGAAGGCCTTCATAAACCTTCTGTCATCCTTTACACCAAGTTTGTACAATGCATCTGTTATAAAAACCCTGTCCTGATAAGTAAGATTCACATCTGCACTTGCCACAATCCTGTTCAGCACATTATTGAGAATATCCACCTTATTAAGATTGGTCTCATTCCTCTCACTGTACTGAAGGATACTGGTCATCCCCTCCCCTTCCTGAACATAAATCTCAGGGGGCGTAGACGCTATATGCAGCAGATCCTCCTCATCTATGCGATTCTCCATAAGACTATAATTTCCTACAATCCTATGGTAGAACGCTTCCGGATCTCTAATGTATGTACTTTTCGCTTTCAACTCTATAGGCGCCGAAATCGTTAACATTTAATATCTATCCTTAACTAAATATTTATTTCTTGAGGTTCTCCGCCATAAGTGCTCTGCGGGTCGGAGGCCAAGTCACGGGAGTCTGCAGAGGCTTATTGGTAGGTGATGGTACCGCGTACTTAGGCTTTGCTCCGTCTGCCTTGATGGAGTATGGTGCACGAGCCTCGGGCTTTTCGCCGTCCTTAGGTGATGTTGCTGCAAACTTTGCACCGCTTCCATCGGATATCTTGTATGGTCCTCTTGCCTCTGGCTTTTCACTGTCCTTGGGGGACTTGGCTGCATACTTGGCTGCCGATCCGTCTCCTATCTTGTATGGCTGTTTTGCCTCGGCCTTCTGACCATCCTTAGGAGATTTGGCTGCGTACTTAGGTGCACTTCCATCAGAGATCTTGTATGGTGCGCGAGCCTCTGGCTTATCGTGGCTTGTGGAAGCTTCCTGGGCATATCTTGCAGTAGATCCGTCTTCTCCTATGGAGTAAGCAGGTCCTGTCTCTGGTCTGGCCATGGAATTTTTCGCCTCATTGGCGTACTTGGATACATTTCTATCCTTGGCTATGTTGTAAGCACCCTTGTTTACGTCTGAATTGTCTTTTCTTACTGTATGTCCCTTCTCCTGTTTGTAGATTGGAGATGCAGCATTCTTGTCAATGGAGCTTACCTGGGCTCTCTTATTCTTGCTCTTGTCTTTACTGATATTGTAGGCTCCTGCATTGAACTGTCCGGAGTCTTTTCTCTTTACGACCTTGTTGCCGTCTTTCTTGGTAACTGAGTAGGTATTTCCAGCCTTGTCCGGAGCAGCCTGTGCTGCCCATGCCACCTTGGTATCCTTGGCTCCTGTCCACTCAGGCTTATTATTCTCGGCGTGATCTATTCTCTTTACGTTGCCCTTTGCATCCTTGTCATAGATCTTTTCACCGGTGTTCATATCCACAGGGCTCTGCTGCGCATACTTGGGCTTGCTGCCATCATCTGCAAAACTGTAGGCAGGTCTGTTAAAGTCTGATGAATCTTTTCTGACAAGTGTCTGCTTACCATCAACTGTTCCCTGTTCGTAAGTCTCTCCAAGTACATCGGGCCCAGCTTTTTTAGGACGCTTACTGTTTTTAGGATCTCCATCCCATGCAGCACTTCGAAAAGGATATGGTGCATCGTCCTTCATCCTCATCTGGGTCACATTGTCTTCATTGACCCATTCATACCAGTAAGTACCTGAATCTTCCTTGTCATTAGGGCTTGTGGCCGCATACTTGGTTAAGGCGCCAGGGCCGCTTTTCTTGTAGAGACTTGGATCCTTTTTAGGATTCCATTCTTCAGCCTCGGAACTTGCCTGGAACGGATTGGTGAGCACAACAAGTTCTCTGTAGGCAATGGTTGTTGTTTCTGTCAAGAGACCGGACTTTTCAGCATCCAGCCCTCCATACTCTTTACTCATTACAGTACATCCGGTAAAAGTATAAACTCTTGCAGGCCACTCAGGTGCAGACTGAGTGAGACCTGACCTGGCTTTATGCCTGTATACATAAAGGACAAGAGGCAATACAAGTTCTGTTCCATTGGCCAGAGGGTCCAGAAACCTCTCTGTTCCCACGTATCTCTCAATCTGAAAGGTAAAAGGTTTTGAAATAGGCTTACGCTTTAAATGAACGTAGTCATTAAGACCACCTTCTCTGATATACTCAAATTCATTTTCCTTGGTAAAAGCTCTTACAGATTTTATGGGCAGAAAATACAAACCTTCAACCTCAAGTACGAAGTTAAAAGCTGTTATGGGATTATTGATGGCATCAAAATCCGTATTACCAAGGACCGAAGCCTCTAAAGCACTACCGCTAAAAGCGCCGTCTTCTGTGGTATTTATGGTGGTTTTACCATCTTCAACTGATATGTAGCTTCTTGGCATGTGTTTTCCTCTTTACCTGGTTGGTTTCAGGTCAAAAATACTCTTTTCTTTTTCCTTCTTAGAGGGATTAAGGCTCTTATTGATACTGCTGATCTCACTGCACCACCTGCGCCTCTCAGCGTGGGGAAGCCCCATTACCTGGTCCTCACCCCAGTGGAAGTAATAGGAGATAAAAGACATTTCCCTGTAGAGATCATCTTTTGGGTACAGCCTTAGCCCTCCTGTGTAAAATTTAGTGGCACCTCAAAGGTCTTGCCACAATCAGGACATACGCAGGTCATTGTTGGGGGCTCAACGTCGTTGATCCTCTGATACATGTCCTGCAGATACGCCAAATCGGCAGTAAAGAGCTTTTCTATTGTGGTGGCTGTTACTGCATCCAGCCCTTCAAGCTCTGTCACTACCTTACTAAGGATCACTATTGTGAGATATGAGGGATTAGCAAGTACTCTTGGGTCCCTTGTTGCTGATATTTCATCACCAGCCGTAGCCAGTCTCATTCTTCCGTGTTTGTGCACCTCCCCCGATGCATCAATATACCCCTTTGGAAGAGTAAAATCATAGATAGTCTCCATACTTTCCTCCTTAAACCTTTATTAGATTTATTTGCTTTACAGGACACAGGAGCTTACGCTCCTATGCCCAAAAAGCAAACAACCATGCTTAATTCGGAATTACCAGTTCCTCGTATGCAATCTCAACTGTCTCGATCGCTACATCAGAGTTCTTAGCATCAAGATCAGGAGCCTGATACTTAGTAACCCAAGCATTGGTAAGTGTCCACTGTCTTGCACCAACGTTTGCTGTAAGCGCTGCTGTAGGTGCACCTGAGTTGATATCAACCAACTCGATGGTCACATTTGAACGAGGAATCTGTCCACGCATCTCGCTGACACACTCCATGCACCATGTCTTGAATGCACTGTCAACGATGTAGCCCATCTTAAGTGTAACATTTCCATGCTTTACAAGTCCTGGGATCTTAACAGGTGCAAGTGAACCTGAATTACCCTGACGGAACTCTATAACATCAACTGTTGCCTCGATTCCTGTTACCTCAGAAAAAGCTGCAACTCCCGAAACCTGATCTACGGTTACGAGGAAGTTCATTTTGGTTAATGGATAGGCAGAACCTTTACCATTATCATATGCTCCAGTAGCCATATTCTATGACTCCTTTCTATTTTTTATTCTTCTCCGCCTTCGCCGCCTGCTTCAGATGTATGCTGTGTTACTCTGAAGATTACAAACTCTGCAGGACGAGATGGAGCTATACCAATGTTGCAGATAAGTCTTCCGTTCATGATGTCGTCTCTTGTCATTGTGGAAGGTCCGATCTCTACGAAGTAGCTGTCAGCAGCTGAATCGCCTGCCAGCATTCCGTTTCTCCAAAGTCCATCAAGGAAGTTGGAGATTGTGAGATTAACTCTCTGCCAGAGGGTAGGATCATTAGGCTCAAATACAACCCAGTTGGTATTAGCCTTGATGCTCTCCTCAACGAAGATAAAGAGTCTTCGAACGTTAACATACTTAAATGCACTGTTGCTGGAAGCTGTTCTTGCGCCCCAGATACGGATTCCCTGTCCAGGAAGGGCTCTGATAAGGTTGATTCCCTCTGGATTAAGGATATCCTGCTCATCCTTGGTATAGTTAACTGAAAGGCCAGTACAGAATACAACCTCATTAGCTGGTGCCTTATGAACACCGCGGTCGATATCTGTTCTTGAATAAACGCCCATTACTGCACCTGAAGGTGGGATGTAATCAGACTTGTTGGAGGATCTGTCAAATACCTGGATCCATGGATGATACATTGCACAGTATGTGGAATCTACCATCTGTCTGTAGCCAATAAGATCTGCTGTCTTGTACATCTCTTTTGGCATATCCAGAACTGCAAAGCGGCTGCGAAGTCTCTCACAGTGTCCAACAAGAGCTACTACAACCTCTGGCATTGTGATGCCAGGAATAGCCAGCATGCTGACTGTGTTGTTCTCTACGAATGCCTGAAGTCCTGTTCTCTTGCCAGGGCCGTTGTCCTCACCAATATAAGTTGAAGGATCGATCTTGGATACAGAACCGTCTGTACCGCCCTCAAGGAAGAATACTCCGTCTGTAACGTCATCACCAAGGATGTCTGCTACAGGGTTTCCAGGAGTCTTCTGATTAGATACCTCAACCTTGATGATATCTGAACCAGCAAGTCTTGATCCTATGTACTTAGGTGACTGTGTGTTAACAGAGAGCTCTGAGTAGTTCTCAACATCGTCGCCGTAGCGAACTGTCATGTCGATGCTTACCAGGTACAAAAGAGACTTTGGAATGATATCAGCATCTACAGCTGCATCTGGGATGTCATCCTCGAAAGTAACTTCTCTGTCGAATATAGTTTTAATTCTGGTAAAGGTTCCTTCAAACTCTACAAGATCGCCTTCTCTGAAGCCCTCAAGAGTCTTAGCCTTAAATCCAGCATCTGTCTTTTCAACAAGCTGGAGTTTACGCTTTTTATTGGTTGAGAGCATAACCTGGATCTTGTTTCCCCATGTTCCTGGGCTTGTTGCTGTTACGTTTAAGAGACCTTTTTTGGCTGAAGCAGGCTTTGCATCTCTTGGAGCAACACGCATTACATAACATCTTGTTCCGCCATTATCAAAGAACTGCTCTACGCTGTTTGCAAGGAATCTGTACTCGCCGTAGCCAAACTCGGAAAGGAATCCGCCAAACTGCTGTTTGAAGCTCCTCATGCTGGTTACGAGAAGTGGGGCACCCTCTAAAGGTCCTTTTTCTGCCAGTCCGATAAAGCCCGCTGTACTTGTACCTACGCCTTCGATACTCCGTGGAGAGTTATCATATTCTTCAACGTATACGCCTGGTGATAAATACTCTGCCATATACTTTACCTCTTTTCTTTTGTTTTACTGTGCTGTTGCCTTGACCTGTCCTGGATTGGTGATTGAAATCTGACCTGCATAAGCACATACCAGCTTAGCGTCATTGGTAAGGCACGGTTTCCCGCCAATCAGTACCTTGGGTTTAGTTGGGATCCATGTACCTGCCGGAGCTGGTATACAGGGCTGGGGAGTTAATACTCCAAGAGCCGCTGCTGTAGCTGCTGCAACCTGTGGGTTAGCAAGTGATGTGCACATCCCAAATGGTCCTACACATGCCATGGGCTGACTGTCCTGAATGGTTGCACAGGGTTTTCCGCTGGCTAACACCTTCTGGTTACTGGTAACCTTTATAGGTCCAGGAGCCGTTCCCATGGTGCACATTGCCGTGCCTGTTGCTACTACCAGATTACTCATCTTGTTCCTCTCCTTTCTGGTCTACAGGCTCTACCTTTATTGCATCCTTTAAAAGATCTATTTCACCTTTTTCCAGATGAAAGTCTACTTTTCTGAAGTATTCCTTACCTCCAACTCCAAAACGAACAATATGTGGAAGTGAGTTTGCGTCATCTCTGACCTTCAGTGAGAACTTACCATCCGGACCCGCTCTGCCATAAATGATACGGAAGATCTTATCATTTAGCTTATGCTCTTTTTGGAAAGGATCTCTTAGGATGATCTTAAGTGGTGCATCCTGCTCTTTTACAGTAAAGACATCGTAGCGCTCTGATGCTTCATCAGTAAGCGCGTAGCTTAGCTGATCGAGCCTGCATCCACCTCCTGTGCGCACAGGTAAAAGGTTCATGGTATAAACACCTTTTTTCTCCTGCATGCTGTGATAAAGACCTATCGGGCGTTCAAGATTGATCGCCTCGATATATTCCAGTTTTGAAAGGGTTCCGAATATTTCAAGTACTGATCCTCCAAGCCTGTTCTTCTCTGACGGCATCAGGAAGACATCAAGCGTAGGAAGCCTTGGATCCAGCTGTTCATAGCACACCGTGACGTCTTTTGGATCGTACCCGTAAACCTCTATTCGCATGGGAAAGTCTTCCCTGCCTTCGTTTACAATGATGTACAGCCCTTCTCCTTTTCGCATGACAGGTATCAACCTGCCATCTCTAAGGAACCTGACATCCGGTTCAGTAACTCCCCGACCTGTAGTAGTATCCATGAGAGCTACCGCTAGTGATAACTTTGCTGAAATCACTGTTGTCACTTAGAATTTTTACCCCCTTTCTTCGCCGGTTACTCCAATTTCAAAGCTCGCATCGCTTACGCGAGGAGTATTGATAAACTCGCCGCTTGAAAGGTAAACGGGGGCCGCCCTATAGAATAATGAGATCTGATAGGGTTTGTTGACCATCCTCCACACCCGTTCCTTTTCCTCCAGACTTATCTTCGCCTGAGACAGTACAATAGGAGGTTCCGGCACATCGAGCCAGTTTTGGAGCTCATTGGGGTAGATAGAATTGTTGTCGTTAACTATCTGCGCTATTTTCCCAATGATTTTTTGCATATCCGGATCTTTAAGGCCCATCTGACCTGATCCGTTGATGAAGACCATATAGTAAAGAGAATATGGTCGTGGAGGTTTCGTGATCTGTGTTCTTCCCTTCTGGATATACCTTGGGGTCGAAACTTCTGCCTCTTCTCTTATGTCATAGAGATAAACACCAACAAGGTAGTCAACGTCCTGTGAAGTGGGGGACGAAATCTCTATGTTGTTGGGAGAAGGTATTGGCTCTGGACACATCTTGTCCCTGAGCGTCTTAACTATAAACTGACTTACGTCTGCAATAATGGGATAATCAGCCATTTTAGGTTAAGTCCTTTCATCAGTTTTCTTTAAAGAACTCTTCTAGTCTCTCTGTGTAATCCTTAACAGCTGCCTGCTTGGGAGCTGTAAGGCAGATAGCGTACTTGGTCTTGTTGCAATACTCAGCTTCACAATTAAAGTAGTTCTGAGTATCATCCTCATCCAGGAATACAACTCCCTGGTATGCAACCTTCTCAGTAAGGGGCTCTCCGTCAGATGATGTATCCTGTTTATGCATCTCATCTGAACCTCTCTTAAATATATATACGATTGAACCCTTGGTCATGGTAGCAATTGCTTTGGAATCATCGTAAAAATATCTAAAATCTGTACAGTTGGACAGGGTCTCCATGCTGATATACTCTGTGGATGCATTCTCAGTGTATTGGCTGTAAGTAAATCTGTTATTTTTATCTACGAGCTTACCTACAATGATCTGAGTCAGTGAATCTGCCGGAGTAATACCTGATCTTGAAAGTCTTGAGCAGGTTGCTCCTGCTACTGCAAGCTCATCCTCGTCCATTTCATCAAGGCTCTTTCCGAAAAGAGCTTCCAGCTGCGCAAGAAGTGCATCCGAATCGACACCGGATCCATCTCCTTTGTTCTTGGCATCGCTTATACCTGCAAGAGTATCAGCTCCTGCTCCGGAAGCCTCAGCCTTATCAGCAAGGGCATCAAGTTTGTCGTCCTCTCCAAGTTCTGCAAGTGCATCAGCAATACCGGAAAGATCTGCATTGGCATCATCTGCCAGCTTTGAAAGTGCCTTATCTACCAGTTTGTCTGCCAGATTGTCCTGGCTGCCGCTTGCACCGCCTGCGATTTCTCTTGCAATGTCCTGATCAACTGCTGCGATTAGTGCATCATATTTCTTGGCTCCTGCCAGGTCATTGTTATCAAGGCAGCCATCTCTTTTATCCTGAAGAGCATTCTTCCTTGCAAGGAGCTCAGCCAGCTTGGATCTTAAGGATTCATCGGAATCAATGATCTTCTGGGCTTCTTCCTTGAGCCATACAATGTGGGCCTGAACAGATGATGCTGAATAGGTTCTGTACTCTCCATCAGGAAGTGCTGACAGAAGACCTTCTGTAATGGTTATCCTCTCATTTACAAATTCAAGGGCTGTTTCAGCAGTCTGTCTCTGCCTCATGGCCTCTATCAGGAACTGGAGCATTGCTCTGTCAGCTTCCTGGTCGGCTTTCTGATCTTCCAGGGCGGACTTTTTAGCTCCTTCTGAAGTAGCAGCCACATACGCTTCTCCTGGCTGAGCATTGGAAGATGTAGTATATCTGCTGCTTGCCATAGGTATCAGAGTGTTTAAAAGATATGTAAGCTCCCCTTCCTGGTCGCTGATCTTATCTTCTTTTATGTTGGTGACATGCTGAAGGAACTCTATAGGGCCTCCAACTGTGGTACCAACTGTCTGCTCGATGACCTGAGTGCTGTAATCATAGATAAAGTGCTGCAAGAGATCATCAGAATCAACTAATGCCTTAGCTCTGTATGTGTTGTAGCTGTTGTTGCAGTTCTCCATTGCGGTTCCAATAGCCTCAATGATTGCTGCATCCTGTACGAAAGGATACTCTGAAGGAGACTTGTCTCTTACGTAGTCATCATTATCTTCATTGGCCTCCTCAGCTCTTTTCTCCTTATCTGCCTCGTACTCCTCAAGTACTGTCCACCATCCACTTGAATTGGAGACAATACCCAGCTGTTTGAACATTTGAAGTACAAAAGGATTAGATGTAAAAGATGAACTCATATCCCCCTTTGTAGAGTCTTCAAGATCTACCAGATAGTCCGGAAGGTTATCTTTGTTTTTATCCTCGGAAGAATCCTTGAAGTTACCATAAGGCGTATAGTAAGTGCCGGTAGATAACTCATTGAGCTTACTTAGGAGGTTATCATCCATCTCAGAAAGTCTCTCCATGATAAGAAGCCTTCTTGTGGCATCTACCTTACTCATAAGGTCATATACAATAGCAGCCTTCTCATCTTCTCCTGCATCCTTTAGAGCGATATAGGACTGATTCAAGTTTGCAAGCTGTGTGTCACACTTGTCTGTAGCCGCATCTCTAAGGTTTAATGAAAAGAACGTGGACAATAGCTGGTAGTAATAAACATCACTTCTAAGGTTTCCTGAATCCTTGGAGTTTCTGTTACTTAAGAAATCCTCCTGTGAGATACTGGTTGCTCCCTCTGACATGGTGTACTGGGTCCTTATGGGATCAAGCTCCGGAAGATTAGCAAGGTTATAGGGATCCGGAATGTCAAAAGGATTGAGTCCAGCCATGGTCTTGGCATCCCTTAAAACTCCATCAGATCCAACATAGTAGGTCACATACAAAGGATTGATGGTATCTATGCTCTCAGGAAGACCTTCGGAGGAAATTCCCTTGATGCCGTTGTCTACTGTATCAAGGAAAAACCAGTTTCCATCAGCCAGTTCAGACTTGTAATACATGTTGTTCTGACCTGACTCAGCAGCTGAATCCTGAGCTTTCTCATAGAGGTCATCAGTCAGGGCGTCTTTGTGGATGATATAAGTTCCGATAAAGAGAACTGAATTCTCCACTGTAGTCCTTGATGCGAAGGTCTGATAGTTGATGGCCTTACTCTCATCAAAAAGAGCCCGTGACTGAAAACTCTTGCCAAAAACAAGTGCCAGAGTAGCTGCGCACAAGGTAATGGCTATACCTCTTCTTATTAACTTGTCGTAGGAAAGCTTTGGAAATTTCATTTATTCCTCATCCTCTCGAATAACTGCGCTGTTGGCCTGATCAAATCTGGCTGTTTCTACAAGATCTCCAGCTTCGTCGTAAAACTCTACTGTCAGATCATCAAGTGACTTCCTAAGAAGCTCCACATATATAAGTGGCTTGTCAATTTCTATAGGCTCATCCTTGCCAAGGGCTTTGCCCTCATCGTTTAGAACCTTAAAGCTTGTAACTTCTGGAAGTTCACTGTTAAGTTCAAAGGTAAGTGACATAAGTCCCGTGGTCTCATTCTGCTCTACCTTAAATGTACCAACCTGACCAGGAAGGTCTCTCTTTATGTCGTATCCTGTATTGATAGGTAATGGACCGGATTCAACTGTGGGATCGATGATCACATCATCGATAAACTCATCTCCATTAAATACCCTTATCTTGGCTTCATTTACTGTGTCATAGTCCAAAGTAAGGTGACGAAGTTTTTTATCTGATGGTGTTTTTTCTCCAACCTGTATGTTGTTTATCCACAGCTCATAATCAGTTATGGTAACTGGGAAATCATCAGGTATATGAAGAGTCAGTTCGAAAATTGTTCCCTCTACTAAGGATTCCAGTGTGTAGTAAGCACCGTCAGCCTTATTTTCTTCTATATAACTCTCTCCTATCTTGGCTGAATTCATATCTGCATCTGTTCCCGAAAGGAGTGCGCTTATACCTCCGCAGGTAAGCCTGTCAAAGGAGTAAAGTGTTGTAGTATACAGCTTCATGGAATCCAGCATATTGTTCTGAAGTTCCTCAAAACTTGACATTGCTGAGTCGTACTCGTCAAAGGTCATTTCACCTGCACGGTTTCTTATTTCGTCCTTTTTAAGATTCTCCTCTGCATCAGCAACATCCTTTATATACTGTTTATACGAATTACGAACGGAAATGTAATTATTAAAAGCATCAGTTACGCTCTGATCCAGTTCTTCTCTTGCCCCCTTCTTGTCGTTAAGGGCTGAAACGTAGTCAAGTACGTTTGTCTGAAGGACTGTCGCGTCATCTTCTATATATCTTGTTCCATCAAGGTCACCCTTAAACCATATCTTTGGAAGCTTAAGGAACCAGAAGATCTTCTTTTTGCCCTGCCAGTGGCTGTCTATCTGTGTAAGGAATGCTTTGTACTGCTTGGTGAAAGCTTTTTTGTTAACTTCACCGCCGTTTAAAGCTATGCTCACATAGGACTCGATCATTCCATATTCACTGCCGTAATGCTGCTTCATGAGACTTGCATTGGTTGTGAGCTCAGTTCTTGCAGAGAACTCATTGATACAGGCCTCATAATAGGTCTGGTCTCTGTCCCTTGTGTACTGAATAAGGGGCTGGAGCTGAGTTCTGTCTATGGTTGCCTCAATGTAGGGCTTTTCAAATGTATATCCTGTTGTAACATCCATTCCCACCATTTTGGTGAGCTTTTTAAGGTCCGCCTCAAGAGTTCTCCTGTCAGCTGCCACCTTGTTGTTTAAGGATGTGACTTTCTTTTCAAGTTTGTCTACGTCAGCCTTACTGGCAAGTCCAAGACGGAGCCTGGCTTCGTTCTTGGCAAGACCATCCTTGGTTGCTTCAAGACGCCTTTCATTAAAGGCGATGGTCTCCTGAAGTACCACTATCTCGCAGTAGAGATTGTTGGTCTTTTCATTTATTGCAAAGACCTTGTCCTGATAGTTGTGCTCAGCAACACTTACTTCATACTGTTTGGCAATAGGCTTAAATTTAAACTCTGAAGCCTCTGCAAGATTGGGTTCCTGTGGAAATTTAAAACTAAGAGCGGGGCTCCATCTGAACTGCTTCATGCTAGTCTCTTTTAGCTTTACAGACTTGACAGCACTTTCATAGGCAGCCTTTTTGGCCTCTATGGTCAGCTCAGCGCTTTCATACTCAGTGGAGTTTTCAACAGCAAGCCTCCTTGCTGCAGCAAGGGTGAGTTTTTTCTGAGCCGGGAGCACAGCCTCTGCCTGAATTGGCATAGTGCTTACAGTAAGGCATACTGCTGCCAGAGTACCTGCAAATATACTCTTTACAGTATTCAGCTTTCGCTTACTCTCAAGCACTCTCATCTCCTGCTCCTGTTATGTAATAGAAGTCAAAATCTGCACCCTTTTCCTTGCAGACGAAGGAGTACATTACGTCTCCTCGCTTAAAGGAATAGATGTAAACTACATACTTTCTGTCAAAACTGTTTACTTCTGCCACGTCTGAATAGGTCTGTTCCACATCCATGTCAACCTTTCCAAACAGGGCATTTTCTTTTTCATTTAACTTGTTGATGGCAACTGCCTCAGGAAGGATCACATTGGAGTTACCTTCATATGAAGGATCCCCAAAAACTTCTTTGAGTTCCGAAACTGTATCTACCACTTGATTTCCAATGTTGTAGGTATTTGAAAGAACATATACTGAATCAACTACCTCTTCATCCTCAAGGGACTCAGCATCGCTCCTGGCGTGATAGAGGGCTCCTATATCATCCATGATGGCAACAGTCTCTGTTGGTGTCATAAAAAGTGTTCTGTGGGCCTTGTAGCAGTCCGAAACCTCAGATACTGTTTTCCCAAGAAGCTCATTGTAAGCTATATGGTCGCTGCTAAAGGTTCCCTCATAGATCTCGTTTTCGCCTGTGTCAAACAAGGTTCCGTGGCCATTTTTCATGCCCTCTGAAAACTCGCCGTTATATTCTGTAGTTCCGTCCTCTCTGTAGAGAACTCCGTCTCCTTCATAGAGGTTTTCATGAAATGCTCCCTTATATTTAAGTACTCCACTGTCATAGTTCTGTGTTCCAAAGCCCTCATACTTGTTCTGAAGGAAGGCTCCTTTGTAAACCACATTGCCGTCCTTGTTGTAGAGGGTTCCATCGCCGGTAACATATCCCTTTTCAACACTGCCGTCGTATGCCAGGTATCCGCTCTTTCCGGTTATCCTTACTCTTCCTTTTGCAGTGCGAAGTCTTACTGAGTTGTATTTATAAGTCTGAATCCCATCCTCAGAAAACTTTCTGAAAAGAGTAGTCTCTGATGTGATGTACCAGATGCTCAAAACACCAATGATAATAACCAATGCGTACAGGAGGCGCTTACTGAACATCCACCGTCCAATGGTGTAGTAGTCCTCCTTGTTCCTTGGCTTGACGCCAATCATGTTGGCGAAGAAGTCTCGGATCCTTACAACAATCTTGGTCTTTATGAAGTTCCAGTTTGTGTAGAGTCTGAACTTGGTAACAAGTCCAGTCATCTTGGACTTAATAGTCTGGATCAGAATATTAAGAAGTCCAAATCCCTCGCCCATGGTTTAAAAACCCTTTCTCAAAGATGGATTATCTTGTGTGCATCGCCTTCAACGTTCTCATTTAAGTACCTGTCAGCTTCAAATACATACCACTTAACAAGGTCATCATCAGGTGTTTCCTTTAAGATGTCTGAGAACTTGGTTCTGGCAATGTAAAAATCTTTTTCATAGAACAAGCGAAGTGCTTCGTTGTATCTATCCAAAGTAGCAATTCTCTCAGCTCTTTTCTTGGCTGAATAAACATCAAGTACTTCATAGAGCTGAACCATATTGCCGTCTGTATCCTTGCCTGCATAGCCCACAAAACGAAGTGGAAGATTTATGTTCTCTCTTCTCTTTACAGTTTCAGTTATTACAAGCCCAAGGCCGTGAAGAGTGATAAATCTGCTGATCTGAGTGATTAGATCCTGATTGTCAGAATACATGTAGGTTGTGGACTCTTCTTCACTTCCTATTACGCCAAATCTTGACCTGTCAAAGAACAGTACTGCTGAAATATTGGCGTGATCACTATTTCCAAAGCTTGATCCAAACAGATCAATGTAGGACCTTACACATTGTTTTTCATCATGAAGATAAAGCAGCTGAAGTCTTGAAAGGTCAGGAGCTTTGCCAATGATGATGGAGTTGTGATCCTTTTGGTAAACTCCTATGTTTTCGATCATCTTGTCAAGCTTTCTTAAGGTCTTTCCGCCCTTAAGGTCAAGACCGATCATTGAGATCGTGCCCTGAATGCTGCAGGTATCTCCGCTCTGAACTTCAAGGATTGACTTCTTGCCAAGAACCTTTTCAACATTCTTTGGAGCGAATCTAAAGTATGCCTCCAATATCCTTATCTTGGCGTATTCGATCTCATCGATCCTCTTGTGGATCTCTGTAACGCTGTCCCACATGTCCTTGATGTCACGCCCAATAAATACCGGCTTTTCTGGCATTTCACCTCCAAGGGCTGTAGCTGAAAGAGCGCCTTCCAGGGCTGTGATGTCTCTCATGTGAAGGAACCATACAAGCACCACTAATGCACTTGCCAGGAAGTAGATAAGCAAAAATACAAGGATCACTCCTCTGTTATCCGCAAAAACTGTGGCATCAGTTGTTGTTGAATTGATGATGCCAACCAGGGCATACTCTGGAGCAAGAATATCTACAGCTGCTGCTATTGCCCTGTAGTTCTGTCCCTCGATCTCAGTATCTACTGCGGTGTACCTCTGTCCCCTGTAGATATTGTAGGCAAGCGAGTCCAGATCCTGTCCATAAACCTCTGTAAGAGTCTGTCTGTTTCTTCCACTTCCACTTGCACAGACAACTCCATCTCTAAGTCTATATACGAATACATCATAGAAGATGTCAGAATTTCCTTCTCTTTTTACAAATTCTCCAAGACTTCCTGCGATCTCAAAGTATCTTTCTGAATCGTAAAAATCATCAGTGTATTCGATATTCTCAGTAAGTCCTGCTTCATCTGCAAGACTGATAAGTGAAATGATCCCAAATCTTGAGTGCTCTGTAGCCCTTGCATCTGCCTGGTTTTTAGCTATCTGGATAGTTCCAAGGAGCACGATGAAGAACAAAGTAGCCTCAGCAATAACGATATAATAGAAAGATCTGTTCCTGTTTTCGAAGGTCTTGATCAGCAGATACAGAACTATGAACCAGATAGCAAGACCTGCCAGATACCAGATGATATAGGTTGAATACAGTGAGCAGAGCTGTCCGATGGTCAGCTTCATATTTGAAACTGCGCTCTGAATATAGGGGTCAATTGCAAAAGCACCTGCAGGAACATCACTATCAGTTCTTACAAGCAGACCATCTGCAGTGTAGATGGCATCAGCAAAGAACCTTCCCTCTGTAGCTTTTTTTGATCTGACAGATGATACTTTAAGAGCATCTGTTGCAACATCTTTAGGGTCTTTAAGCTGATTGACATCAACTGAGTAAACTCTTACGTACTGACCGTCCAGGCTTATTGTTGTTATGAAAAGAGCCTTGTCATCAGCGGAAAATCCACTGATCATCTCATCGTTGCTAATTGTGAACTTCTGTGTCTGGGTCTGAAGTGCAAGCTTTTTATCAAGACAGATTATGCGATAAGCTGCAGTATATTTGATGGCATCCGGATCATTTGGATCCTTTTCTTCTATAAAAGAAGACAGCACAGCATAAATGTTATCCCCGCGATTTGTGATCCCAAGAATCCTCTTATCTCCAATACTCTTTGTGAGGTACATCCTCGAAACATTGCCCTTGCCATTCATCTTGAAGATACCGCCTGTGCCCTTCATGTTCTGGGCATAGTAAATATCACCACCTGAAACCGTATACTGTGAATACGCAGTACATTCAACATCCACAGATACCCGGCTCATCAAAGCGGAAAAGATGAAAAGAGATATTGTAAAGCTAATGATGTAAAGGACTATGATGATTCTTGTTCTTAAGCTTTTGCTTGCCATCTATAGGTTCTCCTATTGCAACAGACTCTCAGTTCCTATCTTCTTAAATGTGTTAAACAGTAATCTAAACCAGGAATTGCCTCCAAGCAGTACCCTTGAAAGGATGATGGAAAGAGCAATAACTCCCAGGATAAGGCTTATCCAGAACAATATCCCGATGATAGCATCCTGATTTCTTTTAACCCACAGCTTAAATAAAAACCATGGAGTTATCTTCTTTTTTGTAACAGCAGCTATGGTGATATCCCTGTACAGATCTGTAAATCTGTGGTAACTGCCATTGGCTACCTTTTTCTCAAGCAGATAAAAGCTTGTAGCCTTCTGTCCTGACTTGGGCTGGAGAAGGAGAAGGAGCGTTCTTGCGCACACATCGGTACACTCTTTTTCACCTATCTCGCTGTTTAGCTCGCTAAGGTCCATTTCGTAACCAAAATAGACCGAACCGTCACCAGACAGATTCAGCTTACCGTTACTAAGTAGCAAATATAAAATTGGATATGGGAGATCTGACGTTATGCAGGCAAGAATCGTGCTGATACAAATATCTTCGCACTGAGCCAGCGTCATTGACTCCCCCTCATAGAAATCAAATAGCGGTCTTTCGTTGTGGTAGGGAAAAACAAGAACATGCTTTTCCCCTACAGCAAAGTTATCAACCAGTATCTGCTCTCCGCTTCTGCCGGAGAACTTAAACAGTTCCAGAACTTTGCGTACCACTTCGTGTTGGTGGATCACCACTGTTGTATATAAGATCCCACCTGAAGAATTCAAATCCCTGCAGATATAGCAGTCGTTCACTTCCCCAAGACTTCTGGTGGCCACCGGCAAAAGCCGCATTTTGTCGGACTCGTAGATCATTCTTTAATCCCCTTTAGAGGTTGAATTCCTTCATATCCGGTAGCTTGACCATAGGCTCACTTTCCTGTTCCTTGATGCTTCCTACATCCTCCTCCGTAGCAGTGGATTTAACGATTGCATAAGCATAAGTACATACCATAGGCATGTCTGAACAGTAGATACGTATCTCATATACGCCCTCTTTTGCAGGAGCAGAATATACACCATCAGTTGAAACCTCTCCTGTTCCGGGAGCTGTGAGCTCGTATGTGATACTGCATGGATCCATATTGTTGAACTGAACTCCAAAGTAGTAATTTTCCCTAGGTCTCATAACTACAGTAGGAGTCTTGGCAGTGATGGACTTGCCATAGTAATCTGCTGCCTCAAGCTCTTCTCCTGAAGGGAACTTGATAGCAACCCATCTGTAGGTAAGAACCAAAAAGTCCACATCTCTAAGAAGTCTTGCTGCAACAACAAAGCTTCCTTTATCATTAAGCACTCTTACAGCAGTCTCAGCGTCAACAAGCTGCTGAGCCTGTCTTGAAAAGAGCTCTGGATTGCCATAAACAGTGCTCTTGGCACTTGCGCCAAGGGTCTGGTCCTGAGAAATATACTCATAACCTATCGAAACATAAACATTACCTGATCCAAGGCCATGGGTGATCTCACCTGAATATCTGATGTCGCCCTTTCTTGCATCTCTTCCCAAAGGAATCTCAAGTACACCTGTTGCAACGTTCTTAAGCTCTGACCCTGTGTACTCTACAACTGGAGCCTTGGATGGCTCAAAGGAAGACTCGCCGTGCTTTTCCTTAATATCTACTTCCTTATTGAAGAACTCCATGTAGTCATTTCTGATACCTGTCTGGGCAGGAAGGTCGATATACTGGTTCTTTTTAACCTCTCTTATGTTCTCGATAACATAAGCGCTGTCAGTTCTCATAAGATCGATCTCAGCAAGCTTTATGGCATCTGATGTGACAGCCTGTCTCATTTCAAGGGAGAGCTTACCTGTTTCTCTTCTAATAAGAGAAGATGGTGTATCTTCTGAGAATCTTACCTTCATGGCAAAGCTGTTCTCTACTGAAATAGCCTTGTCGTTTTCAAAAGCAGTTGCTGATCCGCTTCTTAGGATCACATTGCTCTCGATACCTGCGTTGTTATGGACTTCCATCCATAAATCCTTGTAATAAACTCCACCTTCTGGAAGTTCAATATCATCTATTTCAATATCTATCTGTTGGGATCCGTCGGGGGCAGAAAAGCTGGGGATATCCAATATAGCTCTATATGACAGTTTCACATCCGCAGAACTTGTCTTGCGGATCTCTACTCTTGCCTTTACATTGCGGCCTTTGCTGACAATTGTAGGCATAGTGATACTTCCTTCAAAATTGGCGCCCACAAACAGGCTCTCAGTCTGAAGGAATTCAGATTCCATTTCGAAGCCTTCGTCAAATTCGTCCTTGTCTACAAGGAACATCTCAAAGCCTTCACTTATGCGGTTGAACTCATACTCCTGATCAGATTCCTTGTGACTTACCGCATAAACAGAATGAATGTCTTTTTCTTTGTAGCGCACACACAGACATGCAGTGTCGCTGTTTAGATCATCAAAGCCCTCGATAGCCGAAAGCTTTTTTACCAAAGACGAATCGATTATTATCTCACGGCCGCTACCGTCAATTACAACGCCGCTTTCTACAAGGATTGAGAGATCGTCCAGATTGACCACGCTACAACCGCACACGATCCCAGCGCCATACATAAGGCTGTTCATGAACCGAAGCTTGTTGATGTGATAGCTCTGTTCAGCCTGGAAATCAGCTGTTGTCAACATCTTGCCTGGATAATAACGATTTCTTTCGAATGGATACACTTGATTGCTTGCCATTTTACAAGATTCCCCCTCTGAATCATAAAGTCAAAAACACAAGATATAGTAGTCCTTATACTATGATAACACACTAACGAATTAATAGTGCGCCTGCTTTAGCAATATGTGAAATAAAATTTTTATAAATTTTTCAGCGAAAAGCTCATCAATAAAAAAAGCCGCCTTAAACTGTCTGTCTCACACTTTTCTGAGTCAGCAGTCATTAAGGCGGTCATTATCAACTTGGAAATAGTTCGTCCAGTCCCAGGGCGAACCTTATTTCTTTTTCCATCTCCTTATTACTTAGGTTAAATTCAAATGCATGGATGTCATCAAAGAGTCCATATTCTGCGTACTTTTTGGTGTCCGTGCAACTGACCACCACATATGGATCGTCGATTCCCTCAAAAGTAGCTTCTCCAATGCGATAATAATTATCATTTAAGATGTATATGTGTCTGTTTTCTTTTTCGCCTTGTCCTCTGGGTTTTATGTCCGTTGGAGCTGCTCCACTCTTCACCAGAAGATACTCAGCGTAAGCTATTCTCTCTCTCTTATCTTGTTCTGTCATAAAGGTTTACTTCCCTTCTTCTAGCTTTCTGATGCGCTCAGCCTCATCAATGATCTTTGTGGTCCAGTCAGGATCCGGATCACAGATCTGAAGCACCTTATAGCCATAAGTTCTGGCGTTCTGCACAATAACATCTTCGTCATCTATATGAAGTGATATCCTGTAAAACTGTGGCATCTTCTGAGGCAAGAGCTGTTCTCTGTTACCCTGGACCTCAGCCTTGTGCCTATAGCCATTTACTATCTGATCGAAGTGAACACCATACTGCCGAAACAGTCCCTTAATGTACACGTCACTCCTGAATGAAGAAGTGTAAACCCACACTTCAAAACCTCTTTTCTGAAGTTCATTTATCAGATATACAGTCCCTTTTCTAAGTCTCTCGGTAAACATCTTATTAAGTGGAAACTTTAGTTCCGGCTCGACTTCAAAGGTATCAGGTGAGACAAATAGTACTTCATCCAGATCAAAAGAAATCTTCATGAAATCACGCTCCCAGCTTTTGTCACTATAAAATAATTATATCTGTTTTTAGTGCATGGCTCAATGAAATAAAGACCAAATCAGCCATCCAGAGTATTTCTTTTTTTGCAGTTTGTGCAGGTGACCTGTATCTTGTTTACATCAGCATAAAACGGCTTTTTACAGTACTTGCAGATAATCTGCTGTATGTTGGATGTTTTGATGATATGCTTGGCAGTAGATCCTTTTCCTCCTGAAACCTGCTCAAGCTCATCCTCACCTATCATGGCGTTTTTCAAATTCTTACTCATATTTCTCCCTCATTCTTTCTGGCATCACTTTTATGCTATCGGATATTTATACGAAACAGTCTCTGCCTGCGGCAATCATCCTTTATACCATAGGCTCAGCATAGTGATGTCATCGAACTGTTCCATGGATCCGGCAAAGGCGTCAACCTCAGCCTTCATGTATCTGATAAGTCCCTCAGGACTGTCCCCATCGTACCTGTTCAGGCTCTCCTCTATACGTTCAAGGCCAAAGAGCTCATTTTTTTCATTGGTAGCTTCCGCCACACCATCTGTATAGACAAAAAGTCTCTGACCTTTTGCAAGCTTAAAGCCATAGTCCTTGTACTGTATTCCGCCCATGGCGCCTATTACCATGCCATGGCGGTCCTTATAAAGGGTAAGTTTTCCATCCTCTCCTGTGATAAACGGATACTCATGGCCTGCATTTGCGGCGATCACATCACCTGTGGATATGGTCAGGATCCCCAGCCATACAGTAACGAACATATCGTTTATATTGTCTTCACAGAGACTGTCATTTACAAACTTAAGTATCTCAGAAGGCTTTCCCCCCTCCATGGCCCTTGTCTTGATAAGGCTCTTACTGATCATCATGAAAAGAGCTGCTGGAACACCCTTTCCTGATACGTCTGCTATCACCAGACCTAAATGGTCATCGTCTATCATGAAGAAATCGTAGAAGTCTCCACCTACCTCCTTGGCAGGAGTCATATAAGCATAAAGCTCAAACTCATCCTTTGCAGATATTTCTTTAAAATCTGTGGGCAGTACTGCAGCCTGGATACCCTTTGCAAGGTCAAGCTCAGTAGCAAGCCTCTCCTGCTTTTTCGTTGCATCCCTTATCTGCTTCATTGCCTGGGATACATCATCTTCCATGTCTACCATGGTCTCCCAGAGCTCTTCTATCTCATCTCCAGTTTTGATACTGAGATCTTCAAACACTGAGGTGTCAACATGTCTTTCTACCTTACTGATGGATGTATACTTCCTTGCTGCTCCTGCCAGGTTATTAATGGGAACAATGATGCTCTTATTGATTGCACCTGCTGCCAGAATAGCTATTCCAACAAGCACAACTACCATTACCGGAATGTAGATAGCCAGGAACGTCTTTATCTGTCTGGCAAAAGAGTTGATGGTGATGTTCATGGTCATATAGCCGATGACATTTCCTGAAGAATCGTAAACTGCAGTGTAATTGGTAGCAGTCCATCCCTGGACAGTTCCATAGGTAACAGGCAGATACCAGTTGGACTTAAGGGTTCTTTCTATCACCTTGGGAGAATCAATGGTGCCATTTTCATCAGACAGCCACATTCCCGGAAGGAAGGCAAAATTTCTGTCATTGCCGTCGATGACATAAACAAGTCTTTCATATTCATCATCGAAAAAGGTATAATATACGTTCTCAAGCTTTGACCTTTCCCTGCAGGTTGTGAGGATGTTCCTGGCATTCATAAATTCATCATCAACCAACGGCCTTATAATATTCACATACTCATCGGAATACTGCTCATGCCGTATCTCTTCAGGCGTATTATAATAAACGTCCTTTACCTCACTAAAAACTTTTTCCAGGTACTCATCACCTATCAGCGCTGTTGCAAAATCTCCCTCATGAGTCAGTTCCCTTTTGTAGTTTTCAAGGGTCGGATAGATGAAAAGAACTATCTCAACAAGCACCGCCGAAAAAAGGATTATTATTGCACCAAAGAGGATAGCACTTAGTGCCACCCTCTTTAGTGATCTTTTCTTTTTAGTTTCACTACTCTTCATACAGTTTTCCTGTACCAGTCAGATCCAAGGATTTTGAGATCACTTTGGAAACCATGGCTGAGGCGGAGTGGTATTAGGGCTTGCTGCGATCATGTATATGCTGTCAAGTCCTACTCCACCAGTAATGAGCCCAAGTTCCTCAAATGAGAGCTGCTCCATGATGAAATCTGCTGTGTTATAACCTTTTCTTGTCATAGCTATCATCCTCCGATCACTGCCATTTATAGTGTTGCTATATATTTATACGAAGGATCTGTCACCATGGCAGATTTATTTCAAAAAAAATCATTTTCCAACAAAATATTCTTTCCACTGCTTGTAGCCCGATGGAACAGAGGTGAAATGTATAAGGTATCCGGAATCATTCTTCTCCATGACCTTGCAGTACAGTTCCCCTCCGGCTTCTAACTGCATATTGTCGTAGACGTTAAGCTCTGCCTCGGTTTCGATGACAGCCATGTCCTGTCCAAGGGCAGTTATTCCGCCGTAGTGAGATTTCTTTTCACCGTGCTTGCCTTCGACAATATAGAAAGTTACAGGTATGGTCTTATCAAGTTTGTCGGGCAAAGTGCTCTTAACGTCGATAAACAGGTTATAGGGCTCTCCTATACCAACAACCTGATACAGCTTCATGTCCCCTTTGACTCCCTTTGGATGAACCACAATTTCTTTTGCAATGGACATATCTGAAAGAATTGACTCCTTGGTGGATCCGGATATAAGAATCTGACCGTTTATGGTATAGCTCTCAACTCTTCCGGTGAGGTTTACATTACTTCCTACAACGCCATACTTGGTGCGCTTTTCAGAGCCAATATTTCCAACAATGACTTCACCTGTGTTTATACCGATCCCCATCTCAAGGAGAGGGAAATCTCTTTCGATGTTCCATTTATTGATGGCTTCCATCCTGCTCTGCATATCAAGAGCTGCAGCAACTGCGTCCGCAGCGTGGCTTTCGTTGTCAAGCGGCGCCCCAAATATGGCAAAAATACCATCTCCCATAAACTCTATGATGGTTCCTTCCTTGCTCTGGATGGCATCTGTCATCTCACCAAGGTAGTGGTTTAACATGGTGATAAGATCCTCAGGATCCATCCTCTCGCTCATGGCTGTAAAGCCCCTTAGATCACTCATCATGACTGTCAGCTCTTTTTTCTTGCCGCCGAGCCTAAGACCATCAGGGGTATCAAGGAGCTGGCGTACGATGTCGTCAGACAAGAACCTTCCAAATGTCTCAGACAGGAGGTTATTTCTAAGCTCAAGCTGTGAATTAAGAGCTCTTATCTTTTCCATGCTCTTTACAGCATCCCTTAGATCCATAAGTTCGCTAAGATCACTGAAAACTACGATGATGCCAACTTTTTCACCCTTCTCCTGTAAAAAAGATGTAACAACACGCAGCTGCAGCGTGATATTGCCTCTGATATAGGGCACAATTCCCTCGTGGGACCTGGTCCTGTCATATACAGCATCCAAGACCATCTGCGTAAACTCGTCGTTGTCAATGCTGTCAAAGAAACACTCAGCAAACTTCTTTCCGACACAGTCCTCCGGAAGTCCGAGAGTTGTTACAGCTATAGGATTGACATAGTTTATCACGCCATTAAAACCGATGGACATGACACCCTCTGCCATATTTCTCATGATATTTTCCTGAATGAGTTTTGATGAACCTTCCATGCTTTCTCCCTGCCTCATAAAAAAGATGTGCCCGCTCAGTTTTGAGCGGGCACAAATTCTGACCGTTATCAGCCGTAATAATTCTCTTTATACTCCTGTGCCTTCTTCTTGAGCTCATCATTTACTGAATTTTTAAGTTCAGCTTCTGCAGCATCATAGATCATCTTGCAGGCATTTACATACTCATATGTAAGTCTTCTGATCCTGAAGGAAATATGCTTGATGATTGACTCGATCTTGGTTGGGTTCTTAGAAAAGATCTCCTCAAAATCATCCATATAGATAGCTTCAAGCATTGTACCCTCTTCAAGAGCAACAGCTGTAGCACTTCTTGTCTCGCCGCTAAGAAGGGCCATCTCTCCAAAGAACTTGCCAGCATAGAGAGTTGTCAGGCACTTCTCATTTGGAGTGCCATAACCGGTATAGATACCGATTGTACCAAAGTGAATGTCATACATGCACTTACCAGGCTCACCCTCTCTAAAAATCACAGTACCCTTGCTGTATTTATCAATTGTCTTGTTAAAGCCGTCCTTATTGTCAGCTCTCTCAGCTTCACGAAGGAATTCTGCACTTGGCTGTTTTGCCTTAGCCATGAGGTTATAGGAATTAACAAACTTCTTGATCTTGTCTGCAATACCAGGCTTTCTCTCTTCTCCTACAGGATAAAGCTCTCTGATAGTCACACATGCATCTGTGTAATCGTCTGTAAGTCTCTGAAGTCTCTCTCCAAGCTCT
>NZ_JAGAYD010000031.1 GCF_017940685.1 Butyrivibrio sp. | reverse complement strand
TACACCCTCATGGAGATCGAGGGCACAAAAGGACAATATGCCGTGTTTGAAAACGGCAAAGGAATAGGCGAACTGATGGCTGGGTATGACAGCCAGGATCATATATCAGATGTTTATTACGCCGAGAATGGATTTTATCACGACATAACATCTATCAACGATATAGTTGAAATTATTGGAGATGAGTATGTAGCCGATGTACCTGGCGATGAGGCGTTTGATATTGCAACAGAAAGGGCCCTTGAAGAAGAAAGGGCTGTATTTGACGATGATGAGCCTGTAGCAGGCGCAGCAGAAGAAGTCCCTATTGATATAGAGACAGACTCGCACAGGAAATACGAAGAGTTTATGGAAAAGCTCGGAGGTATTGGCTATGAACTTACCCCGCTTGATGACGGAAGGGCGTATATTGCCAGATATGAAGGCAGGAACGTAGGAGCATTCATGGAAGCAGAAAACGGGATGATCACGGAGTTAACCCTTGGTGATTATCAGTCAAAGGGTACACACTCCATGGATCTTGTACTTGATGACTACAATCTTGCGGCAAGAGATATTGCAGAAGAAATTGCAAAGATAAATGACGCAAAAGCAGAGTTTATAAGCAATTACCCAGATGGCTTTGGTATACAGGATAATGACGGACACACCAAGTTGCTCTCAAATAAGGAGCTTGAGGCATACATTGACGAGCACGGGATAGAGGACATTTCTGTACAGGGATTTGAAGAAAGAGTTGCATATGCGCTTGTAAACGATCTTGACAGGGAGCTCTCACAACCGGTAAAGGGACTAGAAGAAATAGATAAGTTTAGAAAAGACATAAATGAGCTGAATAAGAGCAATAAAAAGGAGCGCGACATGGAAGGAAAAGAATTTGAAGATTTTAAGAAAGAGCTCGCAGACGCGGGCGTTACCGTGACAATGCTTGACGACGGAAAGACTTATACCGCAAACATGGATGGCAAAGAACTCGCTGCTTTCAGAAATCTTGACGGAGCGATGCTGGAAAGGCTTACTGTTGGTGAACACAGGGAAGACGGAGTGAGCTTCAAAGAGAAAGTGCTTAAAGATATTAAAGAAATGGCAGTTGAAGTAGCCCGCGACAAAACACAAAGAGAAGAGTTCGCAGCCAGAGAGAGAGAAAGAAACACCGTTCATATTGATAAGAATATGACCGAAAAGGAAATGGCTGAGAGCGTTGTGAACTACATCAATAAGGGAGGACGCGTAACCGAAAAACAGGCGGAGTGGATAGAGAGTTTCGATAAGAAAGAAAAGATGCCTTCCAAAGTCATCAAGGGTGAGATTGATGAGCTCGACAATGAAAGGGATTCCTTGCTGAATGAAATTAATGCGAAAGAGGCAGAAAACGAAAAACTCTCAACACAGCTTGGTCATCAGATTGCCATCGCAAAGATGAACGACTGCCCAGAAGAAGATGTTAAGAGCATGACAGCTATTGCCAACAACATCAGAAACAATAACAGACTTATTAACTCCGAGAGAATAAGACTTGCAGAAGTAGAGAAGGAGATCCTCCAAAAGGAGAGCACATACAAAGAGTCGTTAAAGGGAGAAAGAAAAGACGCTCTTAAAGGACTTTTTGCAAAAGCACAGGACACCCTTAAGCAGGGCGTACACCTTGGACTGAGCACCATGACCAAGATGAAAGAAGCTATGGAGAGGGTAAATCTTAAAGTCATTGACAACAGAGAAACTAGAGAAAAGGTTTCCGCATACAAAGACCTTTCAAAGCAGATCAACGAAATAAACATTGATTATTGCAGGAAGATGGAGATTATGAAGAACGAGTACAGCCTCAACAGAGAAGACCTTGAGGATCTGGAAAAGACCTTCACCAGAAGAGCCGAGCTCAGAGGAGCTATCAAGGACGTAGGACTTCTTCTTACAGGAAGAGAAGCGGCGCACGAAGTTAAACTCACTGACAGGGAAAAGGCAGAGCTTACCGAGCTTAGAAGCCTCATCCAGAAGAACAAGCTCGACATGGAATCCCTCAACACTTCCTATGACCGCATAATCGCTCCAAAGCTTGAGGAGATTAAGGACTTTGGAAAAGCTGTGGAGGAAAGAGGAAGAGATACAGGAGACATCTTCTCCGCAAGACTTAACAGAATCCACGCAGAAAATGCCGACAGGGCATCAAATCTTAAGGAAAGCTCCGAGAAGATCCTTAGTGGGAACGATAAAAAGGAAGCAAAAACAACAGGCGGAGATGCAAGATAAGGAGGTATGCATTATGGCAGTTAAAAGAAGCGCGGGCGAAGTAGGGGCTACCTACAACCACTTTAAAGACTATGAAAACCCTGCCCTGCGGGCTCAGATAATAGACGAGCCTGGATATAGGATCAGCGGTCAGTATTTGTTTGTGGCTCTTCCAGATATAAACAGGATGGGCGAAAACCAGGATGTCTACATGCTCAGAAAAAACGGGGACGGCACACCGAACTTCGATGAAAACACTGGTCCAATGGGTGGGGCGATGGACCCTGTATATACTCATAAGGGTGGAGACATGACATCAGTGAAGGAGAACTTCGTAAAAGAGTACCTTGAGCCCAACTATAAAGAAAGACCAGAAGAAGACATCTTTGCAAAGAGGCTTCAGGCGATAAAGGCAAACGAAAAAGAGACTTCTCCAAGATCTGGAGAAAAAGTATCTGTCCCGTCAAATGATGAAAGATGATGCTGTGGGCGCTCCTAAAAACGGGGCGCCTTTTATCTTCTGTATAGGATAAATTTAAGCAAATTTTTGCTGTACAGAAAATTTACATGCGCCAAAAATATCCTATACTATATATAGAGAAGAGTATATGCAGACCACGCTATATGTGGAGAAAGGGATTTATTCTGGACAAACAGACATAAGACAACAGGTAGGGCTATGGGACTTAAATTTTTATTTGGCAAAAACACTAAAAAGACTAACAAAGAGATGTATTTGGATGAGAGACTCGAAAAAGGTCTGATCACTTACGAGG
>NZ_JAGAYD010000280.1 GCF_017940685.1 Butyrivibrio sp. | reverse complement strand
GTGATAAAATCCATTCTCGGCGTAATAAACATCTGATATATGATCCTGGCTGTCATACCCAGCCATCAGTTCGCCTATTCCTTTGCCGTTTTCAAACACGGCATATTGTCCTTTTGTGCCCTCGATCTCCATGAGGGTGTAATTGTTATCTTTGAAGTATTTCTGTATCTCTTCAAAAAGTCTTTCTTTTTCGCCCATGCGGCTACCTCCTTGCAGGTCTGCCCTGCCGTAACTAATCATTTTTACATCTTAAATATGGATAATTGATGCCCAAACAAAAAAAATAGAGGCTATCTGCCTCTATTTATTGCTAAAGAGCCGTGGTCTCAAACACCTTTCGGCTTCCATCACTGGATAAAATTTGTACATTGCCCTCTTTAAGAGCTTTTGAATAAATCTCGGGAAACAACTTATCACCGAAACGCTCCGCCCTCTCATAGCGCCTGCCTGGATCGTGGATAATAACGGTTACCGTCTGGAGGGGCTGTCTTATTAAAAGATTTTCATTGTCATCAGTGTTCATCCTGTAAACTTCCGCATACAGGAGCATATCTGGCAGACCGTCAAATGTCTTTAGTGCCTCAATAGCTGCTGACTCCGCTTCATATTTGCTCTTAAATCCATAAGCCCCGAGAAAGCAATTTCTGAGAGACGCCTCATTATACTGTGCCATAGTCTGTCTTGTGATATTATATCCAAATCGCTCAAGTGTATTGTTCATTCGATCTCCTTTTATTTGACGATATAATAATCAGCAAGATATTCAAGAACCTTGTTCTTAAGAATCACTCTGCTGTACTCTTCTTTGTTTACCGCCCGCGCAAAATCCTTCAGTTCCGGGTATGCGTTCATGTTCTCAAGCCAGATTGTCGCAAGAGCACTGTAATAATCCTCTTCTGTAAGATCTATTTTCTCTATCTTTGCAATATCCTCATATACAAGACATCTTTTTGCAAGGATCTTTGCATAGGCATCAATATATTCGTCTTCTGTGCCCTCAAATTCTGCGTTTTCCATCTCGGGCTTAAGAATGTCCGCTATGGTTGTTTCTTCGCCGTTCTGGGCTAAATAATTAACTGTTTCGTTAAGTGATTTGGTGACATCAGCTTTAAAGATGCTTACAAGCTCTTCCGACGGCTCATTTTTTGATGAAATGTTTTCCCCTATCTTTTCTTCAAGTTCTGCTATGATATCTTTCTTGTACTGCTCTTTGAAATTCTCTTCAAGATAGGCCCGTACTGACCCCTTTAGCTCTTCTACGGTGCTTACGTCATCTATTCCAAGACCTTTTACAAATTCATCAGTAAGATCCTCTGAAGGAGTCTTTACTTCTGTGACCGTGGCATAAAGAGTCTCTCCTCCATAAGTTTCTGAAAGGACAATATCTACATTGTCTCCTTTCTTTTTCCCGGTAAGGGCTGTATCAAACTCTTCCGGATACTCTCCACCTCCCACTGTAAATGTTTCTTCATGGGCTCCTTCCTCTTCATCTGAGTGCCCGTCGTGGGTGTAGGTAAACGTTACAATGTCGCCTTTTTTTATGGGCGCGTCCGATTCCACAAAAAACCCGCCTGCCGTTTCCACGGTCTTATCAATGGTCTCCTGTATGAGCTCGTCCGTAACTTCCTGTTTTGTGCTTTCAAGTGAAAAATCCTTATATCCGAGCTCTTTTACTCTTCTGTCATCCCACCTGCCTGCAAACATATAAAGTCCTGTCGCCACGATTATGATTGCGGTCATGGCCAGAACCATTTTAAGACTGCTTTTCTTATTCATCCATTCTCCTTACTTTATAAAAGCTGCCGTGCGCACATTTTCTCTCTTGTCAGATGCCCTTACAAACTCTCTTGTACTTACAGGATAGTCCGACTCTTCAAAGTCCGGTCCCATATTTGCCTTGAGTTTGCCATAGGAGACACCTGCCTCTTTGGCTGATCTTGCCTCTGAACCCATTTCTTTCATGTTCATCTGATTGTTAAGTGATGTTGATTTTCTGTATTCGCTTCTTTTCATGTTCCTTTTCCTTTAGTCAAGATAATTGTTTATTGTGTATGCGAGCCTGTTACACTGGCTTATTATGTCCGAAAGCTGGCTGTCATCTTTCGTGTCAATCTTCGCCCCGGCTTCGTTACAATGATTTGCAATGAACTGGAGGAGCTGTCTGTCTATATCTGATACCTTTTTCATAGATTTTTCCTTTCTGTATAGAAAAATACAAAGGCGGAGATATCCGCCTCTGCATATCTGTTTAATTTAAGCTATCCCAAGGATCGTGTACTCGTTGCCTCTTACATGGTGGAGATTAAGAGACACCTTTACGGGGCTCTTCTTAACATCCTTTGCAAGAGCGTTCCATCTGTCCTTGTCCTTGCCACTTATTTCGGAGTTGCCGATCCTAAATACGGAGTCTGTATCATCGAGCTTTCCGTTAAAGGAAATCACATCGCCTTCCTTGCTGAAGGAGGAAAGTGTTACCACCGTCGCTCCGCCTTCAACGCCTTGAGGAACAGGCTCTTTAGCAGCCTCCTGTACTTCTTCGGTAACAGACTCTTCGTCTTCATCTGTCTTTTCGTAGTGCTTCTTCTTATCCTCGTATGCGCTCCAGAATGCATCGTAGAGCATCTTGTGCCATGCGTTGTCTTCTGGCTCTTTACCTACAACAAGCTCATAGGCCCAAACCATATCTTCAAGATCCTCCCAAGTGATGGGAACATTGGCGTTTGCCTTCTTTGTGGCATCATACCCGTGGAAAGTGATGCTTCTTTTTCCTGTCTTTGAGTTTTGAGCGCCAAGGCCGAGGGAAAACAGTTTTGAACCGTTATTCCCTGTTCTGTAGGTCCATGCCCCGGGGTTATCATCCTTATCATCCTTCTTGATAAGCTCAAGGAGCGATCTGTTCTTGATGCTTTCTACAAGCTTTTCAAACTTCTTAAGAGAAATGTAGACAGTAACATTGTCCTTACCCTTTGTTCCCTTTTTTACGAAAGAAGCAACCATTGAGTCTCCCTCAAACCAGGGGCTGAGTGTAAGAAAATATGAATTAAGCGTGTAAGCTTCCATGATGCGAGCATCACCAAAAATTTTATGTGCCATAAAACCTCCCATGTCCTAGTGTTTATCGTGTTTTTCTATAATAAATATGGGATATTTGTGATGCAGGATGCTTTTCTGTACAGGATAAAAAGGCTATCCCACTTCCTTGTCGGTCAGGGTATCTAATATTCTGTACTGCCTGCCGGGATGCCGCCTGCCATCGGCGCTCTCCTTTTGTCTCCTAAAGGCCGTTCTTGCCTTGGCTATATCCGAATAGCGGCACTTTTTACCGTTGTAGCTGCATGTATGCCACTGTGAAGCATCG
>NZ_JAGAYD010000279.1 GCF_017940685.1 Butyrivibrio sp. | reverse complement strand
TACTGCACCGAGAAGTGCGGCATGAGCCTTGGCTATGCCATGGGAAGAAAGCTTGACGAGGAGCAGATCAAGAAGCTTCTTGCAGGAGAAAAGATCTTTATGAAAGGTCTTAAGAGCAAGAAGGGCAAGAGCTATGATGCTTTTCTTAAGCCTGAAGGTGTGGAGGCGTATGACTACACCAACAAGGATGGTGAGGAAAAGACCGGCTTTCAGTTCAAGTTCGCCTTTGAGTTTCCGGAGCGTAAGAAGAAGGGAGAGTGAGCAACATGAAGAAAGCAGTAAAAGTATTACTGGGCATTGTGGCGGCAGGGGCTTCGGCCTCTGCTGCGGCTTTAGCCGTAAAGAAGTACAGGGACAGTAAAAAGAAGTATGTCTGTGATGAATGTGATGATGACTACTTCGATGATGAGTCGGATGATTTTGATGAAGAATATCATCTTACACCCGAAGAGGAAAAGGAGCTTACCAGCACGGATGATCATGATTTTGGAGCATCTGATGATGATTACTATCCCGGTAAATATGCTGATATCAGCATTCTGGAAAAAGAAGAGGTTGCTTTTATCAAGTATATCCTCGAAGGAATCAGGAATGTCGGATACCTTATGAATGTGAAATTTGAGGATATTGAAAGACTCTGTCGCAGAAGAAATATCTCCAATGCTGAAAAGCTGGAGCAGATCCGAGCTATTTGCATGGCAGGAAAGGATAACAAAGATCTTTTGGACGGATGCGTTGAAGATATTTCAGATATGGTAAGCGAGAATACCCCGGAGGATTTCTGGGATTTTCTTGAAGATTATACAAAGAAGAAGGAGGACGAAAACGATGCAGAATAACAACGTGATCGCAACAGAGGTTGCAGAAAAGCCAAAGACAAGTGGCAAGGCTCGCTTTACGGCCTATATGCAGGGCATAAAGAAGCTGGAGCGTAAGGCACAGATGCAGAAGGAAGCTATGATGAAGGGAGGAGCAAAGGCATGAATTACGAAGAGTTTAAGCAGGAAGTGGCAGACCGTATCAAGGAGTTTCTGCCTGAGAAGTACGCAGATGCGGATGTTTCCATTCAGACAGTTGTGAAGAACAATGATCAGAAGCTGGATGGTCTTATGGTAAAGCTTGAGGACAGCAATATCGCTCCCAATATTTACCTCAACCAGTTTTATGAGCAGCATGAGGAAGGCAGACCTATGGATGATATCTTGGCTACAATCGCAGATGTCCGTACCCAGCATGAGGTATCTCACGACTTCGATGTAAGCAAGCTTACTGATTTTGACAGCGTGAAGGACCGTATCACCTGCCGTCTTATCAATGCAGAGCAGAATGCGGAGTATCTTGCGGATAAGCCTCATACCATGGTGGATGATCTGGCTGTTACTTATCATATCGCAATCGGCAAGGAAGAGAGCGGCACAATGAGTGCTCCTATCACCAACAGGCTCATGGAGAGCTACGGTGTGGATGTTGAGCAGCTTCATAAGCTTGCCCTTGATAACATGGACACCCTTACTCCGGCAACATTCAAGAGCATGACGGAGACCATGGTGGATATGATGCTTCCTGATATGATGCGAAGCGGAATGTCCGAGGAAGAGGCAAGGGAGGCCATCGCCGGTATGATCCCGCCTACACCTGATGAGATGATGTATGTACTCTCCAATGAGGATAAGCTTAACGGTGCGGCAGTTCTCCTTAACGATAAGGTCATGGATGATATCACCGAGAAGCTGGGTCAGGATTATTTCATCTTACCTTCGAGTGTGCATGAGGTGCTGATCGTGCCTAAGAATGACCAAATGGATCTTAAGACACTGGAGAGCATGGTGCAGGATGTGAATGCCACACAGGTAGCACCGGAGGAAAGACTCTCCGATCACGTATATGCCTATGACGCAAAGGAACATGAGCTTTTCCGTGCTGACAAGGCAGAGGAGAGGGCTGCAGCAAAAGAAGCAGAGGCTTCAAAGGAAACTGC
>NZ_JAGAYD010000278.1 GCF_017940685.1 Butyrivibrio sp. | reverse complement strand
ATATTGTCATCATCTTCTGCTTCTCTAAAGCCTACGTTTAACGTGACAGTGCCTTTTTCAGTGTACTTAACAGCGTTAGTTAAGATGTTTGTTACGCACTGTTTGATCCTGACCTCATCGCCAAAGAGCTTATCCGGAGTCTTCTCATCCACGTTAACAATAACTTCAAGGCCCTTGTCATCGGCCTTTACTGATATCATGTTCAAAAGGTCATTGACCATGGAGCTTAAGTGGTATTCCACATTAAGGATGTCCATCTTCCCTGCTTCGATCTTGGAAAAATCAAGGATGTCGTTGACGATTCCAAGAAGGGAATTGCCTGCACTCTTGACATTCTGTGCATATTCATTAATCTGCGGGTCATTATTTTCCCTAAGGATCATCTCGTTCATTCCAAGAACAGCATTTATAGGCGTTCTGATCTCATGGGACATATTTGAGAGGAAGCTGCTCTTAGCCTCACTGGCCTTTTTCGCAACCTCAAGATCCATCTCAAGCTGCTGCTCCTGCTTGGTCCTCTCGATATAATCCTCTATGGAATGGACCATAGCCTTGGTAGATTCAGCTACAACAAGTATCTCATCCTTTGAGAAAGTGCGGATCTTATCCACCTTTTCTCCCACCAGGAGCTTTTGATCATCATCTGCATTGGTGTATTCATACATAAAGTCAGACAGAACTCCAAGAGGTCCACCCACAGTATATTTTATGTAGAAATTTGCAATACCTCCCAGGGGAACGCCAATACATAGCATTAGAAGTACCATCTTGATATCATAGGTCAGAGCGTAGTTATCCATAACAAAGCTCATATTTTCAATGTACTTTATTGTGGCATCAGGACTATTTTCTTCAACGCTCTCAACAACCATCTGCTTGTGGTCTCTTATATTATTGACCAGCATATCTTTCATATCCGGGAAAAGAGCTATCATAAAAACAGACACTCCAATGCCCAGCATAAGCTCTATGCCAATAATGATGGCTGTGATCTTAATACTGATCTTGGTTTTTCTGATGCTTCTTTGTATTTCCACATCCTTTTGATATGCTTTTGTATACCCTACTCCAATCGGAAATATGATCTTGATGATATCAGGCGCCTTGCTATAGAAAAAGTGAAGAATAAAGCCAATGCCAAAGATGATTATAAATTCCTTAAGGAGAAATAAAGGATAATTCTTGATGGAATCAGCATTAAACTGTGAAGCCTCAAGCACAGTAACACACCAGAACTCCACTGCTGATGTCACAAAAAGAGTTGCAGCTGACGCTATCAGCGTTTTCTTTATTGTCTTAAAGAAAAAGTACTGGGAAAAGATTGCAAAACTGGTAGTCGCCGCCAAAAAAACAGCCATACAATACGCAGTTTCCATCTCAAAGATAAGCGCACAGGTAAAACTGATCAAAAAAGAAACAAAAGAAATTACATATCCATATAATCCGCCAAGCAAAAGATATGGAAATAGTATAAAAGCAAAATCCAGATCTCCAACGACACTAAGTGTCATATTTTCCCCATGGAGCGCAGAATATACACACATCCTGGTAAGTGCGATCCAAATGGCGATCTGTATCGCTCTAAATCCTATCCTTACCCATTTCTTTTCCTGTTCAGGACTAAGTCTTTTTGTGTCCATCGCCGCCACCTTCTTTATCAAAACCGCTTTTTATCAGTATATCACACTCTTTTACACACAATACTAAACATATTATAAAGCTTTCATGACACGGGGACGGTTCTTCTGACTTGGAGACACGGGGACGGTTCTTCTGTCTTGTTTTATCAAGATAAAATAAGACAGAAGAACCGTCCCCGTGTCTCCAAGACAGAAGAACCGTCCCCGTGTCTCCAAGTCAGAAGAACCGTCCCCGTGTCTCGTCCCCGTGTCATGAAAGTTGCAGACATTACCCTTCGCCAACAGCTTCATAGGCGGTGTAAAAGGTCTCAACTCTGTCAAAGCGGTAGTAGGCGTCGCCTTTTATGGTGGCGGCGCTGCCTGGATCAAGGCAGACTTCATCGGTGTTTTGGGGTATCATCCACATGCAGTCCACAAGTTCTGAACCGTCGAAGAAAAGGACGTAGGCGTCGACTTTGACTTTTCTGTCGCTTTTATTTTCTGCTGTAAGAAGGGCTGAGGAGCCTTCGGTTGCTGTGTAGACAGATACAAGATTTGCCATATCTTCTTCATAGGGTTCACGCTTGGTGATTGAGAATTCGTAGGAATCCGGGATATTGCCGCCTAAATCTCTTTTATCAAAACGGCCTTCAAACACAAAGAGAGCTTCATTTCT
The DNA here is from genome assembly GCF_017940685.1 of Butyrivibrio sp. Taxonomy (GTDB): domain Bacteria; phylum Bacillota; class Clostridia; order Lachnospirales; family Lachnospiraceae; genus Butyrivibrio. Next base: position 9,233 of record NZ_JAGAYD010000278.1, on the reverse strand, counting down.
TACCACTTCCACAGTTTTTTCTGATGTGGCAAGTTCTTCACCATCTTTGTCTCTGGCGATAAATCTGCACTCGTACCTTACAAGATCTCCAGTCTTATTCTGAAGCACAAGAACAGGATTGCAGTTGTGATCATCCTCTCTAAAGTACTGAGCTACCAGCATTGTTCCAACAGGAAGTCCTCCATAGGATGGCATGTTGTCATCTGAGGGCGCAATGCTTACAATCCCGCCTTTGTTTTTATCCTCTTTCCGGATGCTGTCAAGACTCTCAAAGATACTCCCGCCAGATTTTTCTGAGCTTTCAACATTTTCATCCAGCTCCTCATTCTTATCTTTAAGCTTTGCAAGGGCACTCTCTAAACTTTCACTTGTTCCAGAAGAGGCAGATGTTTCTACCTTTTCAGCTCCTTGGCTAAACTCATCTGCATCAGACTCCGAAACCAGAACCGCCTCAGCTTCCTTATTAGACTTATCTTTCCCAAAAAGATCTATCCCCAGGTTCTCATAGTTGGTGGCAAGGATAGTCTTAAATGCACTTCTCCCACTGCCGTCCTCGTAAGGAAGATGAAAGCCGTAAGTATTTAGATACATGATGATTGGCAGGATGACTCCTGCTGCCGAAATGGCAATGATCCTAAGGGCCTCAATGGACTTATCCTTAACAAATTGGTGAATGCCTATGCCTAGCGTAACCATACAGATAGCGCCTCCCACTAGAAAGGCAGACGCCACAAGCCCCAGTATTGCTAGAAGTAAAGCTATTGTAGTCATATGCATGAAAATCCCCTTACATTTCTGTGCATATTTTACAAAAACACTCAAGAATGAAATGTCAATACTTGTATATAAAAAATTATAAACTACAATATATTGTAGTTAAAGACATTTTTTAACGGTAATGTGTTATGTTTTTTTGAGGAGGTATGAAAATATGACTGATGTTGCTACTATAGAAGCTCTTGATATAAGTGTTATCCGCAACATTCTCCGCTCAATGGTCAACGAGCACTGGTCAGTGTCTGAGGCCCTTGACGAGTATGATATCCCTGAAGAGCTAAGGGGTGAATACGAAGAGCGCATCGAACAGTGCTTTATCGACTGATCTTACTCTATAAGATCCAGTCCCACATCATAAACCTTACCATCGGTGGCATCCTTAAGCCACTTTGCCATAGTTATCCCATTTTGAGAAAACAGCGTAAAATGGGGTTCACGGACGGATGTGTGTACTGTGCCACCCATGGTTATCAAAGGTATCTTCCATTCATTTAGGAATATTCCAAAGTGCGGTGTAAGCTTTTTAAGCTCAGCCACCATCTCCTTTAATTGCCTGTAATACTCTTCCTGAACCAGGCTGTCACTTACATATCTCTTATTGATAATGTCATTGTAGTAAGCACTTAATAGATAATCCCTTACAGAGCTTGAATAAAGGTATCTAAATCTCTCCCCATTCTTTTCATAAAGATCTTTATACCAGTCCAGGGTAATATTTCCTGTGTGAATTGGTTTCCATATTGATTCCTTGCACTGCCATATATTTTTTGCTGTCTTTCTCCAGTTCTTGTATAGGAGCTGTCCAGAGTCTGAAAACAAGGTTATATTCCGGACTTTGTCATAGTAATTATCTGCTATTTCACCTGCAAGGGCTGGAACTGCAAATGCACCAGCTGAATTACCTGCTATAAGTATCTGCTTGGGGCTTGGAAAAAGATCTTTTGCTACGGCCATACTCTGGAGGAAATTCACATAGCCGTGGAAATGCAAAACCTCATCGCTGCCATCCTCTGCCTTGTACGGATAATCGTTATTGCCCACATGAAAGTCCCCTGTTGCATAGGTTATTACAACAAAGCTCCAGTCTCTGAAAGGATTCTTTTCACTGACAATGTCTGTAATCCCTACATTTATGTTCATGATCTGGGTAAATGGACGCAGATTGTTCCAATAGAAGTTTGGCTGTCCTGCAGCAACCTTACCACCTGTCACAGGGCGGGCTGCAGTGTACTCGTTCCATGCCACACCTCCACCAGAGAAAAAGATGCACAGCTTATCTGGGTCTCCAAGCTTTACATAGATGTAATACTCGGACCCATCGCCAGAAAGCCCTCTTTCCAGCGGAACTCTGTACCAGGTCATTGGTTTAGGTTCCTTTGGCAGATCCTCAGCTTTTCGGCCTGAGTTTTCTATAGCCTTTCCAATCCTGTTTTCTACAAAGTCTCCCGCTCTTGAAGCGAACACAATCCCCGCTTTTAAGTTTCTCTTATGTCTGTTAGTAAGACTCATAGATTGAACATTTTCTCCGAAGCATTTTTAAGATCCCTGAATCTGAAGATCACCAGGGCTGCAATGATTATCAGATAGAACATGATACTGCTGGCTGCAGGCCATGGCAGTGTGTTCATGCCATTTTTGATGGTAATGATCTGGCAAAGAGCCATGATAAAGTCAAAGACTATATAAAGAATGTATTCATCAAGCCTTAGCTTAAGTATCAGCGCCGTAACAATAGTTACAATTGCAAGTCCAATAAGGGTCATTGGGATCATCCAGTTTACGCTCCAGCCATAAAACCCTGTCTTAAGGTCTATGTAGAAATCCACCACAATGGCAACCAGAACTTCAAAGGTTATGACCTTGATCAAGTTGTTCCTAAGATACATTGTGGCATAGATGTCGATCCAGGCAACCAAAGCACCCAGCATGATAGGGCCAATAAAAGAGTATTTGCCTTCCGTCATGATGTTTATGGTGCCAAATACGATCTCCATGGTTATGAAAATAAAAGTGCAAACTTTAAAGAAAGTGATGCTTGTGATCTTTCTCTTTTCAAGAACAGGAAATGCTGCATTCTCATCTCCCTCTGCCTCAGAAAGCTTCCCCTGACAAAGTGGACAGCACTCCTTTCGTCCTCGTATCCTGATATTACATTTATTACAAACCTGCATTAGTATAAACCTCTACTTTATTTGTTTTTCTCATGCTCATCGTAGTCGTTGGTTCCAAGCTCAATTTCAAGCCCTTCCTGAGTCAGGCACCTGAAGAAATTAAGCATGGACTTGTGGGTCTTAAAAGGCGATACCTCTCCAAACACCATCTTGTCCTTGTAAGAGCATACACATACCTGTTGAGATGAAGCTGTCATAAAGGCGCTGAATCTCTCTATATATTCAGAAACCTCAGCTGGCATCTTGATCTGTCCAAGATTAGACATTGATGTTGTGACACCCTTTTTCGCTGCCCTGTCAAAATAGCCTATAACAAGGTCCTTTATTGGAAGTGGAACCATCTTGATGGCAAGGTTGTGCTCTAAGGTTGAATAGGAGTTCATGGTCTTTTCAATATTCTCAGCAGAAAGCTTGTCCTTAAAGTCCCTGGCAACCGGGTCTATGATGCTCTTAAGCTCACCATTATAATCAGCTGGGTCATACTCAATATTTATGACTCCAAAGAAGTTCCTTGCTGTTCCGCTCTTATAGAACTGACGAAGGTTAACTGGGACGCTGACCACTATAGGACGCCTTTTCTGGAATCTGTTCATTCCCTGAATGATGGCCTTAATATAAAGAGCTACGCAAAGCACTCCAACTGTGGCATCATACTTGTGGGCCAGCTCGATAAACTTTTTGGAAGATACAGTTCCTTCCAGAAGATGGGGCAAAAGATTGTCATCCATCTCTCCTGTTATCTGATAGGCCTTTACTGCCTTCATCTCATTGAGCTGCCCAAGTCCCTTTTGCTTGTTGTAATTACCTGTAAAAGCATCCTCATTCTTTTCCTCTACAGAAAACTCATCAATGGGCTTGATATCGTGGCTTAGGTTGTACCTTATCTGCAGATACCTTATGATCAGCGACTTAAAAAACATAAAAGCTCCGGTTCCATCTGCAAGTACGTGGAACATCTCAAGATTTATCCTCTTTTCAAAGTAATTCACCCTGTAAAGAAGATTCTTTTTCCCCGGAATGTAAAGTGGAAGGCAGGCCGGCGTATGCTCCTTTTCCACCACCGCCTTAAGGTCACTGTCCTCTAAGTAGTACCAGAATATTCCCCTGTGAAGTACGCAGTTAAAAAACGGAAATTCAAGTACTGTGTCATCCAGTGCTCTTTGCAGCATATCCTCGTCGACTTTTTCTGTCAGTTCGCAGGTAAGTCTAAATACCCTTGTATTAGCTCCTTTCGCTGTCGATGGTACTATCTTGGCTGCATTATCAAGTTCGTACCAGTTAGCTCTTCTCTCCATAAACTACTATTTCCCTCAACATAATTTTCAGAGTTTTTCAAGTCTCTCTGTGACTATATCCATACCTGCTTTGTTTATCCTATAGATAACATCCTCAAGGGATATAAACTTCTTGTTGCGGATAAACTTAAGGTATTTTGTGGTAAAGCGCATCTTGATGCCCTTTGGTTCTATGCCCTGATTGACCTTGTCCTGAATAGTGCTGCAGGTATCTGCCGGATCACTGGCCATGTTTTTACTAAGGATACACAAAAGTGTTCCAGCAGTCCTTACAAAGCCTTCACAGTTATGGTCATCTGATACATCTATAGACTGAAGTGCGCCAACAGACCACTTTTTAAGGCTTCTGTAGATACCGTACTCACAGTCAAGTTCCACAAGCTTGTCAGCGGTACCGTCATAGAGCCACACTTCATTTCCCTTTACGAACATGTCCCTGACCTGGAAAAGAGATCCCTCATAGGGAAAAGAAATCCCGGCGTCCTCACAGCCTGTAAGCATGATGTTGGCATTTATGATCTCAGGCTCATCTCCTGGTTCAGGAATATCAGGCCTATCTTCAAAAGCCTCCTTGCCTTCAACTTCATCATTTACAGTTTCTTTATCCTTTGGCTCTGCGTACTCCTGCCATGGGCCTTCAATCCTCGGATTATCCCTGCCACTTATCCTGTAGGAGCCAAATGCATCTGTCACAGTAAACCTGTCAGTGTTACATTCCTCAAAAGGTCCTGCAACAGGATGAATGCCTCTTTTCCTTCCAAAGTAGTCGCTATCAAACATGATAGGACTTCCATCAGGGTTTTCAAACCTCTGCTCTGGTTCAAAGGCAATACCAAGGCTCTCTGTGTTTATTGGCATTGTGAAATTCCTTGGCAGATACTCATACAGATTGGTATGAATGGTGTATCTTCCATCGGATTCATCAAGATAAAGGCTGATCTTATGGTCCTTATCAACATGGGCCGCAAGCTCGTTATCGCAAGGCCTTGCTCCGTTGTAATATGCATTGCCACCAGTATATACAGGAAGATGGTCATAGTAGATATCATTGGATCCATATTCCGCAAAGGTGTTTTTCTTAAATCGTGAAAAATACTCAGGTGCCGTAGGAAACCTGTTATACGGGCAAGTACCTGCAATGAAATTAGCCTTATCCAGAGTATCAATATTTTCCCTGGTGCAATAATCCAGTAGATCCTGGCGGACGGTCTTTTGTATAAAGATATTATTGTAGAACCTTGCATCTCCATGAAGGATAGTCATAAAACCGGCAATCTTTGTTGAATGCGGCAGATGATATGGAGTATATCTGTCTGAAGCAAGCTTTTTTGTGCCGTTATCTGTTCCACTCCCTACCCAGGTAAAGGATCCTGCAATAAGATTGTGAACAAAAGCTATTCCCTGAGTGCTGATCCTTGCAGCCATCTCAGAAAGAAGGAGATTGTGATCTATAAGTGTAGGACCGTGAGACACCTCAATAAAGATATCTTCACCAAGTGAAAGCCCATCTTCTATAATGGTTCCTTCAGGCGGAATATTGTCGTGTAAAAAGTTCTGGGATACCCTGGTGCCTTGCGCCTGCCAGTCAAGCCAGATTCCCCTTGTGCAGTGGTCAATGTGATTTCGCCTTATGATGGTATCTACCGCAGCGTGGAGCTTGATGCCTCCAATCTCCGCTCCTGCCAGATTGTGCTTGTTATTTATATGATGGATGTGATTATCTTCGATAATTGAAAAGGCTCCGCCCATATGACCAACAATACCGGTCTGACCACAATCGTGGATGTCACAGCGCCTTATTATATGGGAGCCCACAGTCTCTTTATCCCAGCCCTCATTTACTGCCTGACATACAGCATCCCTCTGGGTTTGAGTTCCATCCTTTACAAATGTCATGCTCCACTTGTTGTTGCTGCCCTTTTGATAATACTTGCCAAGGGATATTCCGCTGCACTTTGACTCATAGATATCACAGTCCTCTATGATCCACCCCTTGGACCAATGCGGACCTATCATACCAATCTGAACAGCAGTAGGCGGAGCCCACTGGGTAGCAGCGCATCTTACTGTAAAGCCTCTTAAGGTAATGTTGTTAACTCCCTCTTTTTCCGGATAAAAGCATGCCCTGCGCACAGCAAATTCAACGTTTTCTTCGTTTGGATCCCTGTCATCAAAATTTGCATATATTACTGTTTCTGCGCCTTCCTGCGCTGTGAACCACACATACTTTGTAAAATCGGGATCCCATGATCTTTTGTCAATCTGCGGATGCATACAAACAGAGAGGTCAAAGACCTCATACATGGACTTGTTATCAATATAAATTTCGCCTGTGTGTGGATTGTTTAAAGATGCGAAAAACCAGTCGCCAAAAACTACATCTGTGTAAGGGTTGTAATCCCCAAAGAAACTATTTGGAATGCGAACACGCCAGATGTTTTCAAATTTCTCCCATCCTGTAAGACGCTCAGCTCCGGTGATGACCGCTTCGCCCTTTACCATGCTCACATATTTGATGCGCTGACTATCTGTGCCTGAAAAGGCTGGTCGTACCCATTCTCTATAGATACCAGGAGCAACAAGTACATCATCCCCAGGCTTTGCAACAAGCGCTGCTTCCTGGATCGTCCTGAAAGGATGTTCCATGGATCCGTCACCACTTCTACGCACATTTCCCGATACATAAATCTGCATACCGATGCCCTCCAATCTGCCTTTTGCTGTGCATATAACTCAAAACCAGCTATAATATAATATTATCACAGTTAAGCTCTTTTGGCGCAGTCACTGACTAAATTTAAGATGGGAGAACTTTTATGGGTAGAATGAAATATATATATGCCATAGCAATACTTGCGGCATTTATTCTTGCAGGAGTTTTGATAAACCTGATCAACTCGCTATTTTAAGTGGCATTTAACTTTTTATTCTGATACAGATCTGAATCAGCTCTTGCAATAAATGACTGGATAGTTACAGGAGCCTGATAATCGTACTGAGAGATACCAATGCTTACATGGATGTCATAGGGAGCTGCATCAACGTTTGTAGCCCTCTTGACTTCATTCTTTATCTGGTCAGCAAGCCATGCTGCCTCTGCTCTATAGGCCATCTCGGCCACTACCACAAATTCATCTGCTCCATATCTTGATACAAACATTCTGCTGCGGGATCCCTGGCAAGCGTCCTTTATTGCTGTCGCAACCCTATTAAGAGCCCTGTCACCCTCTGCATGTCCATAGGCCTCATTGATATCCCTGAGCCTGTCTATATCAACCATGATCAGGAAAAGACTAAGTCCCTGCTCTTCAGAGCGCATCTTCTGAACAAGATACTTATAGAGCTGGTTCCTGTTGTTGGTCTGTGTAAGAGGATCTATTGAAATAAGATTATCCTGTGTAGTCAGATATACATAGTAAACTGCTGCAACTGTTCCATAGCACAAAAAAGGAACGCGCCAGTAGATAGCCTGCAATGCACCAAGAATGATAGGCGCAAAAGGAAATACTCCGATCATGAAGTAGATATTCCTGTCCACATATCTGTCCTTGTTGGCAAATCTGCTAAAAGACTTAACAGATGAGGCAATAAGATATGCAAAAGGAACGATGACGAGGATAACATAGAAGCTTCCATTTACCAGCTTTCCGTTTTCATCCACGTAAAATACCAGTCCAGTCCTGTATGCAGTCACAGCAAGAAGAGCAGACACTAAAACAGGAGTTGCAAGAAGCCTTCTAAGAACTGTGTTTTCAATCAGCTTGTCTCTTTGAAGTGCCTCCGAAATGATATACCAGTAGTAGGCAGCAACACTTATTAAAATGTAGGTGAAAATATTAGAAAGATAAAGCATTGTCGGTGCAGAACTTATAATATTGCCATCAACAAGTGCCCAGAATATCTCGGCCATATAGTAAAGCATCAAAGTCACTACAAGGTTACCCAAGTATATCTGCGATGCCTGCTTGTTAACACCTCTTACGATCTTATAAAAAACAATAGAGAGTAAAAGGATGCAAGCTATATGCGCTTGAACGTAATAGAAAACATATGTCAAAGCAAAGAGCCTCCCCAATTCAATACGTGAGAAATATTTTAGCACAAAAGCCTCAAGAATACTCTAGGTTTTAGGCAGTTTATGAATAATTTATAATTTATTGCAAACTAAAAAGGAAGCTTTGCGCTTCCTTTTTTCATGCCCCGCCTGCTATAGCTTTCAGAGCATCAAATTCAGAATCATAAACACCGCCCATGGCCTCAACCTCTTCCCAGGTATACCAGGAACCTGACAGCTGTACTCCTCTTATCGAAACGTCTGTTGCAATCACCATAAATGGTTTATGGTTTACAACAATGTAACAGGTCCTGTTAAGACCAAAGGGAGTAACATACACATGCCCGGTGTCTATAAGATGATTTAATTGATCTATAGATAAGTTTTTGGATAAAGGTACAGTCTTTAGCATATCTTTCCTTCCCTATAGAATCAATTATACTATCTACTTTTTTGAGTGTAAATTCGTTTATATTTATTTTAGATTTTCGTCACGTGATTGCATAATTGCGCTCACCAAAAATTCCTGTGCCAACCCTTACAAATGTTGCTCCCTCTTCAATTGCAACCTCATAGTCCCCAGTCATTCCCATGGAAAGTGTATCCATATTAACTCCGGGGATATTCATCTTGTTTATATCATCCTTAAGTCTTCGAAGTCCTGCAAAATATACCCTGTTGCTTTCAGGATCATCAGTGTAAGGCGCAATTGTCATAAGTCCTCTAATGTTTAGATGAGGAAGGGTGCTTATTTCTTTTACAAATGAAGGAACTTCGGAAGGTGCAAGGCCAAACTTGGTATCCTCTCCAGCCATGTTGACCTCAATGAGCACATCGATATTCATATCAGCCTTGGCAAACTGTTTTTCAATCTCACCAGCAAGCTTAACATTGTCAACTGAGTGGATCATTACGACCTTCCCGGGAAGGTATTTT
>NZ_JAGAYD010000277.1 GCF_017940685.1 Butyrivibrio sp. | reverse complement strand
TTCCCCTGTATATCCGTAGCTAAGGGCAAAGCCGTAAATTCCCCAGCTCTGGCCTCTTGTCCAGGATGAGCCTACGCCATAGCCCTGACCTCCAAGGCTCTCTACCATCTTGCCAGTGAAAGGATCGAATACAACAATGTGATTAACAGAGCCGTCTTCTCTTACAAAAGTCTTCATGGCAGTATCTGCGTGAGCTACAGCCATCATCTTAAATCTTGGATCTGTGGTCTCTTCAGATGCCCAGTATAAAAGAGGCAGGTTCATCATACAGTCAATGATGGCAAAGCCTCTTCTGTCCACATCATCCCAGTTATTCCAGGCGCGGATAAAGTTACCTGCAAGGTTAAAGCGCCCAGCCATGTTGCCTGCTGCCAGCATGGCGCGGTTATAGGACTCTTTGTTTTTCTCAAGCTTGTATCTTATTACAGATGTTGGAAGCCACTTAAAGCCGTTATCGTGGTCAAGGCCTTCATTGGTCATAAGGACCTTATCAAGCTTATCTTCAACCCCGATGGCTTCCTTTTTAAACATTTCATTTCCAGTGAGCTTATAGAGCTGCCACATCTCGCCTCCCCAAAAGCCGTTGGTCCACCAGCAGACGTCGCTCTCTGACTTATCATCAAAGCGTCCGCCCGTAGTTGTATAGGGAATGCTGTCAAGATTGCGCTCCGTTACCGGAACCATCTTGTCCTTTATCTTCCCCAGCGTATCTGTAACCCATTTTTGTTCTTCCCCAGTTAATTTCCTCATGTAGCCTCCTCTTTTGCTATATGTTGTCAAATGATATTTACTACATTATAGAAATACGGATAGTAAATATTAATGAATTTATATGACAATTATTGTGTTATCTTGTACTGTTTTTATTTTGATATCCGGACATGTTTTAAATAAGTGTCATAAGGATCTCTTTCTTAATACGAACCAAGATCCTGTACACCTCATGTTTCCAGGCGATAGAAAGGCGCGGATCTGTTATCTCAATAGGCTCTAAGCCTGCAAGCTCTGCCCCATGGATGTCCAGAATACCTGCTTCTCCCATCTTTAATGAAAGGGATGATCCTAAAGAATCGTTCTTAAATATTTCAGGCTTTTCATAGGTCATGATACTAAGAACGGCGTCCAGATCACCATCATAGCTGTCCTTCACCATTATGCCTTCGCCCTTTATCAGGCTGATTTCGCGGACATAGCTTTTAATGCGATCATCTCCGTATGCATGAGCAATGTCCATTTTGAGAGTACTTGCGACGGTCACGCCTTCTGTCAAAGAAGCTGTGTCAAAAGAGACTGCTTCTTGTGAAGTGCCATCTCTTTCAGGCTTTCTGTTCAGAACACAGGATACGTCTGCTGCCTTGAATTTGATGCCATCTTTTTCCATGACGATCCTACTGTCGTACAGGTCAGCGGCGGAGTCAGCACCAAGCGTTCCGTCATAGCCCTCTTCCAAAAAGGTTGGCAGGTTATGGAACTGGGACTGCATGGTCCAGATCTCATAGCGCTTATCTGAAAAGGTCTTGGCCCTGTAGGTTTCTACTCCAAGGTCAATAATAAGGGGCCTTCCATCCTTGTAGACAGTAAAGGATCCCACGTCATTATGATTGTGTGAATCCGCATTGTTGCCTGCTTTTGCCGCCAAAACGAAACGCTCATCCCTGGCGATCATAAGGCCAGTACTTTCAAAAAAGCAGTCTGTGGGCGCAGTTTCTTTTCCCTTAAAGGAAAGGATCTCGGCGCAGCTAAAGGCCTGCATCACATGGTAAAAGAGATTTATCTCATCGGAAAGAAGTCTCTCAGACAGGGAAGCTTTTGCAAAATCCAGCGCTGCAAAGGACATAAGGGCTTCATCCCCTGTAGCCTTTCCATAGAGGTACTCTCTGGCTGTGCGCCTACCGCAGATCGGGCTGCAGTCAGCAAAGTTAATGTAATAGTCTCCTGCAGCGTGCATCTTGACGATGTAGCTGCCTATATTGCTGATAAGGGGCTCCTTAAATACATCCGCAAAGTGATTTTTCTTTTCGCCGTAGCCATCATCCAGGGCATTTCTCATGATCTCCAGCGCCCCAAACAGGCAAAGTCCCGCATGGGAATAGTACTGGGCTCCCTCGTTGCAGCAACCGTCATCGCCGTATTCGTCGAGGAAATAGTCAAGGGAAACTGCTGCCTTTTCAATAAACTTTCGCCTCTCATCCTCAGTAAAGAAGTCCTCTTTTCTTGTGAGGGCAGAAAGCAGAACATTCTGGGTTATCCAGGGAGTCCAATTGCACATAGGCTCTTTTCCGTTACCCATCCACCAGAAATGCTCAGCAAAATATGGCTTAAAGATCCTGTCGTTAAGCCTCTTATCCACATAGCTGCAAATATATGGACTTATCTTTTCAAACTGGGGACGAAGAAGGTATTCAGCCATGGCAACAAAGGCGCCAGTCTCTGCATCAAACAAATCGATTATGGGCCTGTTTTCATCAGGCAGATACTCCTGTTTGGTGTCCCTTATATAGCTGTTGTGGGCCGGAAGGCACCAGGTGGTCTCCTCCAAAATAAGATAGAGGCCATCTAAGATATCATCCAAAAACCTGCCCTTATTCTCTACACACTCAGCCATAACAAGGGCTGATAGTTTCCTTCTTCTTGGAAAATACTTATCCTCAAAGGCCAGCCTGTTCCCAGACTTTGAAAACTCTGTAAAATCAGAGATAAGAAGCTGGGTCCAAGGGGTTTTTTGCGCCTCCTGCCCAGCCTCTGTTATTTCTTTTTTAAGCTGGGAAGGAAGTCCCTCCCAGCTTTCTCTGTTTGATATATTTGGGTACAGGGAAAAAATACCTGCGCCCTTTGTTTCTTTTACATGATCACTTACTATCGTTCTTCCCATTTAGGTTATCCTTTAACAGCTCCGGTTGTGATTCCTGCAACAAAGTATTTCTGAAGTGAGATAAACACAATAAATACTGGTATTAATGATAACACAGAAGCTGCCATGATAAGACCGTACTCAGCAGAATACTGGGATATGAACATTTTTAGTCCTATCTGCAATGTCTTTTTTGACTCAGTGGTCAGATAGATGAGGGGACCAAGGAAGTCGTTCCAGGTATTAACAAAGGTGAAGATGATCAGTGTTGAAAGAGCTGGCTTGGACAGGGGAATCATGATCTTAGCGTAGATCCCATACTCTGTCATTCCGTCAATCCTGGCTGCTTCACAAAGAGAATCTGGAATTCCCTCATAGAACTGCCTCATGAGAAATACACCAAATGCTGAAAACGCCTGAAGAATAATGATAGCAAGGTGTGTATCAGCAAGGCCAAGACCTCTCATGAACATGAACTGAGGAACCATGTATACCTGCCATGGCACTGCGATAGTTGCCACATATGCAAGGAACAAAAGATCTCTTCCCTTGAACTCGAGCTTTGCAAAAGCGTATGCTGCAAAGCTTGATGTAAGAAGCTGAAGGCAGGTAACAATAAGTGTAAGTTTTGCTGTGTTTAAAGTGAACTTTGCAAGAGGAATCTTGGTCCAGATGTCAATGTAGTTCTGCCATCTTGGAGCCTTGGGAATCCACTCAAAAGGTATTACAAATACGTCTTTATTGAACTTAAGGGATGCTGATATCATCCATACAAAGGGCACCAACATGATAAGTGCCAGGAGGATAAGCATCACATAGATTATTACTTTTCCTATGGTTCTGTTTGCTTTTTTGCTTTTCACGTGAATTTCCTCCCGGATTAATCGTTAGCGTAGTTCTTTTCACCCCTGAACTGGATGATGGTTACAACAAGTACAATGGCAAAGAGCACAAGAGCTGATGCTGATGCCTGTCCCAGCTTCCAGTTTCTGAAAGCTTCCTCGTAGATGTAGAATACGAGCACCATTGCGCTCTTATTTACAACGCCGTTAGAACCACCTGCCAGCATGTATACGATGTCGTATACCTTGAAGCAATTGATGGTCAGCATGATGGTTACAAAGAAAGTTGTTGGACGAAGCTGAGGGATGGTGATGTGAATGAACTTTTGCATGGAGCTTGCTCCGTCAAGAGCTGCTGCCTCGTAGAGGTCCTCACTGATTCCCTGAAGTCCCGCCAGATAAATTACCATATAATAGCCCATGTTCTTCCATACTGAGAACATGATAATAGTCAACATTACAGTACTTGATGAAGCTGCCCACTTAAGAGGCGCTGCATGAAATACATTCATCAGGATCTGATTGACGATACCGCCCTTAGCAGGGGTAAAGAGCATGTTCCAAACTGCAGCCACTGCAACCAGTGAAGCTACATAAGGAAAGAAAGCTACAGTCCTGAAGAAATCTCTTCCTTTTATCTTCTGATTAAGAAGGATAGCAAGTCCCAGTGCCATAGCAAGCGTGATAGGCACTGTAAAGATACTGTACACAATAGTGTTTTTAAGTGATGCAATGAATCTGTCATCCTTAAAGATATTTACAAAATTCTGAAGTCCCACAAATTTCATGGCGTTGCTTCCATCCCACTCCGCAAAGGACATGAGAAGTGCAAGCACTATAGGACCTAAGGTAAATATTGCAAATCCAATGAAGTTTGGTGCAATAAAAGAATATGCTACCAGATTTCTTCTTCTGGCTCTTCTCTTCATATTCTTTTCCATCGCAGTAAGCTCAGCTGCCATTAGTAACTCCTCATTTCTATAAAAAGGGCACTTGAATTCAAACTGATTATTCAAGTGCCCTGTCTTTAATCCTGACTATCTAAGTGTATTACTGTGCAAGGACTGCCTGAACACCTTCGTTCATAGCTGCAATTGCATCATCAACACTTGTCTCTTCGTTCATGATAAGGTCATGCTGCTCGTTGAGAACTGTCTCAATCTCAGATGACTTGTCGTTTGCAGGCATCTCAAGGTATGTGTGGCTTGTTACAAGAGCTTCCTTAGAAGCATCGTCTGTTGGGAATCCATCCATTGATGCGATAAGATCAACGATCTTGTCGTTTGTCATAGCTGGGATGTTACCTGTAGAAGCCATAACCTCTGCACCTTCAGCGCCAGATACGAACTTAACGAAATCCCAAGCTGCATCCTTGTTAGGAGCTGATGTAGGAACTGCAAGAGCTGTGATTGTTGAAAGAGTTGAACCAGGCTCTACACCTTCTGCATGAGGATACTTAACAATACCCCAGTTTGTGCAGTCTGTGTACTCGCCGTCTTTGATCTTCTGGATAAGCGTTGCGATGAACCATGATCCCATGTTCATTGTAGCTACGTTACCCTGAGCAAATGCTGCTGAGTAGTGAAGACCCTGTGTCTTAAGTGTTGCATAATCCATGCAGACACCGTCCTTCTGCTGATTGAGAACCATCTCGTAGTAAGGCTTTGTGAACTCATAATCGCCATCAACGATTGTGTGCTTGCCATCAAGGATACCATCAAGCTGGATTGTTGATCTCCATGTGTGGTAGTGTGATCCGTAGATCTCAGCACCAGGAGTTGTATCTGTTACGCTTCTTGCAAGCTTGTCATACTCTTCCCATGTCATATCATTTGTAGGGTAGTCAACGCCTGCTTTATCAAAGATGTCCTTGTTGTAGAAAAGAACCCAGATGTCTGATCTGAAAGGAAGCTCATAAAGGTTTCCGTCGATTGTAACCTGATCTGTAACGCCGTTGTAGAGTGAAAGATCTACGCCGTCAGCTGCGATACGATCGTTAAGTGGCTCAAGTACTCCCTTGTTAACAAGTGAAACGTAACCAGGAACGTCCTTGATTGTAACTACGTCGAAGTCTGATCCAGAACCTGAAAGCTGTGTTCCAAGTACTGTGCTGTAATCTGTTGATCCAAGGTCAACCATCTCGATTGATACGTTTGGATGAGCTGCTGTGTAAGCATCGATAAGTGGCTGATAGTAAACTGTGCTTGATACATCCCAAAGAGCCCACTTAAGATTTACTGGCTCGTCAGATGCTGCTGTATCAGCTGCTGGCTCTGCTGCAGGTTCAGCTGCTGGAGCCTCTGCTGCTGGAGCTTCTGCTGCAGGTGCTTCTGCTGGAGCTTGCTCCGCTGCGCTGCCACATGCAGTAATGCTGGCTACGACCATGGCCATAGCAAGAATTGAACTAAGAATTCTCTTTTTCATGGAAAAAACCTCCCTTTACAATTTGCCGCTTTGCGGCTACTCGTTTGTTCACTGTTATTTTATAATTCGAAAAAACATTTAAGAATGTACAATCTTTAACTCTTGTTGACAAAATAATGCAATTTTTTTATATAAAAATGTATTTTATTTATCTTTTCCCTGCTCTAAACTATAGCTATGCGGGGAAAAAAACACTCTATAAGAAACAAAATAATCATCTGGGCCATGGGATTTGCCCTGATCTTAGCCCTTTCCGTAGCATCTCTTAGCTATGTTCTTTCCGTGCGCTATTTAAAAGAAAATCAGCAGCAATCAGCTCTTACCAATATACATGTACTTGGAAACGATCTTGACTCCGACATCAGCAGTGTCCTTACCTTTGCCAACTGGATCTGTCTCGACAGTACTTTAGAAAACTATCTTCAGACTGTAAACAGAGCCTATACCCAGGATGAGCATTCAGGAAAAAAGCTGTCTCTTTCCGCATGGAACCATCTCAATAATGAATTTAATATCATTGGCGTAAGAAACTATGTAGACAGAGTCATCATTTCCACTCCTGACGGAAAGCAGTATCTTCAGAGTATATCAGGTGGCGACGCCCAGAGCTCTTTAAGTGGACCTATTACCATTATGGATACAGTTTTCTTCGATGAACTTGTGACCAAGTCTTCATATACATGGATTGGTTTCGTAGATAACCCCCTTACAAAAAGTGGAAATCCCAGGGTTATTCCTGTCATCCGCCCCATATACAGCTCTTCGTCCTCAATAGTCCTTGGCTGGGTTTACATTGATATCCCGGAAAGAGTTATCACAAGCGCCCTAAGGAACTTTGTTTTATCGGAGGATGATGCTCTTTTCCTGACCTTCAGTAAAGGTCACTCCTACAGATACATGGGCGGCACTCTTGTAAAAGCAACAGTTCCAGAAGGAGTTATAGCCTACACCCTTCCTGAAACCGGATGGATAATTTCCTATTTTCCTTCAGAAAAAGCCCTGACCAGCAGGATGAACTTTTATAAGCTCATGATCCTTATAATTTTTACCATCATTTTGTTTACCGGTCTTATTCTCAGCATCCTCCTTCAGCAGACTATCACCAAACCTGTTAATCGCCTTATCGGCCGCCTTGAAAAGATCGGTCAGGGAGATTTTTCCAGGGATGAAACCCTTGAGTGGAACAACGAGCTTGGTGAAATCGGAAAGGGCATAAACTCCCTCTCTGCCAACGTTTCTGACCTTATGGAGACAACGCTTGCTGATGAAAAAGAGAGGCACGATCTGGAGTATCAGGTCCTTCAGTCTCAGATCAATCCTCACTTTTTATACAACACCTTAAATACTATCAAATGGATGGCAACGATACAGGGCTCTGACGGAATCGCAGATATGTCAACGTCCCTGTCCCGTCTTATGAAAAATATCAGTAAGAGCACTGAGGATCTCATCCCCATCGGAGACGAGTTCTCGTTAGTTGATGACTATTTTACCATTATGAAATACCGCTACGGCGGAACCATTGAGCTTGAGTATCAGACAGATGACGCTTTTCTTCTTACCGAAAAGATAAATCGATTCTCCCTGCAGCCCATAGTAGAAAACGCCATTTTCCATGGTATTGAGCCAAAGGGCAGCGCAGGCAGGATATTGATCCACACCTACGAAAAAGACGGAAATGTTATAATAGATGTTACAGATAACGGCGTTGGCATGACCAAGGCTTCGATTAAAAGCGTTCTTTCTGGTGAAAGCCAGACCAGCACTGAGTTCTTTAAGCAGATTGGTGTGTACAATGTAAACGAACGCATCAAGTACACCTTTGGAGAAGGATACGGCATCACCATTGAAAGTGAGCCTTCCGTATATACCACCATGAGATTTACTCTCCCCCGTGGAAAATAATATTTGGAGAAATAATGTACAGATTACTAATTGTAGATGATGAACCTCTTGTCCAGATCGGACTTAAGAGCATGCTGGCAAAAGAGCTGGCTGACAAAATAGAAGTTATTGGCACTGCCTCCAACGGTCATGAGGCCTGGGAACTTATCACCATGGATCCCCCTGATATCGTAATTGCCGACATCAGAATGCCCGTTATGACTGGCCTTGAGCTTCTTAACAAATCCCATAAAAAATATGGCATCGTTCCTGCCTTTATAATGCTGACTGCCTATGAAGAATTTGAGATGGCAAGACAGGCTCTTCTTGGAGAAGCTGTTGATTATCTTGTTAAGATAGAGCTTAACCCTGAGACTCTTACAAAAGCCATAAATAAAGCAATCCAGAGGATTGATGAATTCAAGCCATCTACAGGGCAGAAAGAAGTATCGCCCAGCGAAAGCTCCTTAGAGGACCTCCGGCAAAAGTTCATGCTAAAGCTCTTTAATCACCTAACTGGAAATGAAGAAGTGTTTTTATCTGAAGCAAACCGCCTTAACCTTCGCTTTGACTACAACAGATATATTGTGGTTTACGGAGAGATCAGCTCAGGAAATTCAGCTTCTGACGCAGACAGCTCTTTTACCCAGGCTGCACTTGACGTATACTCCTCAAGTATCAGCATGGCAAGGGAGATCATCTCAAGACATGCTCCTTGTAATATCGTATCCATCGATATCCAGCACTTTGCCATTGTCTTCATGTTCAACGAAGATACCCCTGTTGCCGGAACCATGGACCTTATTACAGAGGCCCTTGAAAATGCCAGAACCATGATAAGCAGCTACTTTAAGGCAGATATCACCTTTGGAATCGGATCAGCAGTTTCTGCGCCTCTTGATATTGCCGTATCCTACGACGAAGCTAAAACCGCCGGACAGCAGACAGATGCAGCTCAGCCCGTAAGGCTATTTAGCCACATCGTAGGTTCCAACCGTCGCTCTGGCAAGGACAAGCTCATCACTGCAATCCAGGAATACATTGACCTTAACTTAAACGGTAAGCTCCAGCTCAATGAGGTTGCTGAAGTGTTTGGCCTGTCACCAGCTTATCTTTCAGTACTGTTTAAAAAGTCCACAGAATCTGGATTTTCTGAGTATGTTAACACCAAGAAAATAGACAGGGCAAAAGAGATGCTCCTGTCTGGTGATATGAAGATCTATGAAGTTGCAGATGCCCTTGGATTTGAGTCTGCTTACTATTTTTCCAAAGTGTTCAAAAAAGTTGATGGACACAGCCCAAGAGAATATATCCAAAGCAAAAGCGACATGTGATCATGCCGCTTTTGTTTTTATATGATCCATTTTTTTAATACTGGAATATGGCTTACCACATACACGACGAAGGCGGATATGGCAAAGTCCAGGATCGCAAGCAGGGGAACCATTATAAACGGAGTTCCCATTACAGGTGATAATCCAGCTTTCTTAAACAGGATAAGTCCAAAATCATGCACCAGGTAGATTCCAAGATTCATCTTTGAAAGCCGCACCACGACTCTCATTATTCTTGTGTCTGGGTTTACACTTTGGAACCTGTATCTTAGAAACACAAATACAGCTATACCAAAAAGTGGCATTCCTGCATTTGAATAATCGTGATAAACAAGGGTCGGATACTGCTGCCTGATGATGATAGTAGTGACTGTAAAGTACATCGCCAAAACTGAGAGTATCCCTACTGCATATATCATCTTTCTTGTTTTGATGGTCAGGTCCTGTGTGGCAAAATAGTACCCGGCAATATAATAGAATACGTAGCCCGAGATGCTTCTTAGTTCAAATCTTGATGTGATCGGAGCAGTGTATTCTGATACAGCAGGTATCAGCTGAAGCGTAGGTATCACATAGGTTAATACAAAGGATACTAAAAGAAAGTATCCGAGTGCCTTTCTGTCAGTGGCTATAGGGCGGATCGCCGGTGTTATGATATAAAGCCCTGCTATGGTAAAGATGTACCACATGTGATAGTGTCCTACTACAGTGTCGTGAAGTAGTTTTTCTAAAACACCACCTGACAAAGACCTTGATGTAAAGAGCCCGCTGGTAATGACCGCATAGAGAAACGACCAAAACATGTATGCGCACAATAGCCTTGGGAGGTACTTTGTGAATATGTCAAAGGCTCTTACTTCCCTTTTGGGATTTAAAAACAAATATCCGCTGATCATCAGAAATACCGGAACACTGAATCTTCCCAGCAGATCAAAGATATTTAAAACTCCCCAGGGATAAATCTCAAATGGAGCAGAATACCAGCTGATGGCACCAGTGTGCACCATTATAACCCCAAACATTGATACCACACGGGCAATATCCAGGTAATACTCTCTTTTTTTCTCCATTGTCAGTTAGTTGCCTTTACTTTTATTATGGCCAATACATACCACAATTAGTATATTATCATTCCTGTACCTGTCGCACAATCAGACGCTCCTTATATTGTTAGGAAGCACTGTCCCCTTTCGAAGGGAATCAAGGAACTTATTATATTCCGCTCTCAGATTCTGCTTACGTCTTAAAATGTTCTCCCTCATCTTCTTAGGATTCTTGTTCCTCTGCTTGATATATGGTTCAAACATCTTCATATATTCCTCTTCGGAATACGTCTCAACAGCATGTATCTTTTCATCCAATGCCTTCAGGGCTCCGGGATCTAGGTCAATCTTGTTATCCCTGTAGTACCTGAAAAAGATGTTATAGATGGGCTCATGGTTATGAGGCTTGTAAGTGCAGCTCATGGTCTGGGCGTCATCTTTAAGTATCTTGTTCATTCCGCCTTCCTTATCAATAGATACAAAGGACCCATCTTTTTTCTGGAGCAAATGCTCTCCCTTTGTGTCAAAGTTACAAAGCAGCCAGTCTACGCAGTGAAAGATCAGCAGCTGCTTCTGAATTTCTGGCTTCTTTATGATCTCTGGATCAGGATTTCTTTTTGCTTCATACTCAGTCTGCCATGCGTCAAGGTCGATAGTAGGCTTGTTCGTAACATCCATGATCTCCTGAATGGATCCTATATATTCACCCTTTGCATTTTTTATACCAACAGCTGGTATTTCATGTTCAGGATCCACGATGTGCTGGAGCTTTCCGCCTATCTCCGTCACTATGGCGCCTTCAGGTTTTGAGATACCACAGCAGTTTTCTGCTTTCTTGTAAAGGTACTGCTTGCCTGATTTCATATCTTTATAATAGTATGTCGGCTTGGTGCCACCCAGGAACGCTCTGCCCATATTTACCAGTTCAACAGGCTTTCCGTTTATCTCAGTTTTGATAATATGGTCTTCTTCACAGTTTTCATCACTCTTTGAAATACCCTTTTTCAAATATGCCTCAATAACCTTACGTCTGTATTTTGAATTTGCCTTCTTTTGTTCTTCCGGTTTTGTATTTTCAAGCTTTAGCTTATACTGGGCCCAGTACAGATCAAGCTGTGCTTTTTCCTTTTGCTTTATTGCACTTTTTCGTTTTGATGTACCTATATTAAGAGTCTTGGTATAATCAGTCCACGCATCCACGATAGCCTGGCACTTATTAACACTTATCTCAAGCTTATCTTTTTCGGTTTTGGCTTTCTCCAGATCGGCTTCAGCCTGAAGGTCTATAAGACTTAGTTTTTCCTGGAAATACTTTTCCTCTGCTTTTGCCAGCTTTTTAGCATCCTTGGCATTAAGTGGTGCACCATCAGGATTATTATTTCTAAGCTCTGTCAGCATACTTTGCTTTTTGAACAGCTTAGCCTCCTGTTCCGCAACCTTCTTTTCTGCCTTTGAAAGCTCTCTTTCCTGCTGGACTACTTCCCAGTCCCCTACAGCTGCCGCAGGTTCTGCCTCCTTCTTGATCTCGATTCCAGCACCATAGCACCCGTTTATTTTGTTTTCGTCACGTTCTAAAAAAGAATAATGTCTGTGATCGTAAACCTGAGTATCACTTTTATCATTCTCAAATAGTTGATTTTCCGTGGTCCATTTTTGAGTTTGTTCCCTCAGAAAGGTTTGCTCTTCCCGCTTTTTTTGAATTAAGAGATCGCTCATATACTATCACCCCACAGTCTCACCATCATAACCGGCTCTGTAAAAACGCTCTGTCTTAAGATCTTCAGAAAAGTATTTTTGTGCCAACCTGTCAACAGATTCTACTGCCGTTGAAAAACGCAGTATATCCTGTGGCCCCATCCGGTCTGAAGTGTCAGAAACAGCATAGACCATAATATTATAAAGATCTGCTATTGTATCACGCTCTACAGCAGTTATATAGCTGAGTTCATATAAGTGCTGCTCCGCATAATGACTTATAACCACCATTCCCGTAGGGGTTCCTTCTTTACCTATGACAGCGTAGCTAAGGTCCTCATCAATAAACGGCTTCATCTGGGCCATATCAAGGCCAGAAGCTTTTAAAGCCTCATATATCTGGTTCTTTGTCTGACCCGGACTATTGGAAATTGTAGTTCTTATACCGGAAGTCTTTTTATCATATTCAACAGGCGGGATCTTATAAACAACTTCCTTTAGCTTGTCGCTGCTCATTGAATATACACCACCAGGCATTTGCTCTATTGTGAATTCATCAGTATTATCAAACATCGCATATCTGGGGTCGTTACTATCCTTTGCAAAAAAGTTTGCTAATGTAATATACCCTTGTTCATATGCATTGTCAGCCAGGGATCTGATCATATCAGTGGCAACGCCCTGGCCCTGATAAGAAAGAGAAACTGCCACATAAAGTATCCTCAGGGTCATCAAGTCCTCATCCATGGTATACATAATGATCCCGCAGGCAGTGTCCTTGTCATAGCATCCCAAGCCAAAAATAGATGGATCAGACATCATTCTATTTTGCTGATCCTCCTGCAGAAGAGGTTTGAAATATTGGAAGTTCTCTTCATTTATATAGCAATACTTCATTAAGCGGCTCCTTTTTCCAGACACATTAACTTAATCTTGATGACGAATTATCTATATTATACAAAAAGGCGCCGTGCTAAAAAAGCACAGCGCCATGATAGTTTTATTAAGATTCTATTAAATTCTCAGCAGATCAAAGCTTTGGGCCAGCAGCTACAAGAGCCTTACCAGCGTCATTGCCTTCATACTTCTTGAAGTTCTTGATGAATCTCTCTGCAAGATCCTTAGCCTTTGTCTCCCACTCAGAAGCATCAGCATATGTATCTCTAGGATCAAGGATTGCAGGATCAACTCCAGGAAGAGATGTAGGAACTTCGAAATCGAAGATAGGAATCTTCTTTGTCTCAGCCTTGTTTACATCGCCGTTAAGGATTGCATCGATGATTCCACGAGTATCCTTGATGGAGATTCTCTTTCCAGTTCCGTTCCAACCTGTGTTTACAAGGTAAGCCTTAGCTCCTGACTTCTTCATCTTCTTAACGAGCTCTTCACCGTACTTTGTAGGATGAAGCTCAAGGAATGCCTGTCCGAAGCAAGCTGAGAATGTAGGTGTAGGCTCTGTGATACCTCTCTCTGTTCCAGCAAGCTTAGCAGTAAAGCCTGAAAGGAAGTAGTACTGTGTCTGCTCAGGTGTCAGGATTGATACTGGAGGAAGTACTCCGAAAGCATCAGCTGAAAGGAAGATAACATTCTGAGCTGCAGGGCCTGATGATGTAGGATGTACATTAAGAACGATGTTCTTGATGTGGTTGATAGGATATGATACACGAGTGTTCTCTGTAACTGACTTGTCATCGAAATCAATCTTTCCATCAGCAGCTACAGTAACGTTCTCAAGGAGAGCGTCTCTCTTGATAGCGTTGTAGATATCAGGCTCTGAATCCTTATCAAGGCCGATAACCTTAGCATAGCAGCCGCCCTCGAAGTTGAATACTCCGTTGTCGTCCCAGCCGTGCTCGTCATCACCGATAAGAAGTCTCTTAGGATCTGTTGAAAGAGTTGTCTTACCTGTTCCAGAAAGGCCAAAGAAGATTGCTGTGTTCTCACCGTTCATATCTGTGTTAGCTGAGCAGTGCATAGAAGCAATTCCCTTAAGAGGAAGGTAGTAGTTCATCATTGAGAACATACCCTTCTTCATCTCTCCGCCGTACCATGTGTTGATGATAACCTGCTCACGGCTTGTGATGTTGAATGCTACGCAAGTCTCAGAGTTAAGTCCAAGTGCCTTGTAGTCATCAACCTTAGCAAGTGAAGCATTGTATACTACGAAGTCAGGCTCAAATGATGCAAGCTCTGCCTCTGTAGGCTGAATGAACATATTCTTGATAAAGTGAGCCTGCCAAGCAACCTCAACGATGAAACGAACAGCCATACGAGTGTCCTTGTTAGCGCCACAGAAAGCGTCAACAACGAAAAGTCTCTTATTGCAAAGCTCGTTCTTAGCAATCTCTTTAACCTTAGCCCAAACTTCCTCGCTCATTGGGTGGTTGTCATTCTTGTACTCCTCAGATGTCCACCATACAGTGTCCTTGGAGTTCTCATCCATAACGATGTACTTGTCTTTAGGTGAACGTCCTGTGTAGATACCTGTCATAACGTTAACAGCGCCGAGCTCAGTATCAACACCCTTCTCGTAACCAGTAAGTTCTGGCTTCATTTCCTCTGTGTAAAGATCATCATAGGAAGGGTTGTGTACGATCTCAGTTGTTCCTGTGATACCATACTTGGTTAAATCGATGTTTGCCATTTAGTTAACCTCTTTTCTTTATGATTTTTTTGTACGAAAAATCTGATATGTGATAATATCCAGATAATTCGCAGATACACTATTAAATTTTTCGGCAAATCAGCGCCGATACTTCATTTATACTACAAAGTCAATATTTTCACAAGGTATTTTGGCGCGTTTTATGTATAAAAGTTCTCTAAAACCTCAGCTCTTTTCGCCATCTAACAGAGCCTGGTAAATATCCCTTTTCCCAACGCCTCTGTCAGAAGCCACTTTCTTCATGGCATCCTTCCTTGAAAGCCCCTGACTCTCGTAAATTGCCATGTGCTCTTCAAGGCTCATATCCATAAAGCTCTGCCTTGTCTCTTCGTCCTGCTCCTTAAGGCTCTTTCCATCGATCACAAGAACATACTCACCTCTTGGTTCATTATCCTCGTAAAAAGCAATCGCCTCGCTGATGGTTGTTGGTCTAACCTCTTCAAACTTCTTGGTGAGCTCTCTACAGATGGAGATCCGTCTGTCTCCTAATGTTTCATAAAGGTCTGAAAGCGCAGCCTTCAGGTGATGAGGCGCTTCGTAAACTATCATAGTCCTGCTCTCATCCTTAAGGTCTTCAAGGATTCTTTTTCTTGCCTTCTTGTCCTCAGATGAAGGAAGGAACCCTTCAAAACAAAACCTTCTGGTGGAAAGACCGGAAAGTGTCAGTGCCGTGATACATGCCGCCGGTCCAGGAAGAGATGTTACTGTGATCCCTGCCTTCTGGCATTCTGCAACAAGGACTTCTCCCGGGTCTGAGATTGCAGGAGTTCCCGCATCGGTGATAAGGGCAACGTTTAAACCATCCTGCATCCTGCTGATCAGATACTGTGCCTTGTCGTACTTATTGTACTCATGGTAGCTCGTCATCTCAGTGTGGATGTCAAAATGATTTAGAAGCTTTATGCTGTTTCTGGTATCCTCTGCTGCAATCAGGTCAACCGACTTTAAAGTCTCCAAAACCCTGAAAGTCATGTCATCAAGGTTCCCTATGGGCGTTGCGCAAAGGTATAATTTTCCTGTCATATTGTTTCCTCATACTTCAAGGGGTTTTTTCGTGACAGGGGGACGGTTCTTTTGTCACGTTGCATGCAATGTGACAAAAGAACCGTCCCCCTGTCACGAAAAAACACTCAATCTTTAGTATCCGTAGATATCGTAGATCTCCGGAGTGTACTTACCTGGAGCCTCATAGATGATCAGCGGCTTCTCCACAGTGATCCTGCTTTTTCCACCCCTGGCTCCCTCTATCAGCACCATACTTGGCTCCTTATCAACAAAGGGGTAAACCAGCTGCATCCTCTTGGGCTCAAGCTTGTATTCGTGCATCACCACCATGATCTCCGCAAGCCTGAAGGGTCTGTGAACCATGTAGAACTTTCCCCCGCTCTTAAGACACCTTGCAGCTGCTGCCACCACATCCTCCAGGCTGCAGCACACTTCATGCCTTGCTATAGCCTTTGGGGCGTCAGGATTTTGAAGTCCGTGGCTGTTTATCATGTAAGGTGGATTACTTGTGACCACGTCAAAAAAGGCAGCGTCAAAAATTTGCCCTGCCTCCTTAATATCGCCTTGTACTATTTTTACTTTGTCTTCAAGATCGTTGAGCCTTACGCTCCTTCTTGCCATGTCTGCGCTTTCTTCCTGGATCTCAAGACCTATGAGCTCCCTGGCCCCTGTCTTAGCAGACATCAGGATCGGTATGATACCTGTTCCTGTTCCAAGATCAAGCACTCTGTCGCCCTCTTTTGCATTGGCAAACCCAGACAAAAGAACTGCATCCATCCCAAAACAAAATCTCTCCGGGTCCTGGATTATCTTAAGTCCATTTCTCTGAAGGTCATCAAGTCTCTCCGAGTCCTTTAGCTCAATTGTCCCCAAGCTTAGACTTTCCTTCCTGCTTTTCGATCTTCTCAAGCTTCTCGAGTTCCTTCATCTCTTCGTCTTCCTTGGAACCCTTCCTGGCGTTACCGTTATTATTCTTTTTCTTCTGTCTCTTCTTGATATTCTCAAGTTCCTCGAGCTTGTACTCGTGAACCTCTTTTTCATCATCCACATCCACAAGGATCTTCACGGTCTGCCTTAAGATGTTGACACTTGAAACCTCTCCGGAAAGCCCGTCCTTAGCAGTACAGAAATCACCCACTCCAGGCATCTTGCGGTTAAGTTCCTCGTAAACATCCTCTTCATTCTTAAGACAGCACATAAGTCTTCCACAGACACCTGATATCTTGGTGGGATTAAGTGAAAGGCTCTGCTCTTTGGCCATCTTGATCGATACAGGCACAAAGTCAGAAAGATAAGAGTGACAACAAAGAGGTCTTCCACAAATACCATAGCCACCGATGATCTTGGTCTCATCCCTTACACCGATCTGCCTGAGCTCTATCCTTGTTTTAAATACTGCTGCCAGATCCTTGACCAGTTCCCTGAAGTCAATCCTTCCATCAGCTGTAAAGTAGAACAATATCTTGTTGTTGTCGAAAGTATACTCTGCATCTATGAGTTTCATCTCGAGATTATGTTTTTTTATCTTCTCAAGACAAACCCTGAATGCCTCTTTTTCTTTTTCCCTGTTGCCAGCCTCCTGCTCGTCATCCTTGGTGCTGGCGGTTCTAAGAACTGTCTTTAGAGGCTTGACTACCTTCTCGTCCTCTATCTCCTGAATAGGTGTTACAACAGTTCCGTACTCCACGCCCCTTGCAGTCTCTACAATGACGTGATCACCTTTTTTGATCACATATTTCCCTGGTGAAAAGAAATATATCTTGCCGGCAGATCTGAATCTTACGCCGATTACTTTTGTCATAAATGCTCCTTAATGCCAATGAGCATAAGCTCTAAGGCTAAATCTATATTTACATTTGAAGATATGCGATTTTTTGCTATATCAATATCCTTCAGGATACTGCTTATATCATCATAACTGCACTTCTTTGTAACACTACTAATATACGATACCTTATCAGTGAAAATCAAGTGATCCGTGTTCTCTGTGGCCTTGAACACCAGCATATCTCTGAACAGGAAAAGTAGTATATCAACAAAGTCCTCATACTGCCTCATATCAATGCCCTTCTTGGCATTCTTTTCTTCCCCGTCAACTGGTTCAAGCAGAGCATGGACTCTTTCCATCATCTGATAGATCTCAAGGTTTTCAAGCTTGACCACCAGGTCTATGGTTTCGTTTTTCAGGTTTTCAAAGCGCTCATTTGAAGACAGCTCTAAGGCTTTTCCAATATTTCCTCTTGCAAAAGCAGCGCTGAGCTCTGCCTTATAATCCACCACATGGCAGTTCTCCATAAGGTACTTTTTTATGACCTCATCCCTTACAGGCCTTGTTGGAAGAACTATGCATCTGCTGATGATGGTGGGTAAAAAGGCATTCAGATTGTTTGTAAGAATAATGATAACGATATAAGAAGGCGGCTCTTCCAGCGTCTTAAGTAGCGCGTTCTGAGCTGCAATAGTCATTTTTTCCCCTTCAGGAATGATGTAAATCTTGTATTTGCTCTCATAGGGCTTTATTACGACATCATCACGAAGACGCAGCCTTATATCATCAACGCCAATGCTGGCGGGCTTGTCATGAGTTATTGTGATGATGTCAGGATGGTTGTCAGACATGGCCTTAATGCAGGATGGGCAAAGACCGCAGCTTTCTATTTCTCCATCCTTTTCTTGTTTGTTACTGCACTGAAGGGCTTTTGCAAAAACCCTGGCGATAAACTCTTTTCCCGATCCATCTTCTCCGGAAATGATATAGGCATGAGATGCCTTATCAGTTTTCAGCACATACTGCATATGCTCCTTCATCTGCTGCTGATCATATATATCGGAAAAATCCGCCATTACTGCTCCCCTCAAGTGAATATATCAAGTAATAACCCCTGTATCTGTCCAATCTTAGCTAAGATATCGATATTGTTGCATTCATCTTTTACAAGTTCCTGGGCAAGCTCATCCAGCTCCTTGTCAACCTGCCTGATGATACCATAAACTCTGTGGCGTCCCTTCCTGTCAAGGAAGTTCTCTCTGGAAAAGACATGGGACCTGGTCACCACTTCGTTCATAAAGTCCTTGATAAGGATCCTGTACCTCTGCATATCCTTGATGTCATTTTTCTTGGATATGCGTTCACCCTGCTGGATAATATCCTGCATCATGAGATTTAGGCGCTCCGCAAGGTCTGAATCTTCAAGCTTACTTGTCAGTATGAACTTAAAATCGCCATTTGCTTCCTGTACCTGTTCTGGTGCAGGTGTCTGGGCTGACGGAGTGATATTATTTATTTTAATATCCATTCTAAGCCCTCCCCAATTAGTTAAGCTTTTTTAGAAAGAATGAATGCTTTGATACTGCTGATGCAGTCCTCTATTTTGTCGTTATTTGGAAATCTTGTATCAATCCCTGCTGTCTTAAGCTTGTCCTCGGAAAAATCTTCCTCGTCAGCAAGAAATCTTCTGCACATCTCGTCATACCTAGGATTTTCCTGCTTGCCTTCTCTTTTCATGGCTCTCTCAAGGCGGATCCTTGCCTCTACATCAATGAGAAGGGGAACCACATTTTCTTTTCCAAAATAATCTCTTATATAGCAGTAGGATTCTAAAGTTCCGATCACAAGATAGTCCCCATCAGAGAGAGCTATCTGTCCGTCATCCACGGTAAAGTACCTCCACTCGCCGTAGTTGGTGTGGTAGGTCCTCTCCTCGATGATCTGGCCATTTCTCTTTAAGTCCTGATACTCTTCTTCAGTCTTAAAAAAGTACTGAACTCCATCAGTCTCGCCAGATCTCTGTGGCCTTGTGGTGTAGGGAACAACCTTCTTAAGGAAGAGGCTCTCATCTTCTATTAAATTCCTGTATATTGTATCTTTTCCTGAGGTGCTCTTTCCCATCAGAAGGAAAATCTTTCCCATAACAATTCCTGTCCTGTTTCTTTAGATTTCTTCTACTCTGATCATGTTGGTCCTTCCAGGGATTCCAAGAGGAACACCTGCAGTAAGGACAACCTTATGTCCGCTCTTAAGGTAACCTGCGTTCTTGGCTGAGCTTATTGCTTCCTTGAACAACTCATCTGCTGTGTCTTCCTGTCTGATATGGAGAGGAAGAACTCCAAACATAAGATTCATCTGTCTGCATACTGTTGGATTGGTGGTGCAGGCAATGATCTGGCAATTTGGCTTGTACATTGAAACCATGCTTGCTGTAAATCCTGACATTGTTACAGTAAGAATAGCATCAGCATCCACCTCTGCTGCGATATTACATGTAGCGTGTGAAATAGCTGTAGTATCATCGCTTGGGGCGTAGTCTCTCTTTTTAAGTCTTCCGATATAATCTATATCTGCTTCAGTTCTCTCTGCTATCTTAGCCATGGTCTTAAGGGCTTCGATAGGATAATCTCCAGCAGCAGTTTCGCCAGAAAGCATGATAGCTGTTGTTCCGTCGTAGATAGCGTTGGCAACGTCTGTAACCTCAGCTCTTGTTGGTCTTGGATGATGGATCATGGAATCCAGCATCTGAGTTGCAGTGATAACATACTTACCTGCTGCCTCGGCCATCTTGATCATCTTCTTCTGGATCACTGGAACCTCTTCAAATGGAACTTCTACGCCCATGTCGCCTCTGGCAACCATGATTCCGTCAGCTGCATCCAGTATGTCCTTAAGGTTGTTGATGCCCTGAGTACTCTCGATCTTAGCGATGATCTTCATTGGACTGTTGTATTTTTTTAAGATCTCTCTTATTGCCTCAACATCAGCCCTGGTCCTTACAAAAGAAGCTGCCACAAAATCAAATCCCTGCTCGCAGCCAAACTCGATATCACTTCTGTCCTGCTCACTAAGATAAGGCATTGTAAGCTCAGCTCCAGGTACGTTTACGCCCTTCTTATCTGAAATAGGTCCGCCATTTACAACTGTACAGGTAATGTCAGTATCTGTAACATTCTCTACCTTCAGCTCGATAAGACCATCATCCAAAAGGATGGTCATTCCACTCTTACAGTCATTTGGAAGCTCCTTATATGTAATAGAAACCTCGCTGTCTGTTCCCTTTATATCTCTTGCTGTCAGTGTAAATGTCTGACCGGCTTTAAGTTCAGTTTTTCCGTTTTCAAAGTCTCTTAGTCTGATCTCTGGTCCCTTTGTGTCCAGCATTGTTGCAACTGGAAGGTTCAGCTCATCTCTCAGCTTCCTTATTCTGTCAAACTTTCTTCTATGCTCATCATGTGAACCATGTGAGAAGTTAAATCTTGCAACATTCATACCAGCAAGCATGAGTTCTTTTAGCTTGTCTTCATTCTCACTTGCAGGACCTATTGTGCAGATTATTTTTGTTTTACGCATGTAATCTCTCTCTTTCCTATTATACCCTTATTTTCGCTTGTTTTGGCATCTGAAATGCCCTGGACATTCAGTCCCTGGTCAATGCACCCTTTGATCTGTTCGATGAGCCGCTCGTCTATCACCTCTCCAGGAACTATCATTGGAATTCCTGGCGGATACAAGTTCACAAAATCTCCTGCAATCCTGCCTCTGGCATTCTCAAGACAGATCTCTTCAGTATCCTGATCCCAGGCCTTATGTAGTGGCATCTCTTTTTTGGGTAGTAAATATCCGGCTTTGTTGCCAGTTTTGAGGGTCTTACTTCCTTCCAGCCTTTTGTCTATTTCACAAATTGCCTTAAGAAGCCTCTCTATCCCCTCATCTGTATCCCAACCAGTAATAATGGCAAGCCCATATCTCTCCCCTGCCATTTCAAGCTGCAGTCCATATTCCTCACGAAGTATATCATATAACTCGTGACCTGTCATTTCCCCAGAATCCACAAAAATAAGGACTTTTGACGGATCTTCAAGCTCATTTGTACCAACTATCCGGACTTTTTGGCAGTCTCTTGTGCTCAGTTCCAGTCTCTTTCTATATTCCAAGAGCTTTTTAACATACTGCTCTTTCTTTTCCATAAGCTCTTTTATGCATAGATCAATTGATGACATAAGCACATAGGATGGGCTGCTTGACTGATATATTCTAAGAAATCTCTTTAAAAGAGCTTTGGGGACAATATCACCACTTACATGTATGAGGGCAGTCTGAGTCATGGATGGGAGCGTCTTGTGTAGAGAATGTATCACTATGTCAGCTCCAGCCGTAACTGCGCTTTCAGGAAGGCCCTCCCCAAGTCCGAAGTGAGCTCCATGTGCAGCATCTACTATCAGGGGAATATTTCTTTTGTGGCAGACCTTCGCTATGCCCTTAACATCTGAGCACTTTCCCTCGTAGGTTGGAGAAGTGATGAAAACTGCATCTGGTATTCTCCCAAGCTCACTTAGCGCATTTTCAACTTCTTCTGCGCTGTACCCATCAAAAATTCCATATTTATCTATCATCTTAACTGGCAGATATTCGATATCCAGATGCCTTAAATATGCCCCATGGTAAAAAGACTTATGGCTTCCTCTGGCTGCCAGGACCACTCCACCATCTGGCACTGCAGTTGACAGTGCGCTTAACACTCCGCTAGTGCTGCCGTTTACCAGAAAATAGGTCTCATCTGCCCCATAAAGGCTATTAGCTCTTTTCTCTGCCTCAAGTATTATTCCGCTCTCATCATGAAGGTTATCAAAGCCATCTATTTCTGTTATATCACAGCGAAAAGCACCCTTTAACGGGGTGCTTTCTAAGTTCCTTTTATGTCCTGGCATGTGAAGCGGATACATATCACTATCAGCCAGTTTCAATAGTTCCTGGTAAATATCAGGCATAATTGACTCTTATCTTTCCCTTCTTGAGCTTTAAGGTCTCCAGCGTTGATGCATATTTGTCAGCCATGCAGACAACCCATGCTTCTCTGCAGCGCGGTGGTTTTACTGTAAGTGGCCACATATGCTTTCTTATTATTTCTTTTTCTCTTTCAGATAATGCAAAATCTCTTGTGGCGTTTCTTAAGGCTATTCCCGGATGATAAAATCCATGGAGCTTGGGATGAATATTCCCCGGAGCCTCTCCATCATGCCAGTCATAGAGGAAATAGTCGTGCAGCAGAGCTCCTCTTACTATCTCGCGCTCTCTTCCGCCAACTCCCATTTTTCTATTTAGCTTTATAGCACACAAAGCCACATGGATACTGTGTTCAAATACTGTAACATTTCCATGCTGAATAAAACTCTTTAACTTTAAATAGTTATCTGAGCCTAAAATATCTGCTCCGTACTCAGTCAGTACGTGCTGATACTCTTTATCTGCTTCCAGTTCATTAAGTAGATCAGGATCAAAAGCATTTGGATCATAACCCTTCACATCCAGAAACTTTTTGATGATCTCTTTTTCCTCTTCGTCTAAATGATGCATATGTATCTCCAGGCGCTAGCGCATAATTTCCAATGATAGCATTATTTAAGTGTCTTCATGATAACATACAATGAATAATAAAGTATAAAAAACCTGAAAATTCTAAGTAAAATCTTTACCTGTTTTCTATCAGCTTCTCATATTGATCTAGAAGCTCTTTATAGAATTCCATAGCATCATCATATGTCTTTTCAGATAATGGATCTACACCAGCTACGTTTAAGAGCTCTGTGGGAGACTTTGAGTCCCCAAGCTTTAAAAATGCGATATAGTCATCAAGCGCTTTTTTATCCCCGCTTGTGATCCTCTGTGCAATGGATGCAGCGTAGGCTATGTCTGCCGCATACTGATATACATAATATGGCGTATAGTAATGACTTACTTTTGCCCAGTAGTAGCCATCTTCCTGGTAGTACTCAACAGAGTCCCCTCTGTAAAGTTCACTCAGCTCCAGCCATTTTTCTTTCATTTCTTCTGCATCTAAAGAGCCGCCATTTTCCACGACATCGTACATGTAATCCTCAAATTCAGAGTACATCATCTGCCTGAAAAAAGTTCCTGTAAACATGTTGATTGCATTGTCCAGGTAATAGAGCTTTTCTTCATCGTCTTTTGCGTTGTCTATCATGTAGCTGTAGTACAAAAGCTCATTTGTGGTGGATGCAACCTCGTGGGTGAAGATAGTAGGCTGTGTATATTTTGGATACTGGTTTTCCACAGAATACATGTCGTAAACCGCATGTCCCATTTCATGGGCTATTGTGGAAATATCATCCGAATATCCTTTGTAATTAAAGTACACCCAGGGTAAATATTCCAAACTATAGGTGTTTTCTGCTGCTCCGCTTTTCTTTGTCTCTGTTGGATACACATCTACCTGGCCACTGTTTACCATTTTTGTAAAATGTGCGACATAATCATCTCCAAGAACAGACAGAGCTTTTGTCACCTCATCCACTGCATCATCATAGGATGTCTTTCCTCTTTGGAAATTTGATGGAACTATGAAAAGATCCTGTACATGCTGCTTTTCAAGTCCACATGCCTTAGCATGTAATTCATAATATCTGTGCTGCTCATCCATGTTTTTGTGAGCTGCATCCATGAGCATATCATATATATCTGTTGTCAGCCCATAACTATCAAGTTCTGATTCCTTTGTTGAACCATATCCGTCAATAACTGCATAGGAATAAGCTTCATTGCAATTCTGTTCCAAAAGAGCCGCGAAAGTATTGGCAAAATTAGCGTACCTTGAGTAGAAAAGCTTATGTGTGGTTTCTTTGAATTCATCGCTATAGTCTGGATTTCCCAAAATCTCCAGATACAACTCGTCATCAAGAATATCTTCATCACCATTTGGCATGGTTATCTCTGGATAAGGAAGCTCAACATTATTTAATATGTCGAATGTGTAGGAACCATATCCTAAGCCCCTTGATAGATTAAAGATAATTTCTTCTTCATCTTCTGAAAGCGGCGTAAAGTCTTCTGTGAGATATCTGCTAAGCCACCTGGTATCATCATTAAATATCGGATCTGAGAAAATCTCTTTTCTCTCTTCAAAGGATAGGGAGAATAATTCATCGTCAGAAAATCCGTTATACTCATCTTCTTTATTTAGAAGGTCATTATATTTTGATGACAGCCTCTTATAAAGCGGATCCGTCGTATCTAATAACCCTAAAAGATTAACGTAGGTTCCAAGTTTTTCCTGTGTTTTTGTCAACTCCCCAAAGTATGCATAGTTGAAATAATCGTTTATCACTTCAGGAGTATTGAGCTTACCTTTGAATTCGTCATACCCTTTATACATGTCCAAAACTTTTTCATAATCCTTCATCCATTCCTCCTCACCTGAGTAAACAGATGAAAGATTCCATGTTACCGGGTATTTTCCTTCTTCAATTGTTGTACTTGCTGCATCCTGATCTTCTATATCATCCGGAGTTTTAAAATTCCAATTGCCACATCCAGATATTAATAAAGCTATAGTCAGAGTTATTGCTACAAACTTTCGTTTATTATCTCTCATTATCATGCCCTCATAAGTGTTGATAAGAGAATTATAGCATAGCTAAGTGGCAATAAAAAAATCCCAGCGATCACTTCACGCTGAGATTAATAAAAAAGATGCCTAGAGTCGGAATCGAACCAACGACACGAGGATTTTCAGTCCTCTGCTCTA
>NZ_JAGAYD010000276.1 GCF_017940685.1 Butyrivibrio sp. | reverse complement strand
TGACACGGGGACGGTTCTACTGTCAGGTTTTATAAAATAAAACCTGACAGTAGAACCGTCCCCGTGTCAGCAGTAGAACCGTCCCCGTGTCTTGTTTAGTCTGACTAAACTTCTACATCATCCGATGCATCGATCTTTTCTCTGATCTGCTGCATTCTCATATCGATCTGGTTGATAAGGTCTGCACTGAACTTAAGGTCCTCAGTGATAACCTCAGCATTCTCGATATCTTTTTTGTATTTCATCTTGTGCTCAAGACTTGCCCAGAAATCCATGGCAATAGTCCTGAACTGAACCTCAACCTTCATATACTCTTTGTCATCTGTAAGGAATATCGGCACCTGGATGATCAGATGAAGTGATCTGTATCCTGTGGTCTTAGGGCTTGAAATATAGTCCTTTTTTTGAAGAACCTTGATGTCGTCCTGCTGGGCAAGGCAATTGGCAAGCATATAGATATCATCCACAAAGGAACAGATAACTCTGATGCCTGCAATATCTGAAAGATTCTTGTTGATATTCTTGATGGTCATATCTACACCCTTGTCGCATAGCTTGTTGTAGATACTGACCGGAGTCTTTATCCTCATCTTGATGGCTTCAAAAGGGTTTCTCTTATTCCTAAGTGAAAGCTCTTTATTAAGTACATCAAGCTTGGTCCTTACTTCTGAAAGTGCACAATCGTACTTCATCATAAGAACCCTGAATTCTTCAAGCTGATTCTTTTTCCGGAGGATCTTCTCCACATCAGCCAGTGTAACCTCTTCTGGATTAAAGTTGTCTGCCCCGCCCTGTATTGGTGTAAGGTTCAACTTGGAGTAGTCTAGATGCTCTACAGCCATAACCTCACTTCCTTTCTAGTAGTCCTAGTTTCATTTTAACCCCTAGCATTGAAAAATTAGTGAACAAAATATAAACAATAAAGAAAATTCCGCAGAGTAAATAAATACCCTGCGGAATCTTCCCCTCATAAAAAAACCTCTATCTCTCATAAGAAAACCAGTTTTGCTTACTTCGCTTCTGCAAGTCTGTCTGGAAGATCAGCCAGTGAAACTACGCTGTATTCCAGCTCAGTTCTGGGTCCTGCCAAAAGCTTGAACTTATTGAGCAGTCTCCTGTAAACCGTCTTGCAACTCTCCTTGTTGGTTCCCACCAAAAGGAGAAGATACTGTGATGCCGAATACTTACAATATGTGTCGCCCTGACGAAGTGTCAGTGAAATTGCTTCCTGTAAAAGCTTGGCTCTTGTTTCGAGCTTGGCCTGGTTTGTTATCTTTTTGCCCTCATAATCAACTATATTAAGAAGCATCATATAAACTGACTGTCCGCTTCTCTCCATGTTGCGGCTGAGAATATGATATGCATCGATGAAGCTTGGGAATGAGCAGTCATAAGCGCCTTCGTCGTTGTCTGAAACAGCACCTCTGTGCTCTAAGATGCCATCTCTGATCTGAAGGATCTTGCCAGGAACGTTAGTGATCTGGCGGCTCATCTTTTCATAACACTCTAAAAGGTCATTACTTGGTGTAACTCCAAGTTCATCTGTGTAATACCTTACTGTCTCGTCATATACTGCATAGGCTTCCTTGAAGGCTTCCATTCCGATAAGGGCGTTGATCTCTCCGATCTGCCACTCATCATCAGGATACAGCTCTGCTGCCTTCTTGAATACATGATGCATTTCCTCGAAGTCTTTTCGCTCCTCGTAGTAGCTGCCAAGTGCGATAACGCTCTCTGCATACATCTTCTGAAGCTGAACGCTCTTGATGATGAGCCACTCTGCTGTAGCAAGCTCTGGAAGGATCTCTGCCCTGTACTCATCAAAAGCTGCCTTGTAATAAGGAATACTGTCCGCTTCGTTTTCCTGCTGTCTTGCCTTAACAATGTTGTCCTTGAATCTCAACACATCTGAATCTATAACTACATTCTCGTCAGTGAAAAAAACTCCATCCTTGTTCACTACATAGTCAAGCTCTGGAAGTCCTGCTCTGTCCATCTGCTTGTGCATCTGATAGATCAGGTTGTTGAAGCTGTTAGAAAGATTGGACTGTTCCTCTCTGTCATAAAGGATACCAGTGAGCTGATCCTTCTGGATTCCAGCTTCTCCTGCAAGCCACACTATTTCCAAAAGCTGAATATACTTAGCCGTCTTGTTCTTACCGATAGATACATTTTTCCCCTCATAAGTAATTGCAAGCCCACCAAACATATTAACTTGTAGTATAGTTTTTTCTGTGTTTCCCATACTATCTACCTCTATCGGCTTTATTTGTTTACTGCTTCTTTCATATTACCTATATAATTACAAACGCTATAGCACTCACTGGCACTATCTTTACTTTCAGCCCTGAAGTTCGACCATTTGCAGCACCAGCACTCCTTCATAGGAACCAATGCTTCGTCATCAGGCTCGAAGTGCTCACAGAAATAGTCCTCTTTGACTATCATAAGGCCTGTAGCGTCGTACCTTAATTTCTCCATTGCTTTCTCCCACACACATAGATCAAAAATATCACTTCTATGATTGTAATATAACATGAAAATAATTTTCTATGATGCAGTATGTCGTGGGCTGTCTTTTTTTTGTCGCAGTTTGTAATTTCTTATAGATTTTATGATAAAAAAACTGCTGGTAACTAGAATTCCGCCTCGTAGACATGTGCCTTTTTTGCCTTTGGAAAAAGATTCTCCGCAAGCCTTATTCCCTCGTCACTTAAAGCGTCAAAGGTTAGTCTGTAGTCAGAGAAGTACACTTCAAGACTACTTAGAGTTTCTGATATAAGCTCCATAAGCCCCTTGGGATATTTGCCATAAAGATATGAAAGCTCAAGGTTTCCATCAGCAGTTCTTTGGACAAAGATAAGGTCTACCAAAGTATTTTTGGCAAAAATGCATTTGCAAAGCTCAGGGACACAGCTCTTTTTCCAGCGATCATAATCTGCCACCTCATAGGACTGTTCCCTCATGAGCATATTCAAAAGTTTTTTCTGCTCTTCCACAGGTCTGTCAAAGAACAGTTCTGTGGTCACTCCGGTTTTTACAACCTTTCTAAGCCCCTGGGACTGTTTGATATCATCTTTTGTAACATAATATCTTTCGTGAGAATAGCTGGTAATAAAATGTCTGATTGACAAAAAGAAAGTATGCAGTTCATCATCTTCATTTGAAAATTCGAACTGAGCGGTCAAAGGGAAAAGATCTCCCGTGTTCATAATGATGCGGCAGACCTGATCCACAAGCTCTCTTCCTATACCCTGAAGACGGACCTGTGGCTCTACAAAGAGCCAGTCAAGGGAGTATTCATAGTTCATAAGAACATATGAAACAGCTCCCAAAACTTTCCCTTCTTCGTCAATGGCTCCCACCGCCACCCTAAAGGATTCTAACTCGATTTCCCTCGGAAACACTCTTTCAAAGTATATTCTATTCTCATCATTAAGTGCTACAAAGCTGACCTTCATGATCTTCCCTCAACATCACTTTTTCATTTTTTTGTACGGAACAGGCTTTTTGTCTTTAAGTTTACCATATTTTGCCACTGCTGCAGTCAGTTCCTTAAGCATATCTGGTATGGTCATATTTGCCATTGCAACCTGTGTACTCTTATTATCAACAACCCTGTCCCTTCCATCTATTAGATTCACATTATACTGTTTAGTCAAATACGATGTGGCATAAAGGCTTAAACAGTTAACCGCTTGATTTAATGCTGCGAACCTCTTATCACTTTTTATATGATTTGCAAGTGATGGATGTGCTTTATTTATAACGTTAAATGCCAAGTCTCTTCTTATTGCAGAAAAGAAATTATTTGAATCGCCATGGACCTTCTTTTCTATCCATACGTTAATGACATCCGCGTACAGATTAGGATTTTTTACCTGCTTGGCAGTAGGAATCGGGATATCTGATACAGAATCATAAATATTAGGGTAATATTCAGATATCATTTCTTCCCTTGTATCATAGTCATCATCTTCCCATGCCTTTAGCCATTTCATGTTCCAGGCCTCATTTTCAGCCATTTCCTTGGTTGTGGGCCTTCCATCCTTGTCATAAATCACAGGTTTAATAATAAGACTTACGCTTCTGTCAAAGGATAGGCCACTACCCATATACTTGGACAATGTCGGCTCAGCTTTATCATAGGCAGCTTTGTATTGGGGCCTATTCCCCATATTCTTAACTCTCTCAAATCTCTTAAGAACGTCATAGCCTTTCCTCGTAAACTCCGGCACCTGTTCTTTAAATTGCAAAAATTCTTTGTCTTTCTGAAACTCAGCCTCCATTGTTTTCATTTTAGAAGCATCAAAAGCCATGTCCTTATCATTCTTGTGCTGATCATACAGGATAGAGCTTTCATACAGCTTTTCCGCATAGGAATCTAGAATGCCTTCATTATTTGGTGCTTTTTGCAGGTCTGCAGAATCTACATTCATCTTGTACTTTTGAGGAACATATAATAGCAAATACTGAACTGCAGACCCCAATGTGTCACCAAGAGCTGCATACTTGGGATTTTTTTCTTCATTGATATAATCTTTAATTCCCGGTATTTTGTTCTTAAGGTTATCTATAGAAAGTCCTTTTCTACCTGTAAACAGGATCATCTTAAGCTTGTCTTCCTTGATGATCTTTTCACACCATTCATCAAGCTGCAAACGGTATTCCTTAATTACATTTTCTTTTTCTTTCTTATCAAGCCCAGCTAAATCCACTTGCACCTTGGGAAGCGGTGGCAAAGAATCAACGCCATCATAGGCATGAGGCATATTTTCCTGTATCATTTTGCCCATGGTATCAAAATCCCCGTTCACTCCATGCCATGTTTTTAGCCACTTTTTATTCCACTCATGATTTTCTTTGTCTGTCTTGCTTATGGGTTCTCCCTTCTTGTTGAAGTTGACAAACTTAAGCATGTGCATAACAGCTCTGTCAACTGTTTTCCCAGCCAGACCATCAACCAGATACTTATTAGCTTCATTTATAAGCTTCAAATACTCAGGATGAACCTTGAAAGAAACAAATGCATCATGACTTTTTTTCAAAGCATCCTTAATGGTCTTCCTGTCTTCATCAATGGTGTTCTTGCTATCTTTTTTCTCCTCATTGATGATGTTTATCTTATTAAGATTTTCTTTCTTTTCTTCCTTGATGATATTTATCTTATTAAGATTTTCCTTCTTTTCTTCCTCCTTCTTCACCTCCACTGTTTTCTTAAAAAGTGCATCCTTTGGAAGGAGTCTGAGCTTTTCTTCATAATCCTTTAAATTGTCATTTACAACTCCCTTTAAATCTGTCTCAGACATAAATCTTCTTGTATAAAGTCTTACGCCGTCGGCATTTTCAGGATCAATATCAATATTACGTTTAAGGCGCAGATTTGCTGTAATATAATTCTTAAGATTTTTAAGCATATCAAGCTTAGCTACAAAGGCAGGCTCATTACAGATATTTTTTGCTGTTTTACTCATGGAAACAAGGCCATCGATACCTTTGAGCCTTCTTAACATATCCATGATCTCAAAAAGTCTCTCTCCCTTAAGTGCCGTTCCATTAGACAGTTCCTCTACTGTAGGCCACTTAAAATCATCAAACATTTTAGGGAGATTTTCCTTTATATATTGTTCTCTCGCTGCTGTTTGGTCAGTAGATGTCCATAGCTTGATCCAGACCCTGTTTTCCTCAAGCTTTTTCTGATCCAAAGGGGTTATACCCATTTCATGCCTATGTGTTATTCCATTCTCCTTGTCTTCTGTTACCTGTTCTTTAAATCTTAAGGATTTAAGAAGAGGCGCAGGAGCCAGTGAAACCTTTGCATACTCTTTCCCTTCTCCGGCAAATACACCTTTTTTAAGCCCCGCAGATACTGCCTTTTTATTAGCATTACTATGCGAAACCTTCTGGGCATCAACAATGGTCTTGTAAACAAGGAAGTCTTCTTTTGTAAACTTAAGTTTTGCAGAATATTTGCTGCGAATCGTTCTGTATTCTTTTTCTTCTTCCTTATTGAGTTCTACTTCATCCTCTTCTTCATGGATGATATTTATCCTGTTTTGATTTTCCTTACTTTCTATATTTATTTTGTTTGTGTACTTATCATCTGACTCTTTTCTGTTTTCGAATTTCTGCCTTTTTTCTTTTCGCCTTTTTTCATCCTCAGTTTCTCTTTCTTTTATGATCTGATCGATATTAAGAGGCTCAAGGTCATCCTCTTCTTTATTGATGATGTTAACTGGCTTATCTTCCTTCTTATTCTCTTTTCTTTCAGTCACATCCCCCATGACCTTGACCTTATCAAACTTCTCAGTCACCTTTCCAGTGACTTTGACCTTATCAAATTTCTCATCTTTCTTATCATTTATCAGATTGTTCTTTTCCTCGTCCTTGATGATAAGATTATCGTTTATGAGATTTATGTTTTCTATCCTATTGCGAAGGCGCACAGGATCCCCACTACTGTACTTCCTAAAGGCGTTTGTCAACTTCCCAAATTCACGCATATCCTCGCCTTCACCAAATCTTTGCTGACGGGCCCAGTCACCATTATCTCT
This sequence comes from Butyrivibrio sp., assembly GCF_017940685.1. GTDB lineage: Bacteria > Bacillota > Clostridia > Lachnospirales > Lachnospiraceae > Butyrivibrio. Next base: position 8,661 of record NZ_JAGAYD010000276.1, on the reverse strand, counting down.
GCGTCTTGCAAATCTGTACCTGGGATCGCCCTCGATTTTAAATCTTCCCATTCCGTCATACATGATCAGATGGTCATGGCGAAGTGTAAAATCAATATATTTGTTGACCGCTTCGACATAAAACAGCCTTTTCAAAAAATCCTGATGGGATAATGCATATTCTCTTAAGCTGCCATCTTCCCCAAATACTTTATTTTGGTAGTAAGGAAGTGCCAGCTTGGTCATCTCATAGTATTCTCTTAAGTGACCGGTTATAAATTTAACCAGAGAATCGCCTGTCAGTTCGTCAGGGGTTGGAATGTGCATTTTCATAAAGCGCTCAATGCCCTCTTCTTCCATCCTCTTTAAAGCTTCCTGATCATCGTCCTGCCTGGCCTTACTGTAGCTTTGATTGAATTTTTTATTCTTTATCTCAGCTCTGTTTATAGGTCCATCCGCTTTGTCTTTAAGGACTATTCTGCAAGGCCACTGTGTATTCTCACTTTTTACCTGTTCCTGGATTGTCTCAAGATTAAGGAGCATATTTGTTGCATCGCTACTAAAGACGCCGCATGTATCACGGTATTCTCTCTGTTTTTCACTGATTGTCCTCTTGTTGATGCCATGCACTTCTCTCCAGCTTTCCTGAACTGATGGCGAGCTGTTTTTGATCTCGTCGTAAGCATCCTTTATCTTTCTTTCTACGCCGTTTAATTTGTCTTGAAGCCGACCTTTAAGGAGATCATCATTTTCTTTCTGAATGAGGTTAAGGAGCTGCTCTTTAAGCAGCATATTACAGGACAGTTTCGCCCTGCCCTTTAAATATGACTCATGAACCTTGTTCTTGGACTTGGTCTCCGCAGCAGCTATCATTCCTTTCAGTCTGTACTTCATTATTTCTTCACGATGAAGATACTTGGTGTAGTTATCAACATTTAGCTCATCATCCTGGGTATATCTGGCCATTTTCTCATTCATGATGCGAAAATTTTTCGCAGCATTTGAGGCATTACTTTTTCTCTTCCAGGCATAGTGATTTCCGTAGCTTCTGGAATAGGCAGATGTAATCCCATTTTCGTCGTTGGCATATCTCTGGTATTGCTGCTGCTTGCTGGCGCCTAGAAGCGCATCCCTGAAGTAGTAATCTGTCCTCGCTTCAAAGTCCTCTTTATTCTTATTTCTGTCCTCAAAGTATTCCATGAGCTGGTCAGCATCATAATCTATTTCATGGTTTTCAGGTCCAGGCATAGTAAAGTCTCTTCCTTGCACCCTTTCGCGGTACTGGTTCATCGCCTGGGGATTTTCAAGTTCCTGCTTTTTTGCCTTCTTATACTCCTCAAAATGTGACATATCCTAACCTCCTGACTAAAAAACTCCAAAATCTCAATATGTATATACGAATCAGCATCTCATCAGGGCAATGCTGCGAAGCCCATATATACAATTGTAGCATTATTTTGACCAATCAAATCTGTTAACTTTCTATAAAAAAGTGGCCTGTAAAAAAGATAATCTTTTTTACAGGCCACTCTTTTGGCTATTTAAGCTGTTTAATCAACTGAATTGATACTGAAGAGATTGTCATTGTTTTGGGATTTTTTAGCTTGCTGTCCCACCTGTAAAAACATGGTCTCTCTCGTAATAAGGTAAGAAGTCATCATATCAAAGAGGTTTGCAGCATCAAAGAATCTATCCTCATATTTATCTAATTCACCATGATATCGCTTTAAAACATCAAGTTCTTCACTGGTGAATGTCTTGGCAACGTAATCAAAACTCTTTGTTCCCTGATAAGTCTTGATCTTGTCATAGGCATCTATCCAAATGACAATGTATCTTAACTGGCGCAGCTGCAAAAATTCATCATCCTTTCTCTTATTTATCATGTCAGTTTCATCGATGCCATATTTCCTAAGATTGAACCTCTCCTGTTCAGTGAGATTGTTGAGTACAAAATCAACATCGGATACACTCTTGGCTTTTTTCCTCTTCTTGGCAATGCCATCGAACATCGTCTTAATAGCATCCGGTTTGGCATTTAGAGCTTTATCCAGAACCTTCTGCTTGTTTTCAAGAGCCTTGTATTCTTTGAGGTAATCTCCGCTTGAGATGTACTTTTTCTTTTGCTCAAAGTATTCCGTGTTGGAAGCCTTATTTTTCTTACTGATCTCACTGCCAAAATCAAGGGCATCATTTCTTGTCATGTTGTCCTTAGCTTTGTCTGACCTTGTAAGCTCATTAAGTGTCTCGTCATAAATGTTGGCATTCACAAGACTTCCATCGATCTTAATACCATTCTTAAGAAGATAAGCGTTGAACAGATCAAAGTATGTAGAAACCATAAACCTTGTCTTCTGATCTGAGAACATATTCTTTAACTGCTGCAGCGCTTCAAGTTTTTGAGGTCTTAATAGCTCAGGGTTGTATTGACTTGCTTTGCCATCAGACATTTCATTAAGCTTTGCAACAGCTTTGTCATATTGATCAAAGAGATGGTCATTGACCTTGATCTCGGCCTCATTCATAGTGGTCAGCTCATTTATCTGCTCTGTGAGCTTATCAATCTCGGTAGTCAGATCTGCAATCTTAAGTTTGTTTTTCTGAAGCTCCTCTTTATTACGCTTCATCCTCATGACTTCTGTTTTCTTTGATTCTACCTCATCAGTAAGATCCCTTATCTTTTCCTTATAACCCTTGATCCTGTCTTTGGAAACCGAGTATGCCTTTTCCTGAATATCTACTTCCTGCCACTGCTTGTAAATATCGCTGTCTTTTTCACCATCTTTATAGGCTTTATCTATCTGTCTCTCATAACCATTAAGATTTAAGACATCATTTCCGCTTTCAAAGATAATGCAGAAGTTCATAGCATTGACCATGCTGACGTAGAAGTCAGGATTTTCTTTTAACTGCTTTGAGAAGTACTCGTCCTCATAGATAGGTGTTGTGTTTGCTGCAGGCTCAGCAATCTTGCCCATATCAAGCTTAAGATCCTTAACAAGCTTAACTACATTTACACAGTTCTTTTCATCAACTACAGAAAGATTTCCTGCAATATTAGTCACATCATCGGCAAGGAGGTTCTTAAAACTAGTGCAAACTGACTTTCCGGCAATCTTACTTGTAGCTGTCGCATAGCTCTTTGGAGGAGCCATAAAGAACATCATCTGTGGATGGTAGGAATTGCTGATCGTAAATGTTACCTCCTCAGTATTCTGTTCATGTTCCTTGTAGGTGTTGTAAAGTATCTTAGTCTGATTGATGGCACCTGTGTATTCGTTATAGAACTTCTCAAATTCTTTAGACTTTTTGGTATCACCTTCTTTAAGGCCGTATGTGTCTCTCTTTACCTTAACTTTTTTCTCATCTCCTTCTTGGATAAAGTCCTCTGGAGCAACGCTTACTAGAGTTCCGGAAACCTTCTGCTGGATAGCTTTAGCAAGATCTGTCTCAGCATAGGCAACTTTCATAGCCTCTATGCTGTCTGTAACCTTCGCCTGTGCCTCCTTGAGATTCTTTTTCACCTGATCTTTAAGTGCCCTATGTTCATCGGCCTTGGTCTCATCCCTTAAAGTATCAATTTCATCAATGGATAAGCCAAAGTTCAGACCTCCATTCTCTGTGATGCCGTACTTATTGGCAACTGAAATGACCGCATTGTAGTAAAGAGCATAGGACTCACCATGACCCTTGTCAAAATATGTCCTGATCTTCTTTACGATAGCTCTTTGGCCATTTGTATCATAGAGTTTGTCAAAGCTTTCTTTTTCTCCATAGTACAGCTGCTGGAAAGCAAGGAGCTTATTTGCTGTATAGTAACATTCAGCAAAGTGCTCTACAATATAGTCTTCGTTAACCTTATTGATATCGATCTTCGTTCCAACATCAAGCGCATCCTTTGCGGTCTCTATAAGGAATTCATCCTTGGTACTAACGTTAAGGTACTTGTCAACATCCTGCTGGTTTTTCTCAGCCTTGATGGCATTGGCATTGGTGACAGCTTTTCCTGCAAAACCAACAGTGTGCTTTCTAAGAAGGAACATGAACTGCTTTTCGTCGATTCCCTTAGGAGCCAGGTCCTCCTTAAGCTCATCCAGGAACTTAGGATTTTGCATGTCGCTTATAGATGCCTTGGTCTCTGCAATGGCCTCCATTATATTCTTGATCTTGCTAATGTTCTTCTTGACATAAGTATCCTGTCCGAATACTTTACATCTTTCTGCAAGAACCTCTTCAGAATCTTTGTTATTCTTCCAGATGAAGTAATCGTTCATTACAGTCCTGTCGTTCTTAAAGAGCCTAAGTCTCATCTTAGCCTCTGCCCTTGCTCCGGCAGAAAGAGTAAAGAAGAAAGCTTTTGTGGCCTGGGTAAGGATCTCTTCAACCTTCTCGTGATCCATAAATTCAAGATTGCCAGCCTTTTTCTTGATGTATCTGAACAATTCCTCAGAATAATTTCTTGCTACAGGCATCTCCTGTCTTTGAAGTTCCCCCTCAACAATTACCTTTTTCTCTGCTTTTCTTAAGGTGATCCAGTCTGACTCACCTTTGACTGCTTTTTTATCATTCTTCCTGATAATATCATCTACAGCACCACCTTGATAGAATTGCACAAGTTCAAGATCATCCGTCATATCACGAAGGGATTTAATATTCTGTTTTCTTTCTTTTTCAAGAAGTTCAATCCTTTCATCGTACTGGGTTCTCTGCCTGTAGCCAACAAATGTTCCAAAATACTTCTTTTGTATTCTCTTATCGCCCTTCTTATAGAGCTCTTTCATCTGCTTTAAGGAGAGTTTTTCCTGCGCATCCCTTTCCTTAGAAGCAAGATCATTTAGCTCAGCAAGCTCTTTTTTTATTTCTGCATTTCTCTTAGACTTTTCTACCTCTTTCTTGGTAAACTCCCTTCCCTCTTCCCTGATGTCTCTCATCTTGTCTGCGTACTGTTTGTCGCTATTAACCATATTGGCCTTGATTTTTTTTCTTTTCCTGAACTCAAAGTCGTCCCAGTAAGAGATTCCATAATCAGCAAGCAGCATCTTCACGTATTCCTTAAACTCTGATAAAAGAAGCTCCTGCTCTCCAAGCTTTTCAAGCTCTTCTGCTGTGTATGCTGAATCGACAATCCCAGTTTCTTTCTCAAAATTTTCGTGGTTAAAGACTATAAAGCTGTCAACAAACTCAATTTCTGGAAGGATGTCCCTAAGATTCTTAAGGATTTCCTCATCATTAAGCTTTCCATCAACGCAGTACTTTGTCTTTACTTTATTGAGAATGATCGTGAACTTATCCTTGCAATTCCGCAGGTATTTCTTTTTTTCATCATTGGTGAGGGCATAGTTTTTGTCAGGATCATATTTATTCTCTTTTTTTGCCTGCTCTATTCTCTCTTTTTCAATTGCTGTAAACTCCTGCGAAATGAAGTCCTCATCTGGCTTAAACTTGCTTGAGTATTTAATTCCAAGCTTAGCCAGACTTTCAGCCTTGTTCTTGACATAATGCAGGCAGTCTTCCTGGATCTCAATGGCCTTGTCAGCCCTTGCAAGATAAGCCTCTCTTTCCCATGAAAAAGCAAGATCACTCTTTACGAGCTCATCGTAATCTGCGTTATAGATTGCCTTAAGCTCATTCCTCTTAATTTCCTTGGTAATCTCTGCCTTATAAGCATCGTAAGCACTTTTATCAAGCATCTTGATAGCTTTTGCATTGTAATTGTTGGCTTCTGCCATTCCAAGCATGAACTTATTGAGTTCTTCAAGCTTATGGAGCTTATCGTATTCTGGATCTCCCTCCTTAAGGTCTTTCTTTTTGAGTTCATCAATCTGATCCTGGATCTTCTTCTGGCTCTTATTGATGGTCGTAAGGCGATATTCCTTATCTATACCTTCAATGACCTGGTTATTGCCTTCCATATCAGGCGTGTCATAGATATAGTTGTAAGCCTCAGACATAGTAAAGTCCATAGCCCCCTGCCATTTGTGGAAATAATCTCTGATGAGTCTTCCCTTTACCCTGACATCGATCTTCTGATCTCTGGTAAGTGTGTTATATTCTTGAGGGCCTTCCTTACGGAATTCCAGGTCGTCGCAGATCTTTTTGAATTTCTCGAGCCAGAAATAGTTTTTAAAAGTCTCTTCACTGGTAACATCAAGCTCTTTTGTAATGTTATATTTCTCTGCAAGCTTCTCAGGAGAAGTATCCACGATCTCATGCATTGAGATGGTAATATTACTATATTTTTCTTTATATAACTCGTAATTCTCCTTAGCCTTATCTCTTCTTTCTATGTTATTGAGCATCTGAGGATTATTGATCTCTTTCTGAATATTGCCATCCACCAGCTTATTTACGAAGCGTGTTCTGTCAATTCCCCTCTTAAGGAGAGTGTAATTGTACTGAGACTGCATATCCTCAAGCTTTATCACCTTGCCATCTTTACCTTCGATCTCATCGAACTTTTTAAAGTCATAGTAATCAAGAGTCTTATAGAACAGGTCATTATATTCAAAGGCATCTTTGAGCTTAAAGATATGATCAAGACCCTCATATTTAAGGACATTCTTAACAGAAGGCTTAGCATCAATATCAAGCTTAAGATCTTTCTTCTTAAGATCGATGTTCATAAAGAAATCGATGGTGCCTTTATAGAAGCCCAACTGCTCGTTTAGTATTTCTGTCTCAGATGTAATGCGAACTCTTTCCTTATTGATGTAGTCTTTCCATACCTGCTCAATGTCTTTAAGTCCCACATCCTTTTTACCTGCAATCTTTTCCTTAAGCGCAAGATCTTCTATGGCGACCTTCCTTGCAGCAAGTTCATCGAGTCTTCTCATCTGCTCGTTGATCTTGTCAAATATCTGGTCGATCTCGCTTCCAAATATATCGTAGACCTGAGGATTGGCCATGATCTTATCTTTGATGGCCTGCATTTCCTCTGCCTTCTTGCCATCATCGTCATATTTAAACTTAAACTCAGTCTCTTCTTTCTGCTCCTTGCCCTCTACCTTAACTACTTTCGCCTTACTCTTTCTGGTCTGGATAGCCTTGTCCTCAAGTTCAGACAATTTGGCTGCCATCTTTGCGTCAGCTGCGTCATCCATATAATCAGTAGTGGAATTGTAGGCTGCTTTGATGGCCTCCCATGTTTCTTTTACAAAGCCCTCATAACCATTCTCTGTTCCAATTCCATCTTTCAGTTCGTCTTCGTTTAGGTATTTTCTGATATTAGCCTTACTTGAGAGCTTGGATTCCTTCTTGTATCCGCAAAACCTTGCATGGTTTTCCATAAAATGTCTCATGATAGGCGCAAGAAGAATGATCCTGCTCCAGATCACTGCAGCCAGATCAGGATCTGTATGATCCTTGCTCTTCATATCAAGATAATTGGGATTAGCCCTTGTCAGAAATACGAAAGCATCCAGCATATCCGTATATCTCTGCATCTGAAGCATATTGGAAGCAAGATACTTGTTCGTGAGCATATTGGGAGTCAGCTTGAACTTGATGAGCTTAAGTGCAAGCTCATCCATGACTTCTCTTCTTCCACCGTTCTTATTTTCAGTGTATTTTTTCATGATCCTCTTGTTGTATTCGGATCCGTCACTGCGCTCAGCCTTGGTCTCTGTACCCAGAAGTCCAACCTGTTTTTTCCAGAAGAGAACTTTTTTAGTCATGCTAAAGAAAGGGCGAATACCCTGATCCATCTCGTCCCTGCAGGATATCTCCTTACCACCCTTAATGGAACTTAAAAGTTCAGCACCTCTTTGCTTTAAGCCAGTCCAGGTTCCCTTAAGGGCCCCAAAAAACTTGCCGTGAGCCTTCATCTGTTTTTCATATATCTTTGACCAGTCTTGAACTACAACCTTCTTATCATTTGAGGTGTATTTATCATAAATATCTCTTTGATTGTTTCTGGTCAAAAAATAATCCTTGTGATACTTGTAATACTTATCAAGGGCATTAGTCTCCCTGACCGTATTAAGTCCAAAATGAAGCTGTGGAAGATTCTCTTGAATGGCTTCCCTTGTATAATCAGCTATCTTTTTATGTTCATTTTTCTTGGTCTTATACCATTTGCTTTCAGCTGGCTGCTCCTGCTTTTCAAACGTCCCCTTAAGCGCAGACTTAATGTCCACCTTTTCAATATTTTCCAGCTTTGTCTTATAGGTTGTGGCCTCTGCATTGTCCATCCATTTGGGATAATATCTTTCCATAAAGGATGCCTTGTGCTCGTTATAGGTCTTCTGATTCCAATCCTCCTGGAGAAGACTGTTCTTATCCGTAAGCTTGGCTGCAACAGTCTCTTTGGTAGCCTGCTGCTTTTCCAAGGAGTCTAAAACTTTTTTCTGTTCTTCCTTTGTTATCTTAAATCCATCCATATCTAATGCTCCTTACATTTGAAAATCAAAATGGTTTATCGTGTCTTCAGATCACGTATCTGTATTTGCAGGAGATATCGTTTATATCCTCAAACAGGTTCAGGATAATATCTTCTCCGGCTTCATCAACTGGCTGGATCAGTATCCTGTGATTCTTTGTGAATTTCTTTTGCAAAAGATCTGTGCTCTTCTCTAACATGTGCAGCAATTCTACCGGCGACTTGTCCTTAGAATGTATAGCTGACAGAAGCAACAGGTCTTTTGATATATTTTCAAATACAAGATAGGACTCGAGAATTCCGTT
>NZ_JAGAYD010000275.1 GCF_017940685.1 Butyrivibrio sp. | reverse complement strand
TGTGATAAGATAAAGACTGGTTTTACGAAAACGATTTCGTAAACCAGGATTAAGAGGAAGAGTTTAAAGGTGGATTAATAACATGACTACTGTAAGGATGAAAGTTCTAGCTTTCCTTACTGTTTTCGTGACTGTATGCTCAATTATTGCAGTAGCTGCTTTTGGCGGCTCTGGAGACATAAATGCCAATGGTAAACTGTATATTGCAACGACAGATGAGTTTGATGGTTTGATCCGTGGAGGGGATGATATCCCTGGATCGGATGTGATGGGATCAAAGCGCCTGTCACAGAATGTTACAGTTACCAATGATGACGGCACATTATCAGTTGGCGGAACAGTTACCAAGAACCAGGATCCATTTTATCCTGGAACATATATAGTTAGTTTCTCCAAGAATTCCATTTTATCTTCAAGGGCCCACGTTGAGGTCAGGATGAAGGTAGATAAGGGAGATACGGTTTACGTGCTGGTTGGAGACAAGGAAAAGGGATATAACCAATTTACCACTGTGACAGCAGACAGGGACAATGAGATCTCTTTTGATACCAATATCCTTCAGGATTACACCTTGTCCACAACAGATATCATGGGGGCTCAGGAGGCTATGGCCTGCGTATTATCTTCAGAATCTGAGCTTTTGGGAGACTGATCAGCCGTAGATCATGCACCTTATGAATATGATAACCGCAAGATGAGCGGGGTAGAAAGCGTAGAACAGGTACTTAAGCCTGCCAAGCTTTCTGCCTCGTTTTTGATTGTAGAAATACAAAAGTCCAAAGGATGGAAGGGCAAGATATTCTGTGCCCAGAGAAATGATAGAAAGATATGCCCCAATGATGTTGACGGGGCTGTAGTTTCTGAGGATATAAAATACAAAGATAAGGAATACTCCGTAGCCGTGATAGTCGGTGTTAAGAAGCTCTGCTACGTATATTCCGGCTCCTGCAACTAAAATGGCAAGACCATAAGAGATTAAAATGTTTCCGTTATATCTTTTTACAAGATCAAAAACCTTCTCTACGGCCCAGATAACTAAGAGGCCAATAAGGAGAGTGAAGTACACGTTACACTTTTTGGATAACAGGTCTTTGTTCTGTTCTATGACGGAAAAGATATTGATGTTAAAGATGTCGTTTTTGGCGTAGAAGCATATATCAAAGAAGGGCTCAGAAATGAAGCCAAAAATTAACAGGCTAAGAGCGTATCTTAGCCTGCTTTTTGTATGGATGAATCCCTCTACCAGAAGGAAGCAGAAGATAGGAAAAGAGTTTCTGCCAATCCCTCTAAGAATCTTGTATATTACGTTAAGAGTATCAAAGGAAATGGTGTCTGGATAAAATCCAGCTCTTACAACCGGAAGCATAATGCCTGCTGTAGCGTGGTCAATTAACATTGTGATGCATGCAATTAGCTTGAGGGTGTTTCCATTTATCTTTTTCATAAGTTACTCAAAAATAACCTTGTCCCATGTGTCATCAGGAATAAGCCCGATGTAGGTTTTACCTGTGTTGATCTGAAGCTCTTCTCCAGTCTCATCGTAGAATCTTGTAACATCTGTCTCGCTGGTCTTGACCCAGGTAACATCCTTGGCAATTCCGTTGGTTAAGTACCAGGCGTTCTGGCCAGAACCGATGCAGTTGTAGATAAGATATCCGTTCTCATCAAGCTGAGCGAAAGAGCAGCACTGAAGGAGTATGTTTTTAAATGCAAGAGGCTCGTCATCCTCAGCGTCTTCGTGCCTGTCGCCATACTCATAGTACTCGTACATCTTGGTCTCAGGGTTGTAGATCAGCTGTGATCCGTTGTGAGTAAATGGAAGTGAAACCTTGAAGGCCTGATAGGATCTTGAATACTTCTCGTCCAGTTCGATCTCTTCGCCGTAAGGAACAAAGTTAAAGTGGCTGCCCTCGTTGGCATATTCGTTGTAGGTTGTCTCATAGCCTGCTCTTCCGGCATAGCTGTCAAAGTTGTTATCAAGGTCGCCATTTACGATGTACTCTGTGAACTCACTGGCCTTACCGTTGTTGATGCGTGAGAAAGTGCCGGAGAAGTGAGCTGACCATGGCTGTGAGAAGTACTGGTCGTTGTAGTAAGGACCGCCATCGTGGCACAGAACTGCGTTCCACTCTGCAGCCAGCATGATGTTTGTAGGTCTTGTACTACGGATACTGCCAAGCTGCTCGATTGCGCCCCAGTCCTTGACAACGCACATAAGTCTTGTGATGCGGTCGTTCTTGGTGCTGTTCATAAGCTCGTAAACAACGTCAGCTTCTGAGGTTCCGTAGTGTGGAAGCGCGATGGACTCGTTGTCTACCATTGCAGCGATAGGCCTCTGATCCTTGATCTCTTCGCTTATAGGTTCACCTGTAAGCTCTGAGAAGTACATGCCCTCTGGAAGCACATATGGCTCATCAGTTTCCTCGACATTTTCTGGCTCAGGCTCCTGTGATACTTCTGTAGTTGCCTCCTCAAATATGGTCTCGGCAGGCTCTTCTGCTGCTGGCTCCTGTGTATTTTTGCCGCAGGCAGTAACAGTCATAGTAAGCATGGCAGCTGCAAGTAACAGTGAAACTGCCTTTTTACCATCTATCATATGCATTTTCATAATCTCCCTTTAATAAGAATAATCCCTTATATTCTAGCAGACCTTTTTAGATTTTTCCATGCCTCAATTACATTAATACACATGATATAATAGATAGTAACTAAAGGAGGTATCTCCTATGAGACTAATGTTTATAGGTGCCGACCATGAAGTGACAGGAAGCTGCCATTTTATCGAGGCCGCAGGCAAGAATATTTTAGTTGACTATGGCATGGAGCAGGGCAAGAATTACTTCGAAAACGTCCCTCTCCCCGTGTCAGCCCCGGAGATTGATTATGTTTTCCTAACCCACGCCCATGTTGATCACTCGGGCAATCTTCCGCTCCTTTATTCAAAGGGATTTCGCGGAAAGATCTTTTCCACAGACGCAACAGCAGACCTTTGCAGCATCATGCTCCGTGACTGCGCCCACATTCAGCTGCAGGAGGCGGAGTGGAGGAGCCGCAAGGGCAAAAGAAATAAAGACATCGCCCAGGTGGAACCTGCCTACACAATGCTTGATGCAGAGAACACCATTAAGAGCTTTGTGCCCTGTCCCTATGGAAAAGAGATAGAGGTTTGCGAAGGCATAACCATAAGATTTACAGACATTGGACACCTTCTTGGATCCTCCAGCATCGAGATCTGGCTTACGGAAAAGAATGTGACCAAGAAGCTTGTCTTTTCTGGAGATATAGGTAACAAGGATCAGCCGATAATCAAGGATCCGCAGACCACAGATGAGGCTGACATAGTTGTAATGGAGTCAACCTACGGCGACAGGCTGCACTCCGAAGAAAAGCCCGACTATGTAAAAGAGCTTGTGGACATATTAAATGAGACCTTTGCAAAGGGCGGAAATGTGGTGATTCCTTCCTTTGCAGTTGGAAGAACCCAGGAGATCCTGTACTTTATCAGGAAGATAAAAAAAGAGGAGCTTGTAAGCTCTTTTCCTAACTTCCCGGTATTTGTGGATTCGCCCCTGGCTGTTGAGGCTACGGAGATATTCCAGAAAAACGAGTATGAGTGCTATGATGAAGAAGCCCTTGAGCTTATCAAAAGGCACATCAATCCCATAACCTTCCCGGGACTTAATCTGTCCATCACTACAGAGGAGTCAAGGGCCATCAACGAAGACCCTGAGCCCAAGGTGATCATCTCAGCTTCAGGTATGTGCGAGGCTGGACGAATAAGGCATCACCTTAAGCACAACCTGTGGCGCCCTGAGTGTACAATACTGTTTGTCGGATACCAGTCAGTGGGCACAACTGGAAGAGCCATCGTTGACGGCGCAGACCAGGTGAAGCTCTTTGGAGAGACAATTGATGTTAAGGCCAGCATCAAAAAGCTCACAGGCCTTTCAGGACATGCGGACAAGAATGGACTTATCGAGTGGGTACAGGGCTTTAAAGTGCCGCCAAAAAAGGTGTTTGTAGTCCATGGAGAAGATAGCGTCTGCAGCTCTTTTGCCAGGTGCCTAAAAGAAGAATACGGATTTAACACTTATGCGCCCTACAGTGGCACAGAATACGATATAATATCGGGGAACTTTATCAAAGAGGGAGTGCCGATCCCTATCAAGAAAAAAGAAAGCAGCCTTGTTTCCGATGTTTACGAGCGGCTTAAGGCAGCAGGCGCCCGCCTTGTTGGCATCATAGCAAGGTCGGATGGACTGTCAAACAAGGACAAGGCCAAGTTCGCAGATCAGATCAATGCGCTTTGTGATAAATGGAGCAAATAATTTTTTGGAGGATTAGAGTATGAGCAGAGCTGATGAGATTTTCATCGACATGTGCAGGGATATTCTGGACAACGGAACATCCACTGAGGGAGAAAAAGTAAGGCCCCACTGGCCAGATGGAACGCCAGCATATACCATCAAGAGGTTTGGTGTTGTGAACAGATATGATCTTTCCAAGGAGTTTCCTATCATGACTCTCAGGAAGACTGCTCTTAAGAGCGCCACAGACGAGGTACTGTGGATCTATCAGAAAAAGAGCAACAACATAAATGAGCTTAACAGCCACATCTGGGATGAGTGGGCAGACGAGACCGGTTCTATCGGTAAGGCCTACGGTTATCAGATCGGGCAAAAGAGCATCTACAAGGAGGGAGAGTTCGACCAGATGGACAGAGTCCTCTACGACCTTAAGAACAATCCTTTCTCAAGACGTATCATGACAAACACCTACGTGTTCTCTGATCTTCACGAGATGCACCTGTACCCCTGCGCTTACAGCGTAACCTACAACGTTACCCAAAAACCAGGAGAGGACAGGCTCACCCTAAATGCGATCCTCAACCAGAGATCCCAGGACGTTCTTGCAGCAAACAACTGGAACGTTGTTCAGTACGCAGTTCTTGTGCACATGATCGCTCAGGTCTGTGACATGAACGTGGGCGAACTGGTACACGTTATCGCAGATGCCCACATCTACGACCGTCACGTGCCGCTTATCAGGGAACTTATTGAGAGAAAGCCTCTTCCTGCGCCTAAGTTCCACTTAAATCCTGATGTTAAGGATTTCTATGCGTTTACCCGTGATGATGTATCCCTTGAGGGCTACGAGGTTGCAGGAGAGCAGCTTAAGGATATACCGATCGCGATTTGAGCGATATAGAGATGCGAAGCGGAGCAATCCGTGTATCGCTCATAACTAGAATGAAGGAGAATGATACATGCAGGCAATTGTAGCAGTAGACAGCAACTGGGCCATCGGGAATAAGGGGCAGCTCCTTGTTAGTATCCCAGCGGACCAGAAAGATAACTTTAGAAAAAGAACTTTGGGAAAGACCATAATTTATGGCCGTAAGACCTTGGAGACTTTCCCTCAAAAGATCGTACTTCCCCAGAGACGTAACATTATCTTGTCCACTAAGGCAGATTATGAGGTTAGAAACGCAGAAGTAGCCCACAGCAAGGAGGAGGCTCTTGAGCTTGTTAAGGACCTTGATCCTGATGATGTATTTATCATCGGCGGAGCCACAGTTTACAAGGATTTCCTTGATGTGTGCGACAGATGCATTGTTACTTTCATCGACAAGGCCTATGAAGCAGATGCTTATTTCCCAAATCTCGACAAGGATCCTGAGTGGGAGATGGTGGACGAGAGCGATGAGCAGGTTTACTTTGACCTGACATATACTTACAGAATTTATGAGAGAAAGAAGTAACAATGGATGACTTAAAACGTGCCCTCGTGCTCATCAATAAAACATCTGGAACAGGTAAGGCAGGAAACGACGCTTTTCACATTGTAACAAGACTTGCTGAGAGCGGATACGAGCCAATAGTCTATCCAATAGTTCCGGGGACTGAACTTTCTTCTGAGATACTGATAGACAGGTACGATGGAATGGTTGACCTGATCCTTTGTAGCGGCGGAGACGGAACTCTAAACCACGTGGTAAGCGCCATGATGGACATGGAAAAGAAACCTCTTCTAGCCTACGTTCCTTCAGGAAGCACCAACGACTTTGCCAAGGGACTTGGTATTCCGGCAGTCAGGAGCAAGGCTATAGACGTTGCTCTTGGTGGAAAGCCTTACGCCTACGATGTTGGGAAAATGAATGACAGGTACTTTAACTATGTGGCAGCCTTCGGAGCTTTTTCCAAGGTCAGCTACGCCACAGACCAGGAACTGAAAAACGTTCTTGGATACGCAGCCTACGTTATAAGTGCTGTTGCTGAGCTTCCTCAGAACATCGGGTACAGCACTCACCTTAAGGTAGAGGCAGATGGCGTAACAGAAGAGGGAGATTATCTCTTTGGCGCTGTCAGTAATTCAGCCTCGGTTGGCGGAATGAACCTTTTTGGAGAAACTGTGATCCACCAGGATGATGGCCAGATGGAGCTTCTGCTTATCAGAGCTCCCAAGAATATCGTGGAATTCAACGCCATCATTTCTGCCCTTGCCACCAAGGAAGCAGGAAACCCCTACATCACCTTCAGGCAGGTAAGATACGCCAACATTGAATCTGACGATGAGGTTGAATGGACCCTTGACGGAGAGTACGGCGGAGCTTACAAGAAGACCAGGATTGAGGTCATGAACAAGGCCATTACAATAATGACGAAGTGACATAGAAATTTATCATAGAAAAAGAGCTGCCATATAGACAGCTCTTTTCATAGTTTGCGCACCATGGGCGCACTCTAAATTAGTGGCGCTTTCAAACGACCTCTTTTGCTTCTTCTGTAGTGGTTGTTTCAGTCTCTTTTTCCTCGCCAATCCTTCTGTAGATACCAGCAAGGATAGCTCCTGAAATGTTGTGCCATACTGAGAAGATAGCACCTGGAACTGTAGCCATTGCAAGGTCAGGGAAAGCTGATCCGGCAAGGGATGTAGCAAGTCCTGAGTTCTGCATTCCGATCTCGATGGAAAGAGCTTTTTTCTTGGGGGTTGGCATCTTGAAAAGAATTGCAACAAGATATCCAACTGCGTATCCAAGCAGGTTGTGAAGGATGACTACAACAAATACGATAGCGCCTGTCTCAAGGATGCGCTCAGCGTTGTGAGATACAACAGCTGCAACGATCATAGTGATGGCGATAACCGAGATCATAGGAAGGACATCTCCGGCCTTCTGGGTTATCTTTCCGAAGAAATGATTGATGATAAATCCAAGTGCGATAGGCACGATAACAACCTTGATGATTGAAAAGAACATGCTCATAACATCAACGTTAACTGATGTGCGAAGGAGCAGATAAGTTATAGCTGGTGTAAGGAATGGAGCAAGAAGAGTGTTGATGCTGGTCATTCCAACTGAAAGAGCTACATCACCTTTACTGAGGTAGGTCATAACGTTACTACTTGTTCCTCCAGGGCAGGTACCAACAAGGATAACACCTGCAAGGAGCCCTGCTTCAAGACCAAAGACCTTACCAAGGACAAAGGCAAGAAGTGGCATGATTGTGAACTGTGCGATACAACCTATAAGAACATCCTTAGGTCTTGTAAACACTACCGCAAAGTCCTTAGGGTTAAGGGTTAGACCCATTCCGAACATAACTACCATGAGAAGGTAATTAACCCAGGAAGTCTGGATCCAAAGACAAGTCTTTGGAAGAAAGAGAGCCAGGGCGGCAATTACAAGAACTATGATAGCCATGTACTTTCCAAGTAATTCACTGATTTTCTTAAGCATCTTAATAATTCCCTCCTAACAATAATTTTTTTCAATTATCCATTGTACCCCACTGCTTTAAAAAATTAAAGTGGTAAATTGCAAAAACTATAAGGCTTAACATATTTTCACAAAAATATAGATATTATTAGAAGCCTGTGTTATAATGTCATGGCGACTGTGCCCAGGTGGCATTTTTTGCGTGTCCTGATAGTAGTAACTACGGGGAAAAGAGCTGAGGAAGCTCTTCACATATTTTCATAATGTATAAAGGAGAAACAAAATGAGCGTTACAGTAGAAAAGCTTGAGAACAACATGGCAAAGCTTAAGATCTCTGTTCCTGCAGAGCAACTTGAGAAGGCTATCGAGAAGGCTTATCAGAAGAACAAGAACAAGATCCAGATCCCTGGATTCCGTAAGGGCAAGGCTCCTCGTAAGATGATCGAGCAGATGTATGGCAAGGGAGTATTCTATGAGGATGCTGCCAACGAGCTTATCGATGAGGAATATCCTAAGGCTGTTGAAGAGAGCAACGAGGAAGTTGTTTCTTCACCTAAGATCGAAGTTGAAGAGATCGAGGCTGGCAAGGATTTCGTATTCACTGCAGAAGTAGCACTTAAGCCACCAGTTAAGCTTGGTAAATATAAGGGAATCGAGGTTCCTAAGATGGACCTTGATGTAACAGATGAAGAAGTTGATGCAGAGATTGACAAGCAGAGAGGCATGAACGCAAGATCAATCGATGTTACAGACAGAGCAGTTAAGGATGGCGATACAGTATCTCTTGATTTTGAGGGATTTGTTGACGGCGTAGCATTCCAGGGTGGTAAGGGCAATGACTATCCTCTTACAATCGGTTCTGGAGCATTCATTCCTGGATTTGAGGAGCAGCTTGTAGGCTACGAGATCGGTCAGGAAGGTGAAGTTAAGGTAACATTCCCTGAGGATTATCAGGCAGAGGATCTTGCAGGTAAGGAAGCAGTATTCAAGTGCAAGGTTAACTCAATCAGAGCAAAAGAGCTTCCTGAGCTCAACGATGATTTCGCTAGCGATGCTGGTTTTGATACAGTTGCAGAGTACAAGGAAGATGTTAAGAAGAAACTTGCTGAAAAGAAGGAAGCTGATGAGAAGGCTAAGAGAGAGGATGCAGTTGTTAAGGCTGTTATCGATGACTCTGAGATGGAACTTCCTGAGGCTATGGTTGAGACTCAGCAGAGACAGATCGTTAATGACTTTGCACAGAGAATCCAGATGCAGGGCATGAACTTCGATCAGTACCTTAAGTACACAGGCAACTCTGTAGATCAGATGCTTTCACAGGTTAAGCCACAGGCTATCGAGAGAATCAAGTCTAGACTTGTTCTTGAGGCTGTTGCAGCTAAGGAGAAGATCGAGGCTACAGAAGAGGATGTTGCAGCTGAGCTTGAGAGAATGGCTGGCCAGTACAGAATGGAGCTTGATAAGCTCAAAGAGCTCATGTCAGGCGCTGAGCTCAAGCAGCTTAAGAGCGACCTTGCAGTTCAGAAGGCAGCAGACTTCCTTGTAGAGAACGTTAAGGAAGGCGCTAAGAAGGCAGCAGCCAAGAAGACTACTAAGAAGGCTGAGGCAGCTGATGGCGAGGAGAAGCCTAAGAAGACAGCAGCTAAGAAGACTACCAAGAAGGCTGAAGAGGCTGAAGGCGAAGAGAAGCCAAAGAAGACAACAAGAAAGAAAAAGACTGAGGAAGAGGCTTAAGGACTTCCTCTATATGAAAAGGCTTAGCGGAGACTACCCGCTAAGCCTTTTTGTGTGCACTTTGTAAATTGCGAATATAGATAAAATGATGTTTTATAATTCTGTTCCGCCAAGTAGTGCTAAGAGCCTTAAGAATCCGCAGTAGCCGTTTGTATCAAGGAGTTTTCTTACATCATATCCGGCAGGAATGGTAACTTTTAGCTTCTTTCCATTGTAATTAAATACTACATTGACATCAATATCTGAGCGTGACATGAATGCTTCTATCATCCTGGAGTCAAAGCATGCAACCCTGTCAGTCTCGATATTTAAAGCGCCGTTTGATGGAGCGGATGCAACGTTCTGTATAATTGAGGTTTTGTACTGCATAGGGGTTATGCTGGACATGTTGTATGACACTGTGCGTGCTGGTTTTTCACCGCTTATGGCTGCTACTGCTGCGTTTGAGGATCCTGCATTGTTGCTGACCACAATTGCTCCTGCTGGAGCCTGGGCTGGGTCTGAATAAGTGGGGGTAACTTCCTGAACAATAACATCATAAGAAGAATTGTCCTCGTCAGAAGAATCACTTGCCGGAGTGGGACGCAGAACAGCCTTGATTGTGATTCCGCCCTTTAAATTTGTTAACGTAAGAGTATAGGTTCCGTTTCCATTGTCGGTTACATTTACATTTGTTCCGCCTGATATGGTATAACCATCAGGAAGGTCAGATGCCGCAACTTCAAAGGCTTTGTTAATATTTACTGTTTTATAGTCGTTACCGTCAATTGTGGTACTATGTAAATTTGCACCTGTAACACTGATTCCGTACTGGGCATTTGAGGCATCTTCTTTGATGATGAAGTTGATAGCCTCTTCGATTTTGTCAAATACTGTAGATTGAATAGAACTGCCTTCTGAATCATAGGCGTTTGCGTGTAGAGGAACTGGTGCATTTATTGCATAGACAGTAATTGTAGGAACATCATTAAGAAAATCATCTGCGTTAGTGTAGTTTATGCCACCATGTTGTGCTGATGGTGTATATACTTGGATCCCGGTTCCGGTCATAGATGATGCGGTTATCGTACCAAGAACTGTGATACTTCCTTTTTGATTATCGTTATCAGGATTTATCAGTAGTCCATCCGTAACGCCATTTGCGTTGCCTGAAACATTGATTGTGGAATCTCCATCTGTAGAGATGGCTGTTCCGTTTACTGTATTAACCGGGATGTCATAAGCATTGGTCCCTTCGTTCCAAAGATAAACGGTGTGATCTGCACCGGACGCCTGTACATTTCCTGATACATTTAGTGTTGCATCATCTCTTACATAAGCACCATCTTCAGCACCTGTTACGGATCCTTCCACGGAAACAGAAGCTGAATCCGTGATACGGATACCACATGCCGCATCATAGATTGTATTTCCATTGTTACCTGTTGTAACCTTTACGCCGGACGCATCAACATTTCCCTCAATAGTTACTTGAGTGCCATTACCCGTTACAACAAGACCTGAGGTGTCTGCACTGTCATTTGTGATTTCAACTATTACTTCTGAGTAAGTGTGTTGGCCCGAGCTGATGGTGGTTTGTTCGGTAATGGCTTCCGGAACATCGTCTGCTAAAACAGTGATGTGCGGAGACAGCACCAAAGATGCAGTGGTTGCTAATGTTACAAGACTTGCCAGATTTTTTTTGTACATAACAGCTTTCCTCCTTGAAAAATGTTGTCCTGTGCTGATGACAGGGGTGTTTTGTGTCTACAAATTGTAGCACATTAGTATATGAAAAACAATACGACACAAATTAAGAAAGCCTAAAAACACAAAGAACTAGCTGCAAAACATATATATATCTGATATCGAAGAATAAAATAGCGATACTATTAGCAACAAACTGTTGCTCAACTGTATATAAATGGGTGTAATAACCTAATTATATGGAGGTGAGTGGTTTGGATGGTACTTCATTAGGTAAAAGACTTAGGGAACTTAGGGAGTTTAACGGCTATACACAGGAATATGTATCTGAACTGCTTGGCGTTGTCAGACAGACTTACAGCCATTATGAAAACGGAAAACGCACTCCTGATCCCGAGCAGTTGTGCAAATTGACAGATATTTATAAGTGCTCGCTGGATGATCTTTTGAAACCAAGTCACAGCATAAATGAATTAGTACATAACAGAGATAGTGATAAGTCAGAAGATATTTCTCATTACATAGAATTTATAAACAGCCCAGACAACTACAAGAAATATCAGCGACTGGATAAATATGAAAAAGAGATTTGCTATTATTTTTCGCAAATGAGGACAGATGACAAAAAGGAGATGATCGCATTTTCCAGGATCAAGGCAAAACGCAGTAGAGGAAAGTGATTTTTCGATTGCCAAAGGTCAGCCTGTATTTGTAATATAATAATGATAATTCAAGAAATGGGCAGCGCTTCTTAACAGGCGGTGCTTTTTTGCGTAAAAAGCTTTGAAAAAAGTACATTTGGCTTTATAATATAAGGTGGCTTAAGTGTATTTAGTGGTGGTTAAGTGGTACACAGCATACTAAACTAGAAGGAGTAACAAAATATGAGTTTGATACCTTACGTCATTGAACAGACCAGCCGTGGTGAGAGATCTTACGACATCTACTCAAGGCTGTTAAAAGAAAGAATCGTATTCCTTGGTGAGGAAGTTAATTCCACATCAGCAAGTATCGTAGTTGCTCAGCTTCTTTTCCTTGAGGCTGAGGATCCTAACAAGGACATTCATATGTACATCAATAGCCCAGGAGGTGAGATCACTTCTGGAATGGCTATTTACGACACAATGAACTACATCAAGTGTGATGTCAGCACAATCTGCATTGGTATGGCAGCCAGCATGGGCGCATTCCTTCTTGCAGGCGGTGCTAAGGGCAAGAGAATGGCTCTTCCTAACGCAGAGATCATGATCCATCAGCCACTTGGCGGAACACAGGGTCAGGCTACTGAAATCGAGATCGCAGCTAAGCATATCCTTAAGACAAAAGAAAAACTCAACAGAATGCTTGCTGAGAACACAGGTAAGCCTTACGAGCAGGTTTGCGCAGATACAGAGCGTGACAACTGGATGAGTGCTCAGGAAGCTCTTGACTATGGACTTATCGATTCAATCGTTGAGAATCGTCCAAGAGAAAAAGAAGATAAATAATTAGTTTCAAGGAGAAAAGATGGCAAAAAATTCCGGAGAGATCAGGTGCTCTTTTTGTAATAAGACACAGGATCAGGTGAAAAAACTTATAGCAGGTCCTGCTGGAGTTTATATTTGCGATGAGTGTGTAGACATCTGTGCAGATATCATCGAGGAAGAGTTTGAAGATGAGCCTGTTGCTGCCAAGGGACAGGAGATCAATCTTTTAAAACCTGTTGAGATCAGGAACTTCCTTGATGAGTATGTAATCGGTCAGGAAGAGGCTAAAAAGGTCCTTGCTGTATCAGTTTACAACCATTACAAGAGAGTACTTGCTCCAAAGAGTGATGATAAGAGTGAAGTTGAGCTTCAGAAGTCCAATATCATCATGATAGGACCAACTGGTTCAGGTAAGACATATCTTGCTCAGACCCTGGCCAAGATCATCAACGTTCCTTTCGCCATTGCAGATGCCACAACTCTTACAGAGGCAGGCTATGTAGGTGAGGACGTTGAGAACATTCTTTTAAAGCTTATTCAGAATGCTGACTATGATATTGAGAGAGCTCAGTACGGTATCGTATATATCGACGAGATCGACAAGATCACTAAAAAGAGTGAGAACGTATCCATCACCAGAGACGTATCAGGTGAAGGTGTTCAGCAGGCTCTTCTTAAGATCGTAGAGGGAACTGTTGCATCTGTTCCTCCTCAGGGCGGAAGAAAGCACCCACATCAGGAGCTTATCCAGATCGACACCAGCAACATCCTGTTTATCTGTGGCGGAGCTTTTGATGGTCTTGATAAGATCGTAGAGGCAAGACTTGACCGAAACTCCATCGGTTTCAACGCTGAGATTGCTGACAAGTCAGAGCGTGAGATCGGAGAGGTCCTCAAAGAGGTTACACCTCAGGATCTTGTTAAGTTCGGACTTATTCCAGAGTTTGTAGGTCGTGTGCCTATCACAGTAACTCTTGAGGGTCTTTCAAAAGAGGCGCTGGTCCGCATCCTTACAGAGCCAAGAAATGCTCTTGTTAAGCAGTACCAGAAGCTGTTTGATTTTGATGATGTTAAGCTTACATTTGAGGATGAGGCAGTTGACAAGATCGCTGCCATGGCCTATGAGAGAGAGACTGGAGCCAGAGGCCTTCGCTCCATTATGGAGAAGGCTATGATGGATGTCATGTACGAGATCCCATCAGATGATTCCATCAACGAGTGCGTCATCACAGAGGCCTGTGTTGAGGGAACCAGCCAGCCGCTTATCGTAAGAGGCAAGGAGCAAAAGAAATTAAAACCAGCGAAGTAATATAAAGGGTTGTGGATCAATTCCACAGCCCTTTTAAATTTTTCAATTATGTAATAAGTGATAATTCAAAGACTTATTCATCTCCGCTTTTTCAATTGTAACGCCCACCTGGGGCCACTCAAGTGGCTTTCACGGCATATCCTCGCAGATACTAGGTGTTTCAAGGTTTTTATGCAACGTTGCCGGCCGTATCTGCTGCGGTATTCCATGGTCCACTTGACTGATCCGGGTGGGCGTTTATTGGTGATCAAGCGGGGATGAATGAGGGGAGTGATCCAGTTCAGTAGCGGCAACGGGGGAAGTTTGGGTTGCGTACAATTATTTTGACTAACAGGTTTTGGCCATATACTACCTTTTGTGCAAATGGGGTACCAAATTAAGCGGCAGTAAATGCAGGGAATAAGCAAATACGTTGCAAAAAGTGCCTAGGGTATCACTAACACGCACAGCACTTATCGATATACTGTAAAAACCATGGTACCCCATTTTGAAAAACAGCCATTTTTAGCACAAAAGTCGCTGAACCCTAAATAATTGTATGCAATTTCAATACTGCGCATGACGGAACTGGTGGCAGAGCAAAAAAAACCATCCCCAATGGCACACCTTCATAGCCCGCTTGATTACCAAAAAACGCCCTGAAGGAATCGGTCAAGGGGATCATGGAATACCGGAGCAGATACGACCGGCCGTAATAGCTGTTAGGCTGGTATTTACGAGTGTCTGCGAGGATATGCCGTGAAAGCCCCTTGAGTGATTTCTTTAGGACGTTACAATTCAAGCAGCGGGATATGAAGTTTTACCTTCCGATAGCTTTATTTGGTGTGTTGTAGCCCTTTAGGGATACGGCCTGGGCGTATTCTCCATAGGCGCCCTTATTAGTAAAGTACATTTCTTTTTCTTTAGGTCCTGAAAGACCAATCCTTAAGACATCAGAATCTATCTCATCAATAGTCATAGTCCACTGTTCATCGTGGCACTTGAATTCAAGAGATATTGAATTTGAAGGCTCTTTAGTTTCTGCTTTTGTCTTGCCATGAGACTTCTGAAGAATATTATAGATAGCTGGCAGGTTGCCCTGATGTACCTTTACTGTGCCATCTGGTCCTTTAGCTACGCAGATATCTGACTCGTTACACAGTACAAATACGTCAACCTTAAACTTCCTGATGCGGCCTGACTCAATGAGCAGGCCTGCAATGAGAACTCCAGACAGCACCAGTGCTGCAATTACTGCTCCAAAAATAATCCCCGTTTTCTTGTTGTTATCAAACTTTTTCATACATTTTCCTTTCTGACTGACATAGTTGTTATCTGTTACATAGAATTGATCTGCGGATCAGTTACCTTCAGCTCATCAGGCCTTGACAGTGGTTTCCCCGTCACCACTGCCATCTGCCTCTGCAAGAAGTTCATCCATGAAATCATAGATGTCGTCCCTTCCCTCTTTAGAAAGAGCTGAGTATGGGAAGATCTTAACATCATCTGGAAGGCCCAGAGTCTGGCGCAGCATATTAAGGTGCTTTTCGTGCTGACTCTTTTTGATCTTGTCAGACTTGGTGGCGATGATTACTGGCTGGAAGCCCTGGTGCACGATCCACTGATACATTTGAACGTCATTGGCTGAAGGCTCATGACGGATGTCGATAAGCAGGAACACTCTAAGAAGCTGCCTGGAGGTGTGAAGATATTTTTCAACCATCTTGCCCCACTGAGCCTTGACCTTCTCTGGAACTCTTGCAAAGCCGTAGCCTGGAAGGTCTACCAGATAGAATTCATTATTTATGTTGTAGTAGTTGATAGTTTGGGTCTTACCTGGCTCCTGAGAGGTGCGGGCGTAATTCTTGCGGTTCATGATGCCATTTATCAGTGAACTCTTTCCTACGTTACTCTTTCCAGCAAAAGCAAACTCCGGATGTTCATTTTCAGGGAGCGTACTGGTTATTCCACAAACTGTTTCAAGATTTACATTCTTAATTACCATAGTTATTATCTCCATTCATTATGTCCATTATAACAAAATCATATTATGTGACAATAAACGAAATAATGTTTCAAAATAGGGCAATTTTACAATTATTTTATGGTTTATATGTTGACGGTAAAACGAATAAAGTAATAACATGGAACGTACCGACGCTCTAAAAAAATGTAATTTGGAGGATAAAGAATGTTAAAGAAAATCAAAGAACAGAAATTTACTATCATTTGCTCCACAGTTTTTTTGGCAGTTATGTTTATGGCGCTGTGCAATATGCCTACAGAGGTAACGGCTGCAAGTAGTGCTTCTGAGGACAGGTATAATAGTCCTAATGATATTCAATAGATATGCCTGATCCATACGCAGAATCTAAGAGGTTTGCAGAGGAGCAGGTTCAGCAGATCCAGGAAGAAGGTGCGAAGGTTGAGCATCAGACTGTTGATGGCATTAAGTCAGGAGCAAATGGACTTTACCTTGCAAATAAGGTTAAGGGCGTTGCAGTAGCTCCAAGCGTATCAAACGAGGGCGGCTCAGCTCTTTATGTACAGACTGTTGATACAGATACAGCAAAGAGTTCAGGAGCTATGGCATCAATAAACAATGTAGCTAATAGATACAGATCAGCCTACTCTGATGAGGCTGGATTACATCAGGCAGATTTTCAGGTTGGCCCTATAGTTGACGTTTACTTCAAAAAGACAGAAAATGGTAAGGTAGTACCAGGAACAGCAAAGGATGTTGACAATATCAAGATTGGTATTCCTGATAGCTTTAAGCAGGAAGGATATTCCTATGGATATGTGCTTGTATTCCCTGGTGGAAAGACGATTTCCGGTATGCAGTGGGGTGAAGAAGCGAAAACAAATTATGTTACAGTAAATTTGGTACACGATACATATAATGATCCTGTAGATTATACTCAGGCAACAATTGCACTGGTTAAGTATGATACCTATGTTAAAAGTGATAATGGTATAACCACTATGGGCGGTGGAAATGAGACCGTTACAAAACCTGGCAACTGATGCTTTACTATTAGCATCATGCAAAGTAGATAATAAAATATGAGCATTCAGCTTGGAATTGCCGTACTGGGCTATGTTCTTTGGAACATGGCCCTGGTACGAGGAAAAGAGAAATATAAGGGGTTAAAGACGATAGTGGCGATATACATGTATCTGCTTTTTATCGTTTGTCCTCTTGCAATTTCTCCTTCCGGAGGATACTTTAACATTGATCTTTTTAAGTTTGGTTTCTTCCTCACCTTCTCGGCTGGATGCTTTTTTTCTGCCCTAATATGGGGGCTTTATACAAGGTTTTGGCGCTATGATCAAATACCAATATCCTTGGTAGATACAATAGCTTTAGTATATCTGTGTTTTTCTTTTGTGGCATTTGTCCTTTCCGGTGGTCCCAACAGGTCTCTTACAGGGGCAGATGGATGGTGGACGGGATTGCTATTTCAGGCGCTTCTGGTATTTCTTTTATTTTCTGTTTCAAAATTTGGAAAATATGCCAATACATGGCTTTATGCAGCCCTAATTACAGGCTGCGCGGTATTCCTTCTTGGGATCCTCAATAGATTTTCTATCGACCCCTTCGGTTTTTACAAAGGAGTTGATCCCTTAGGGCAGATCAGGTTTCTTTCCACAATAGGACAGGCCACCTGGTACTCCACCTATCTATGCCTTTTGTACCCTCTTGGGATATTTCTTTTCACGGCAAAAGAAAAGCCTTTGAGCAAGGTTTTGTCGATCGTATTCATGGTCTTGTCTTCCGCAAGTTTAGTGACTCAGAATTCTGACAGCGCCTATGCGGCTGTTTTCATAGAGTTTGTAATGATAACCGTCATGTATATTGCCCAGGGCGATAAGGTGAGGAGCCTTGGACTTTCCTACATGATCATCTCAATATCAGTAATATCTACTGGATTTTTGGAAAAGATCTTTTCCCTTCGATTTCATCAGATCGACCCTCTGTCAATCTGGGTAGCTCAGGGACCACTTCCTTTTTTGCTGCTTATATTCGGAGCACTGCTTTATTTTGCGGGAGAGGGGCTTTTAAAAAAGAAATCTCCAAAAGTCATAGCTCTTTTCACCCTATGCATAATATTGGCTGCTGGAGCACTGGTAGGGACATTTGCGCTTAGAAAAGGAAACCTTTTGTCGGGCTATGAAAACTTTGACCATAGCTGGGGCAATGGAAGGGGACTTATCTGGACCAGAGTCATGGAGATGTACAGAGATCTTCCGCTGTGGAGAAAAGTTCTTGGCATTGGACCGGGTATGATGTCTGCCTACATGGAAAAGTACACGGAGCTTGTTCTGGATAATGCCCACAATGAGTGGCTGACTGTATTTATTGAAGGAGGCGTATTTGCAGGACTGTCCTATTTTCTGATATTTGTTCTGGCCATCGTAAGAAGTATCAGAGCATCTTTCCTTCAAAAAGATGATAATGGAAGGCTTCTTCTGATAGCCATTGCTGCCGGTGCGGCTGGATATGTGGGGCATGGTATGTTTTGCTACCAGCAGTTTTTGACAACTCCAATGGTGTTTGTTTTGATCGGACTTTCTGAAGCGGTGGCATTTAACAAAGATACAAAAATGTGAGAAAATAGAGTTGATAATTCGATTATGACAAATTGTTGCTGGAGGAAATATGGAAAGACTAAAAGCCCTTAAATGGAATCACATAATTGAAGCCCTGATCATGATAGTCATTGGCTGCGTTCTTATTTTCTGGAGCAATGCAAGCCTTGTAATCATGGCGAGAGCCCTGGCAGTTTTACTGGTACTGGCAGGTGGCGTCATGATCATCAGCTATTTCGTGCACAAGGAGAGGACCATCGCAATGAGCGGCGGCTTTGCCCTGGGAGTTGTGGTTGCAGTCATTGGTGTATGGATTTTCCTAAAGCCTGACACCTTCACAGACCTTATCCCTAAGCTCTTTGGAGTGTTTATCCTTCTTAGCGGCCTCATGAATCTGTGGCAGACAATATCGCTCATAAGATATAAATACGGCTACTGGTGGGTATCCCTTATCTTGGCGCTTATAACTGTAGGCTTTGGTGCATTTCTTTTGTTCTATCCATCTGTGGTAAAAGAGCTATTGGTCAAATTTATCGGTGGATTCCTTGCCTATGACGGACTTTCAAACCTCTGGACCATATCAAGGCTTGGCAAGTTTGAAAGAGCTGTGAAAGGAGAAATGAAAGACGCTGAAGCTGTTGATACAACAGCAGAAATTGTATCCTCAGACAGCGCTGAAAAGTGAGAAATATAGTTGATATTCTGATAGAAAATTTGTGTTGACGACCGGAATACTTTAGTGCTACAATTTGCTAAACCAATGAGAAAGAGGAGTACTTCATTTATGAAGCTCACAGAGAGCGGCTGGTGGTGAGAGGCTGCAGTGGATGAGTGAAGGAATGGGCTTTTGAGGGCGAAGCAAAATGGCAATTGCCAGAGTAGTATTCGACGGGAACTCCCGTTACAGAGTAGAGGAAGTGGTAGCTTTCTCATGAGGGATCGGTTTTACCGATAAACAAGGTGGCACCGCAGGATGATAATACTCCTGTCCTTGTATGAAACTTCATACAGGGACAGGAGTTTTTTACTTTGTAAAAAACAATGATGCGCACTCGTGCGAAAGGAATTTGTTGCTGAAGCAACCGCACTCGGCGCGTGCATGTCGCAAGCGTCATGCAATCAGATAAATGTCCCTAAACTACACTATTATGCGCCGAAAACCGGCAAGGAGGACAAAAAATGGACGTACAGAGCACTGAAAGAAGAGAAGTAGTAGTCGAGGAGAAGAAGGGTCTTGCTAACACCAGAAACCTTATCCTTGTGGGAGTCATGATGGCAGTGGGCATTGTTCTTAGAATGTTTGCAGGGGTCATTGCCCTTGGCAACATGCATCCTAATTTCCTTATCGCAACATACTGCCTGGCTATTCTTATCATCAAGCCAAACCTTAAAGAGGCAGCAGCCATCGGACTTATTTCAGGAGCAATCTCGCAGATCGGAACATCAATGCCATGGCTTGGACTTGGCTCTGAGACCCTGGGAGCAATTGCAATGTGCCTTCTTATAAGGCTTGTTATTCCTAAGTATGTTAAGCCAGTTGTCTGCACATTCCTTGCAACCCTGGTTTCGGGATTTGCATTCGTTGGACTTGCAGCACTCACATATGCCAAGCCAATGCCTGGAGCACAGTTTGTGAGCATGTCGATCGTAACTATTGTGACAGCGCTCCTTAATATGGTCATCGTTACAGTACTTAGCATTCCGGTTAACAAAGTTATGGGGAACAAAGAAGACTAATGATTTCAGTTAAGAATTTAGGATTTGTATATCAGGGCGGCAAGAGCGCTGCCCTTGATGGTATCAATATTGAAATAGCAGATGGAGACTTCGTAGGAATTACCGGCACTTCAGGTGCCGGTAAAACTACGTTTACTTTTGCACTGAGCGGAATAATCCCTCAGAAGATAAAAGGGGATTTTTACGGAGCAGTAACTGTAGATGGTGTGGATACAGCTGTGCACCCTGCAGAAGAATTTGCAAGGAAAGTGGGCCAGGTTTTCCAGGACATAGATTCCCAGATGGTGGCATCTGTGGTGGAGGATGAGATACTCTTTGGCCTTGAGAATTTTGGAGTTCCTTATGAAGAGATAGCAAAGCGCGTGGACAGAGTCCTTAAGGATCTTGGAATAGAGGACCTGCGGGACAGGGAGATAGAGGGCCTTTCAGGCGGACAGAAACAGAAGGTTGCCATAGCATCAATTCTTGCCCTTGAACCTGAAGTGATTGTTCTTGACGAGCCCACAGGTGAACTTGACCCTGAGAGCAGCAGAGAGATATTTAAGATACTGACAGATCTTAACAGAGAAAAAGGTATCACAGTAATAATTGTCGAGCAAAAGATCATGCTCCTTTGTGAGTATGTTAAACATATGATGGTTCTTGATAAGGGAAAGATCGCATTTTACGGAACGCCAGGGGATATGGCTTCTTCCATAGATACCTTCAAGGACCTTGGCATCAACGTTCCAAGAGTAACAGAGCTTTCCGCTTCGCTTATCAGCGAAAAGATATATGACGGCGAGGTTACTCTTACTGTGGACGAAGCAGAAAAAATGGTCAGGAGGATACTGAAATGATACGTTTTGAAAATGTCAGTTTCGGATACTCCGAGAAAAGGCCTATACTTAACGATCTTTCTTTTCACATTGAAAAGGGAGACTTCGTTGCACTGATCGGTGCTAACGGCGCGGGAAAGAGTACCATAAGCCGTCTTGTAAACGGGCTTTTACATCCAACTAAAGGCCATGTATATCTAAACGGAAAAGACACTTTGAAAACCCCGTCCAGTACTCTTGCCAGGGACTGTGGATTTCTTTTCCAGAATCCGGACAGGCAGATCTGCGAAAACACTGTAAAGGATGAGATAGCTTTTTCCATGAAGGCCCAGGGCTGGCCTTCTGATCTTATAGCGGATAGAACCAGGGCAGTTCTTGAAACCTTTGACCTTGACCCTGAGTGGTTCCCGTTTTCCAGGAGCCGCGGAGAGAGGCAGAGGATAGCTCTTGCCAGTGTTCTTGCCTGCGAGCCGGGGCTCCTTATTCTGGATGAGCCAACAACAGGTCTCGACTACCTTGAGTGTATCCGCATCATGGATCATGTCACTGGGCTCAATCAGGAAAAGGGCGTCACAGTCCTTATGGTTAGCCATGACATGGAGCTGGTTCAGTCCTACGCAAAGAACGTTTTGGTATTAAATCATGGACAGATCCTAGGCCAGGGACCTACAAATGAGATGATGAAAAATGTTGAGGTCCTGAAAAAGGCAAGAGTTCTTCCGGCACAGATCCCAGAGCTGGCTCTTCGCTTTGGAGATGAGTTTAAGGATGTGTTTACAGTAGAGGACATGCTTGCTGCCCTTCGTGGCAGGGCAGGGAAGGGAGGTGCGCTATGAACCTTTTAAACTACGTGCCAGGCGACAGCTTCCTTCATAAGCTCAATCCTGTGACCAAGCTTCTTGCGGCATTTCTTTACGGGATAGCAGCTATCATATGCGGAAACGTCTTTGCAGAGGTGGGATTGATCATACTGATGATCCTTATTTCCGCCACCTGCGGCATTGCGAAAAGAGCTATCCTCCTTACAAGGAACCTGTTCTTTTTGGGACTTATCATGTTCGTGATACAGCTCTTTTTCGTAAGAGACGGAGAGCCCCTTGCGGTGATAGGGGGATTTGTTCTGTTTACTACGGGAGGCCTTAAGAGCGCGCTACTATTGTCACTTCGCGTTATTGCAGCCATGCTTCCCTTGATGCTGCTTTTTGCCATAACACAGATGAATGATCTGTGCAACGCACTGGTCAAAAGACTTCATCTGCCCTATCGGTATGCGTTTATTGTTACCACCGCCTTTCGCTTTGTGCCGATTTTTGCCACAGAGTTCCATGACATTCAGGATGCTCAGAAGGCAAGAGGTGTAGACTTTGATACCAAAAACATCTTCAGGAAGATTGGACTTGTTGCGCCGCTGTGCGTGCCACTCCTGGTGTCCAGCCTTAAGAAGGTAGATGTATCAGCTATGTCCGCTGAGATGAGGGGATTTGAACTTAGGGGCTACAAGAGCGGATACAAGGAGTACCCATTTGGAGTGCGGGATCTTGTGACTGTTGCGGTGCTGGTCGCGCTAATTGCGATCACTGCTTTATGGGGTGCTTAATACCAAGCGCCAGATATTTGATATATGATATCGTGTTATGGTCATATAAAACACTTAGATTCAGGTGGAACTATATGTCTTTTTTTAAATATTTGCGTTTCAATGATTGTTTTTGGAATAAATTACATATAAATTCCCTTTGACCCAGTTCATTTATATGTCTTATTTCAGGTCTGCAAGTGAGTATGATCAAAATGGCCAGGAAAAGGCATATAATTTTGGCAGAGAGAAGCATAATTATAGGAAAAATCGTGTGGTTGACATTTTTGACAAGTAGAAATTCATATCAAGTGAGGCAGGAGTAATATGGACTATAATGCAAAGCTGAAATATGGAACTGAGGAAGTTGAGATCAAGGTAAAGGGCGCTGTGTCTGTGGAAGTGTTAAATCCGGATCCGATGCCTGAGATCGAGGATGTGGAGGCAGCATTTTTAGCTGCGGTTACTGATAAGGCCATCGGATCAGAACCTTTGAAGGACAAGATAAGCACTGAAGATAAGGTTACGATTGTAGTATCCGACATCACCAGAAGCTGGATGCACCAGGGGGATATCATAACCCTTCTTGGACATTACCTTCATGATGAGATGAAGGTGCCTTTTGAAAACATCACCATCCTTATAGCTCTTGGCACTCACAGAAAGTCCACGGAGCAGGAAAAAGAAATAATAGCAGGCTCCTATATGTACTCAAATGTTACAGTTATAGACCACGACTGCGACGCTGAGTGCACCTATGTGGGAACAACCTCCAGGGGGACGGAAGTTCGTGTAAATCCTCTTGTTGTGGGCCGCAAAGTCATCGTGGTTGGTGGAACAGTGCATCATATGATGGCAGGCTTTGGAGGAGGAAGAAAGAACATTCTTCCGGGAGTTGCTTCAAGAAAGACCATCCGCCAGAACCACCAGAGGGCCCTTGATCCCAATATCGCCCACTCAGACCCAAGGGTTGGATGTGCTCTTTTGCAGGACAATCCCATAAATGAAGATATGAATGAAGCAGCAGCCTTAGTGGATGTCACCTACGGCATCAACATTGTGGTGGCCACAAGCGGCAGGTTCAGCGGTCTCTTTGGAGGAGACCTGTATGAAGCCTGGAAGGAGAGCTGTCTGTTCCAGAAAAAATGCTACGAGAAGTGGATCGACCACGAGGCAGATATTGTGATTGTAAGTAGCGGCGGAGCCCCAAAGGACATGAACCTTTACCAGGGCTGTAAAGGTATGATGAACGGAATCCGTGCCATGAAGGAAGGCGGACAGATGCTCTGGCTCTGCAAGTGCCCAGAAGGGTGCGGAGCCCCCGACTATACAGCATGGCTTTCGCCACTTAAAGAGGGAAACCTTGACCCTGCTCTCAGGGCCGATTTTACCATCGGCGGCTTCATCTTTTACCTTACTGTTGAGAACCTTAAAAAGGGAGAAGTCAGGATACTTACAACCATCGATAACGACACCACAGAGCCCATGGGAATGAAGGCCTTCACCGATGCCTCACTATTTACTCAGGGCATAGACTTTACCGGCAAGAGCGTCTACGTTATCCCCTACGGCGGCAGCGTAGTTCCAATGGTAGAGGGTGTCGACTAAATGCCAAAAGAACTGTCCCCGTGGCATGTACCCGTGTCATGTATTAACGCGAGTGGAAACTGTGAATGGTAAACTACCCAGAAAAAGAGCTCACGAAATGTGGGCTCTTTTTGTGCTATTATAAAAAAGATTTCACTTTAATAAAGGAGTGCAAAAATGAGACTGGAAGAGATAAATATCAGAGATCCTTTTGTTTTGCCATATGAGGGCGTTTACTACATGTACGGAACCAGGGCTAAGACCTGTTGGGGAAAGGCGGATGGCTTTGACTGCTATACAAGCAGGGACCTTGTTTCCTGGGAGGGACCATTTGAAGTGTTCCACAAGCCTGAAGATTTCTGGGCTGATAAGAATTACTGGGCTCCGGAAGTACATGTGTATAAAGGGGCTTTTTATATGTTTGCAACCTTTAATTCTGAGGCCCTGGATATGAAGGGAACCATGATCCTTAAGGCTGAAAAGCCTCTTGGACCATTTAAGATACACAGTGAAGGCAAGATAACACCAGATGAGTGGAACTGTCTGGATGGTACATTTTATCTGTCGCCGGAGGGAAAGCCATATATGGTTTTCTCCCATGAGTGGATGGATATTGGAGATGGGCAGATATGCGCAGTGGAACTTTCAGAAGACCTGAAAAGACCTGTGTCTGAGCCAAGAACTCTTTTTGCTGCATCGCAGGCGCAGCCCTGGGTTAAGAGTATAACTCACAGGTTGTGGGATGGCCCTGTGTACGTCACTGACGGCCCTTTCCTTCACAGACTAAAAAGCGGAGAGCTGATAATGCTCTGGGCCACCATGGCAGGATCTGGGTATGCTGAAGGCATCGCCCGCTCAGACAACGGGGATATAAGCGGGAACTGGTCGGTGGATGACAAGCCACTTTTTGACAAGGACGGGGGCCACGGAATGCTGTTTGAGACCTTTGAAGGGGAGCTTTTCCTGGTGCTCCACCAGCCCAATGAGACTCCAAAGGAGCACCCTGTATTTATCGAGATGGACGAAAAAGAGATTTCTAAGAACTAGTTTTTTCTGAGGTGGAAAATGTTTGAGGAAGTTTACAAAGGTGAATTTAACGGTATCGCAGTTGGAAGAGTAAAAAGAAATCAGGACTTCACCAAGGGTCTTGGATTTTATCACAACGAATACCAGATGCAGTACATATTTGACGGGGAGAGATATTTCTTTTACCAGGGAACCTGTTACCGCATGATGCCGGGAACCATCACCATAATCGACAAGAGCAAAATAGCCAAGACCAACATCATCGGCGGAAGCCATCACGACAGGCTCCTTATTGAACTTAAGGAGAGCGCCATCGCCCCAATGTGCAGCATGTTTGGCGTTGATGTGAAAAAGTTCTTTTCCGAACACCACGGTGTTTATCAGGTTTCTGAGGATGAGTATTTCCAGGACATCCTTACAAACATTGAAAAGCTGGCCATTGGGAAAAGGAGCGCTTCTACCGAGGGCAGGATAAAGCTTGAGATCATGAAGATATTCATTGAACAGGACAGGCTTCAGAAAAGAAAGCTCGGAAAGCTCAACGAAGCTGGCGTTAAGCCCCACATCGAGAAGCAGAAAAAGGTTCACCAGGTGGCGGATTACATTGCGGAAAACTATGAGAAGATCGACTCTGTGTCTGAGCTGGCGGACCAGTTCTACATGAGCAAGGCGTACCTGTGCAGGATTTTCAGGGAGGTCACAAACTTCACCATCTCTGAATATATAAACCTCTACAGGATCGTTGCCAGTAAGCAGTATCTTATGGACGAAAATATGAGCATGGCAGAGATCGCAAATCGCCTTGGATACGACAGTCTGACCTATTTTGAGAGAGTGTTCAAAAAGCAGATGAAGGTATCTCCGCTTCAGTACCGCAAATCTGTTTTAAAGGTGCGGTAAATATAGTTTGAAAATTAAAAGGGTTTTCACTTTGTTGTCACAAATGCCCTAAAATATTGAAAATCCCTCCTTCTAGTTATAAGATTTTAACAACAAAAGACGTCTTGAAAAGTTATGAATTTAAACACAAGTGAGAAGGAAATGTTGCAATAGTTCTATTTTTTGAACCAAAGCAACAGGGATATTGGAGGAAAAAATGAAGAAAAAGTTAGTGAGTTTACTAATGGCGATGGCCATGATTACAGGTTCACTTGCAGGCTGTGGAAGTCAGGCAGAGAACGCTACAGCTGATACACAGACAGATGCTCCAGCTGATGCTAATGCTGCAGAGGCTCCTGCTCAGACAGAGACAAAAGAAGAAGCTCCTGCTTCTGATGAGCCAATTACACTTCGTATGGCTTGGTGGGGATCACAGGACAGACACGATAAGACAATCGCAGCAATCGAGCTCTATGAGAGCCTTAATCCTAACGTAACAATTGAATACGAGTACTACTCATTTGATGATTATTTTACAAAGCTAAAAACACTGGTTGCTTCTGATGAAGTGTGGGATGTTTTCCAGCTTGGTGGAAACTTCCCAATGTATCTTGATAAGATCTGCCCACTTGATGAGTACATCGCTTCAGGTGTTGTGGATGTGTCCAAGATCTCAGAGGCAAACCTTAAGACCACAAGAGAGACTGATGGAACACAGCTTGGCCTTACAAACGGAATCAACACTTACGGTATAGCTTATGATCCTGCCATGTTTGAGGAGGCAGGAGCAGAGCTTCCTAAGGAAGACTGGACATGGGAAGACTACCAGAAGGCAGCAGATACAATTACAGAAAAGCTTGGAATCTTTGGCTCTTCCACATTCCTTACTTCAGACTTTATCGCAGGTTGTTCAACATACATTGGACAGCAGGGAGACCTTGGTCAGTACAGCTTCTTTAACCTTGACCTCACAGGAATGGGATTCGATGATCCACAGATGCTCACCCCTTTCATCCAAATGAGAGCAGATATGATAAAGAAGGGATCCTATCCTGATGCAGGTGCCTCTGCAGAGGTTACAAACATTGAGAACGACTTCCTGGTAACAGGAGAGGCTGCAATGACATGGGTTGCTGTAAACCAGTTCCCTACAATCTACAATGTTTGTGCAGATCAGGGAAGAGAGCTTGCTCTTGCACCTCTTCCAAAGGTTACAGCAGGTGGCAATTCCGGAGCTCTGATCCAGTCCTCCCAGATGCTTTGCGTCTCACAGGATTCAGAGCACAAGGAAGCCGCTGCAGCATTCATCAGCTGGTTTGAGAACGACATCGACTGCAACAATATCCTTCAGGCTGAAAGAGGAATTCCCGCTAACGAAGACGTAAGAGCAGCACTTTCAGCATCTGCAACAAAGGGTCAGCAGATCATGTACGACTATGTAGATTCTGTCAGCAAGAATCCAACACCTAAGGAGTACAACGTTCTTTCTCCAGATGGACAGGATCAGGTACAGGACAATTACCTTAACTACATCCAGCAGGTTGTAAGTGGAGAGATCACAGCAGCAGAGGCAGCAGAAAAGACCTATGCCGATGCCGAGGCTATTTTCAAGTAATTATTTAGTTCAGAAAAATCCTGCTCGCCTAAAAACGGGCAGGATTTCTTTTTCCTAAGGATTTTGAAAGGGGAGTTTTTTCATGGGAGATATGAAGAAAACCAAAGCAGATACCCTCAGCAGTTTTCTTAATAATGACAATGTTGTGGGTCATGTCTTCGCAGCACCATTTATCTTTGGATTTGTCTGCTTTTCATTTATTCCGATCTGCATGTCGCTTTACTATGCATTCACGGATTATTCACTTGGAAGCAAGATGGCAGTGTTTGTGGGACTTGAAAATTTCTTTAAGCTGTTTAAGGACGAAGTATTCCTAAAGTCAATAAACAAGACCCTGCAGTACGTATTTATCGCAGTGCCATTTAAGCTTACCTTCGCCCTATTGGTGGCATTTCTTTTAACAAGAAAAAGCAAAATGGTAACCTTCTACAGGTCACTATATTATGTGCCATCACTTGTTGGCGGATCAGTGGCTGTAGCCCTTGTCTGGAAGCAGCTCTTTGCCAGAAAAGGTCTTTTTAACTCAGTCCTGGTGAATATGGGATTTGAAAAGATAAACTGGTTTGGAAGCGAAGCTCTTGCCATCTATCCTCTTATCCTGATGGCAGTGTGGCAGTTTGGATCTTCCATGATCATTTTTGCAGCAGGGCTAAAAGAGATTCCAACGACCTATTATGAGGCTTCTGAAATTGACGGAGCAAATGGCTTTCAGAGATTCTTTAAGATCACTCTGCCCTGTCTTTCACCTATCATTTTGTACAACCTTATAATGCAGACAATTTCAGCCTTCATGACCTTTACCCAGGCCTTTGTCATCACGGGAGGCGGACCAAATAACGCCACAATGCTCTATGCCCTCAACGTGTACAACCAGGCATTTAAGTACAACAACATGGGCTACGCCTGTGCCATGAGCTGGGTGATGCTGGTAGTCATGAGTCTTATCACACTTGTGATATTCAGAACCTCCAAGTTCTGGGTATTTAGCGAATCAGAAGGTTAAGGGGGCAGATCAGGATGAGAGAAAAGAAACTTGTAATGAAGATCATTTATCATCTGTTTGTCCTTATGTTTGGATTTGTGATGATATATCCGGTTCTATGGATGATAAGCGGATCCTTTAAGGATAATGCTGAGATCCTAAGAGGAACCTTAAGCCTTGTTCCCGAGGTTTTCAAATCCTCAAACTACCACACAGGCTGGAAGGGCTTTGGCGGAACAAGCTTTGCTACATTTTTTAAGAATTCACTTTTTGTAACTACAATTGCAACCTTTGGAACAGTGCTGTCTTCATCCCTTGTGGCCTATTCTTTTTCAAGGATAAAGTTCAGGGGAAGGAAGCTCTGGTTTACCTTTATGCTGGCAACAATGATGCTTCCAGGACAGGTCATCATGATCCCTCAGTACCTTATTTACTACAGGCTGGGCCTGGTACCTGGATATGTTCCGCTGATCCTTCCTTACTTTTGCGGACAGGCATTCTTCATCTATCAGATGATGCAGTTCATGCAGGGTATTCCAAGGGAGCTTGACGAGGCAGCTAAAATAGACGGATGCAGCAAGTATGGCATTTACGCAAGGATCATCCTGCCACTTTTAAAGCCTGCAATTGTTACGACCATCATAATCCAGTTTTACTGGAAGTGGGATGATTACATGGGACCACTG
Source organism: Butyrivibrio sp. (assembly GCF_017940685.1). GTDB lineage: Bacteria > Bacillota > Clostridia > Lachnospirales > Lachnospiraceae > Butyrivibrio. The sequence goes on along the minus strand of NZ_JAGAYD010000275.1, from coordinate 1,873 downwards.
CTTTACCTGTCAAGACCTCAGTCCTACACGGCATCGATCGCCATCAAGCTCTTTGCAGACTCTGCGTCAGTTACAGATTATGGAGCAATGTTCGCCATGTCCACACTGTCACTTATTCCTGTATTTTTAATCTTCCTGTTCTTCAACAAGTACCTTGTTGAGGGCATTGGAACAAGTGGCCTGAAGGGATGATTTTATGGAAGAAACTAAAGTAGTTTTTAAGATTTCAGATAGACTTCTGCAAAAGCTTTTTGACTCTGCGGAAGAAAAGTGCAGGCTCAACGTTAAGTCTTTTGCCGGAAGAAACGTCCTTATTGAGGGCGGCGGCTACAACAAGGTGTGGATCGAGACCCAGCCCATGGGCGGTGCCATGTATGGGAAAAGAAATCTCGAAGTAGCCTTAAACAATCAGAAAATATTCATGGACAATCAAAGAAGCGATGGAAGGCTTCCTGGAAGCATTGAGTGCGTGAAAGATGCGGTGGTTCCCCAGTACGACAAGTTTCAGGGGTTCTGTTTTCCCGGTCCTGCCCTTGATGTTTACTACATGACAGGAAAAAATCCTGCTTACCTTGATCAGCTCTATGAAGTGCTAAAAAAATATGATGAGTACCTGTGGAAAGTCCGTGACTCAGACAATGACGGATGTCTTGAGAGCTGGTGTAAATATGACACCGGAGAGGACAACGCTGTAAGATACGGCGATGCGCCTGATTACTGGGAGAGCGATGAGCCGCCCAAGGGCTTTGAAGTTGTGCCCATGGCTTCGATGGATTTTATGAGTTATTCCTATGCTGCCAGGGATGCCATGGCTGAGATCGCTGAGATAAAGGGCGATAAAGAGCTCTCTGACCGCCACAGGCAGGATGCGGATGAGCTTAAGAAAAGAATCCGTGACATTCTGTGGGATGAGGAAAAAGGAGCCTTCTTTGACAGGAACAATAAGCATGAAAAGATGGATACGCTTATCCACAATAATCTCAGGATGATGTACTGGAAGAGTATGTTTCCTAAGGATGCAAAGAGGTTTGTAAGTGAGCATCTCTTAAATGAAAAAGAGTTCTGGACAAAGATGCCGCTTCCATCGGTTTCTGTTTCAGATCCTTTATACAGAAATGAGAATGTAAACAACTGGAGCGGACAGGCTCAGGCCCTTACCTATCAAAGAGCCATAACAGCCCTGGAAAATTATGGCTATTATGACCTTATCCCAAAGCTTGGAAGAAAGCTCTTTGAGGCAATAGGAGAGGACTGCATTTTTGTTCAGCAGTATGACCCCTTTACCATGAAACCATCACTTGAAGGCGTTGATGGAAATCAGGATGCATATGGACCGGCCATGCTTGCAGTACTAGAGTATATCAGCAGGATGTATGGAGTTGTGGCCCTTAGGGACAGGCTGATCTGGAGCAGTGTAAAAGAAAGCACCGGCTACTATGAACAGTATTTAAATGGCCATGTCTATAAGCTTGAGCATGTTAAGGAAAAGGCTTATGCATTTATAGATGACAGACAGATCTGCTGCTTTGACAGAGGCGTAAGGCTTGAAACTGACTTAGAAGGAAAGGAATTATACAGATACAATGGTCTATAACATTTTAGACTATGGCGCTGTGTCTGACGGAGAGACAAAGTGCACCGCTGCCATACAAAAAGCAATTGATGACTGCAGTTCTACAGGCGGAAGAGTGCTGATACCTGCAGGGCGTTTCCTTTCAGGGACTTTGCGTCTTAAGTCAGATGTGGAGCTGCACCTTGAGCACGGCGCCCGCCTTATTTCCAGCCTTGATGAAAAGGATATTATCGATTATTTCAGGGAATGTGGCGATGACAATGAAGTGGACGGCTGGGAAGGGGGATGCTTTCTCTTTGC
>NZ_JAGAYD010000274.1 GCF_017940685.1 Butyrivibrio sp. | reverse complement strand
ATAATCCAAATTACAGTTTATCATTTAAAGCGCTCCATGACTAGTATTTGTCTAGTTTTAGCCAGTAAGCTATACTATAATGTATGTAATGTTTTTGGCTAAGGGGGATCCAATGGCATCAAACACAGATGAAAACAACAACAAGCTTGCCGATACCGGTTTTATCAGCGAAAAGATAAAGCAGCGCCCTATAAACAGAAAGAAGCTCCTTCGGCGTACTGCCATCACTTTCTTTTTAGCGATCATATTTGGTATAGTGGCGTGTTTCACATTTCTTTTACTCCAGCCTGTCTTTTCCGACCAGCTCTACCCTGAGGAAAAACCGGAAGCGATTTCTCTCCCGGAGGAAAATGTTCAGGACGAACTTACTCCCGAGGAGATGTTCGCAGTGGAAAACGAAATAGCTGCTGTGGAAGCAGAGAATTTTGAGTCTGCCCAGAAGGATCAAATTGATGAGGCTATCGCTTCATATTCTTTCGATGCTTTAGATTACAGCAAGATGATGGCTTCACTTAAAGAAGTTTCAACAGAAGTAAGCCGCAGCATAGTTACTGTTACAGCTCTTTCCAGTGACACCAACTGGTTCAGCGAGTCCTTTGAGAGCAGCGGTTCTACTTCAGGTGTCATCATTGCAACAAACGGCTCAAACTATTATATTGCACTGCCAGCTGCCGCCATCACCGATGCAGAAACCATAAGAGTTACTTTCTTCGACGGGTCAGTGACTACAGCTGAACTGAGCCTTATAGATGATGTAACCGGCCTTAGCGTCATTAGCGTTAAAAGAGCAGATCTTTCTGACACCACAAGAGACAAAGTATCTACCTCATCACTTGGAAGCTCCAATTCAGGTTCACTTACAGGTCTTCCTGTCATAGCAGTTGGCAGCCCTCTTGGAATACAAGGCTCAATCGCCTATGGCATCATCACTTCAGAAAAGACAGCTCTTGGTCTTGAGGATTCATACTATAAGCTTCTTACCACCGACATCTACGGCAGTACAAACGGAAGCGGTGTCATTGCCAACTTAAGCGGCCAGGTAATAGGCATGATCGATATGTCCTACAATTCCGATGAACTGGAGAATCATATCTGTGCAATAGGAATCACGGAGCTTAAGTCTCTTTTTGAAGACCTTTCAAATGGCCGCAACAGGGCTTACCTTGGCATTCACGGAACAACAATTCCAAATGACATACAGGTGTCCATGAATATACCTGCGGGCGCTTACATAACTACCACTGAGATGAACTCTCCTGCAATGATGGCAGGTATCCAGAGTGGTGATATCATCACTTCAATCGCTGGAACTGAGATTTCTTCTTACGAGCAGCTGGTTTCAAAACTTGCAGCCTGTGCCCCTGATGATGTAATATCAGTTACTGTACTAAGACAGGCACCGAATGATTATGTGGAGCTGGATATAGACATTACACTTACCAGCGCAACCCATAACTAATATAGAAACAAAATAGAATCGAGGTTTTTTATGAAATTTATCAAAGACTTTATCCCTGGAGAAAAGGTAGCCGACATCTACATGTGTAAACACAAACAGGCTGCCACCACTAAAAACGGCAAGGAATACTATTCAGTCATCCTCCAGGATAAGACAGGAACTGTAGACGCCAAGGTCTGGGAGCCAGGCGGCGCTGGCATTGACGAGTTTGATGCAACTGACTGCATCGATGTTTTTGGTGAGATCACAAGCTTTAACGGAGCCCTTCAGGTAAACATCAAAAGAGCAAGAAAGTGCAGAGAAGGCGAGTATGACCTCTCGAACTTCCTTCCTGTTTCTTCAAAAGATAACGATCAGATGTACAAAGAGCTCCTTGGGATCATAGGAACCATAGAAAACCCTTACCTTAAAAAACTTCTTGAAGATTTCTTTGTAAACGACAAAGCCTTCGTAGAGGCCTTCAGAAAATCAAGCGCAGCAAAAACTGTCCACCACAGCTTTATTGGTGGCCTTCTCGAGCATACTTTAAGCGTAACAAAAATGTGTGATTACATGGCATCAGCTTACCCAATGCTCAAAAGAGATCTCCTTCTTACAGCAGCTATCTGCCACGACATAGGAAAAACCAGGGAGCTTTCTCTTTTCCCAGTAAATGACTACACAGACCAGGGGCAGTTCCTTGGTCACATCGTCATGGGCTGCGAAATGGTTGGCGAAAAAGCAAGAAGCATTGAAGGATTTCCTGAACTCTTAAAGCAGGAGCTTCAGCACTGCATTCTGGCTCACCACGGAGAGTTTGAGTACGGATCTCCAAAAAAACCAGCTCTTATGGAGGCGGTAGCTTTAAACCTTGCTGACAACACTGACGCCAAGATGGAGACCTTCACAGAAATACTTCAGAATGTCACAACTCCTGGATGGCAGGGATTCAATAAATTCTTTGAAACCAACATCTATCCTACAAAGATCGACTAAACCTGATCAAAAGAGCCCGGCTATCATCAATAATAGCCGGGCTCTTACTATTTTATTATCACAGTTTACTGATGAATCTCTCAAGTCTCTCCATGGCAGCTTTAAGGTTTTCTAAAGAATAAGCATAGGAAACTCTTATATATCCCTCTCCGCAGTCACCAAAGGCTGTTCCTGGAACAACTGCAAGCTTTTCTTCCTTAAGAAGCCTAGTACAGAACTCGTCGCTGGTCATGCCAAACTTCTTGATGCAGGGGAACACATAGAATGCTCCATATGGTTCAAAGCAAGGAAGACCAATTCTTTCAAACTCATTTAAAAGATATCTTCTTCTGTGGTTGTACTGCTCACGCATCATGGCAACATCATCATCGCCGTTTTTAAGGGCTTCTACAGCAGCATACTGGCTGGTAGTTGGAGCACACATGATGGCAAACTGATGGATCTTGATCATCTGCTCCATTATCTTAGCCGGGCCACAGGCGTATCCAAGTCTCCATCCAGTCATGGCATATGCCTTGGAAAAGCCGTTTATGAGGATCGTTCTCTCCTTCATTCCAGGAAGGGACACAATAGATACATGCTTGCCACTATAAGTAAGTTCGCCATAGATCTCGTCTGAAATTACATAAAGGTCCTTTTCGATGACTACCTTGGCAATCTCTTCAAGGTCCTTCTTTTCCATAATAGCTCCAGTTGGGTTATTAGGGAAAGGAAGCACTAAGATCTTGGTCTTATCTGTTACCTTCTCAAGAACTTCCTGAGCTGTAAGCCTGAATTCATTTTCCTCTTTTAGCTCAATTATGACAGGAACTGCATCAGCAAGGATGGCGCAGGGCTCATAGGATACGTAGCTGGGCTGAGGGATAAGGACCTCATCTCCCTCATCTATCATGGCTCTGAGGGCAAGATCAATAGCCTCTGAACCACCTACTGTGATAAATATCTCTTTTAAAGGATCGTAGGTAACTCCCTGGGTTCTTTTTATGTAATTGGAAACCTCAGTACGAAGCTCCTTAAGTCCTGAATTTGAAGTATAGAAGGTTCTTCCCTTTTCAAGAGAGTAAATACCCTCGTCTCTTATATGCCAGGGAGTGTCAAAATCCGGCTCACCAACACCAAGGGATATTGCGCCTTCTGTCTCCAGAACAATATCAAAAAACTTTCTTATTCCAGATGGCTTTATGTCAACCACCTTTTTTCCTATGGGATTTCTCATGGTGAAACTATCTCCCTTGTATCTTCATATTTTTTAGTAAGGATCGTTCCGTGGTCTTTATATTTTTTCAAAATAAAGTGTGT
>NZ_JAGAYD010000273.1 GCF_017940685.1 Butyrivibrio sp. | reverse complement strand
TTGTTTCGATTTTCAACCAATATTTTTTAATAAAATGTTTACAATTCGCTTGACAATTTACTGATTTTTCTCTTCAAAAGTGATGTTTTTTGTATCGTCGTCAAAATCTTTCATCTCCAAAATTCCTTTTTTTCCACTAAGTTCTGGAAGGATATATTGAAGTTGGATAATTTTCTCGTCGATAAACTCTTCTGTGCCAAGACTTACCTCAATTTCGTCGAAATACAGGTACACATTGTACTCGCTGTCAAAAAAGATTCTGTCTGCCCCAAGCTGATACTTGGCAAGAAGCTGGGTTATATCAAGTATTTCTTCAAAAACATCCTGATTCTCTATTGGGAGTTTCTCGTGCATTATGCAGTAGTTAAAGGAAAGACCCATAACCTGAGGCACTGTATCAGAAGCCTCAAGAGAGCTCTCAACCACAATTCCATCTCTGTCAAAGTACATGTATCTGCCAAGATATGCTATATATCCAGCCACAGCCTTCTCGTAGACATTGATCCTGACAGTATCCGGAGATACTATATCCACGTCCATCTTTTCGATGAAAGGCACTCCCTCTATGCTCTTGTCCCTGTATTTCATGGACAGGTACATTGAGTTATGGCTAAGGCCGTCCGTTATGACCATGTCTATGATCTCGTCATTTGTATAATGAGTGTTTCCCGTAACATATATATTGGTGATGGTGTAATTATCTGCAATATACTTGATAGCCACTGCCCCAATGATAAGAAAGGCCAAAAGTACTCCAAGTATTATGTATATGCTCTTATGATCAGCAATGGTCCTGCCAACTATTATCAGAGGATTTTCTCCCCTTTTTTTGTATCTCTTTTTCCTCTTTGCCATATACTTTATTCTCTGCCTATATTTCTTGCCACATTCAGGGCTATTCCAACTTCAGCCAGCTGAATGATAACGGCAGAACCGCCATAGCTGATAAAGGGAAGTGTAATTCCTGTATTGGGTATGGTGTTGGTTACAACGGCAATATTCAGAATAACCTGAATTGCAATGTGTCCCATAACTCCAATTACCAGTAAAGCTCCAAACATATCAGGAGCGTTGTTTGCAATTATCATAAGACGCCAGATAAGAAGAAGAAACATAAGCATAACTGCTATGGCGCCAAAAAGCCCCAATTCTTCACAGATAATGGAAAAAATCATATCATTCTGGGCCTCTGGGATAAATCCCATCTTCTGCATGCTCTCTCCAAGGCCCTTTCCAAATACTCCGCCTGAACCTATGGCATAAAGAGCCTGAAGTGTCTGGAATCCTTTTCCTGAAGCGTGAGCATTGGGGTCAAGCCATGCTAGTACTCGCTCAAAACGGTAGTTCATACCGCTGGTCTGGTCAGAATTGGCGATCAGTATAACAAGAAGTGCCACTATTCCAAGCAGAGCTACTGCCGCAATGATATATCTCTTGTATCCAGGAGTTGAAATAAACAGCATAACAACTGTGATTCCCATGATGATTATGGCAGAGCTCAGGTTCCTTGTGATGCCATAAACCATTCCTGCAAGGATCAGCGGGAATAGCAGGGCTACTCCAAATCCCTTGTAGCTCATGAGATTTCTTTTAAGTTTAATAATGATAGTTGCTGTGAATATGATGGTTGCCACCTTGGCAACCTCTGCAGGCTGTATGGATACGCCCATGATGATGAGCCATCTCTTGGCACCATTTACTGTTTTACCAAAGGGAATGATCAGTATAAGAAGCGCTGCAGCTGCAAGATAGATAGGCATTGCCAGTCTTGACAGCACCTTGTAGGGAATGTAAGACATTACCATCATGCCAACAAGGCCCAGGATTGTTGGGAACAACTGATGTTTGAAATAATAGGCAGAATCACCATAATCAAGAGCTGCCTCATATGAACTTGTAGAATAAAGCATGATAAGGCCAAACGCCAAAAGGAACAGAATGATAAATATCAAACTGTAGTCAATATAAGACTCTTCTCTTTCGCGTCTTAAGATTCCTGCTCTCACAAAGTTCCCCTCACAACAAATATCTTTTATTCTTTAGCCTTATTCGGCCAGCTTATTTACATATTCTTTGAATTTTTTGCCCCTTACTTCATAGCTTGGGAACATATCCCAGCTGGCACATGCAGGAGAAAGAAGCACTGCATCTCCAGGCTGCGCACTCTCAGTACAAAACTCAAGAGCTTCCTCAAAGGTGTCCTTAAAGACATAGTTTGTAAATCCGTGTTTTTTAGCGCATTCAGCGATCTTTTCTTTTGTCTGTCCAATAAGCACCAGAAGCTTTACTGTATCCCCAAAGCACTCAAGCCACTCGTCGTACTCACTGCCTTTATCATATCCGCCGCCAATGAGGATTGTGGGCTTGCTCATAGCCTTGATGCCCTGAATAGCAGCATCAGGGTTGGTTCCCTTGGAATCGTTGTAATAATCCACGCCTCTCTTTGTGGCTACAAACTCAATCCTGTGTTCAACTGCCTTGAAATTCCTTATTACTTCAAGGATTGTTGAAAGAGGCACTCCCATTGCAAGGCTCATTGCTATAGCCGCCATGACGTTTTCCACATTGCAAAGTCCCACAAGATTCATGTCATGGATGTTCATAATAACAGTCTTAGATCCGCCGTTGGCCATGACTATGTTGTCGCCATCAAGGAAAAAGCCGTCCTTAAGCTCCTCTTTGGTTGAAAAGAATACAACCTTTGAGGGACATCTTTTCCCAAAATTCCTTGTGTACTCGTTGTCGTAGTTAAGAACACAGGTGTCTTCTGCAGTCTGTTTGTTAGTGATATTTTCCTTCATGGAGGCATAGCACTCCATGGTATGATGTCTGTTTAAATGATCCGGAGTAATGTTGAGGATTGCTGATACCTTGGCGTGGAAATTGTCCACAGCCTCCAGCTGGAATGAACTTATCTCTCCAACAATAACTGTGTCATCCCTCATTCCCAGTGCATTTTCCGCAAAGGAAACTCCAATATTGCCTACAACATACACTGACTCATAGTGAGCCTTCATGATCTCGCCAACCAAAGTGGTGGTTGTGGTCTTGCCATTGGTTCCAGTGATGGCAACCATGGTTCCCTTAGAGAAGTTATAGGCAAGTTCGATTTCGCTCCAGATAGGAATATTAAGAGCCTTGATACGCATCACTGTAGGTGAATCCAGTGGAACAGCCGGGCTTGGCACCACAAGCGAAATTGACCTGAGTGTATCATCTGTTATCTCGCCAATTATGATCTCAGTCTTGTCCCTGTCCTCTTCATAGAGCTTTTTTCTGATGTCTTCCTCAGTAACCTTGGTGTTTTCTTCCAGCATAACAGGAAGCGCCCCAATCTGATCAAGGAGCTTAACAGAACCCACTCCAGAAAGACCTGAACCAATTACAAGAACTCTTTTTCCCTTTAAATCAGCTGTCATATCCTTTTCTTCCTCTTATCTTAATGCACTAAATATTCTGCGTTATAGTCCTACATATGCTATGAGACAAAGCAGTATTGTCACTGTTGTGAAGACGTTTACCACCCTTGTCTCAGACCATCCGCCCTTCTCGAAATGATGGTGGATAGGTGCCATTCTGAAAATTCTCTTTCCGTGAGTGATCTTAAAGTATGAAACCTGAAGGATCACAGAAATAACCTCAAAGGCATAGATAAATCCTACAATTACAATAAAAACTGGCATCTGCATAACATAAGCTATTCCTGTCACAAAACCGCCAATAGCAAGGGATCCTGTATCTCCCATCATTACCTTGCCAGGGTATACATTGTAAACCAGATAGCCAAGCAGTGCTCCTACCATGGCGCTGGACATTACTTCTGCACCAGTAGCTCCGTAGTGCATTCCTGCCACTGCAAAAAACGCAGCAACTACTGCAGTAACTGAAGCACAAAGTCCGTCAACTCCGTCTGTAAAGTTAGTTCCGTTGGCAGTACCAAGTGCTATAAAAAACAAAATAGGAATATTAAAGATCCCAAAATCAAGAACAATGCTTGTAAAAGGAACTTTCATGGCAAGAGATATATCAGTAAAGGTCTCTACATAAACTGAAAAGAGAATGGTTACTACGAGCTGTCCCAATATCTTCTGCCATGCACGAAGGCCTAAGTTTTGCTTTCTTACAACCTTGATATAGTCATCGATAAATCCGATTATCCCAAAACCAATCGTAAGGATCAGAACAGGAATAACTTCCTTGTGCGATGCCCCATAGAATATTCCAATTACAACAACTGGCAAAAGAAATATGACTCCGCCCATGGTTGGTGTACCAGTCTTTTTCTGATGAGATTCAAGTCCCTCTTCTCTCTCGGTCTGTCCTGCTTTTAATTTTCTAAGGATCTCAATGACCTTCGGTCCAATAAGCACCGCAATAACAAAAGATAAAAGTGCAGGAAGCAGAGTCCTCATACAATAGTCGTTCATTTTAAAAATCTCCAATAATTAGTTGCCGCCATTTTCAACGCTTTCAAATATGGAAGAATCAGTGTTTTCTCCGCTGAAATCCGGCAGATCATCTCCTCCAAAAGCATGTCCTGAAGATGGATCGATATAATCACCTGTATTCGGGTCAATATAATACCCCGTTGATGAGTCAACGTCAAATGTCTCCCAAATTGAAGACTGCTGCGTTTCTTCCTCAGTAGTTTCCTCTTCTGCCTGAGTTTCTTCCGGTGTTTCTTCAGCACCCTCCTCAGTGGTTTCCACGCCTTCTTCGGTGGTTGCAACTGCAGAAGTGATCATCTTTTCTCTGAGTTCTTCAAGCTCTGCCTGTTCTTTTTCGCTAAGAGGCTCTGTCATTGGGTAATTAAGGTAAGGGAGCGCCTCTGTCAGCACTGCTCTTACAATTCTGGTAGCAAACTTGGCATCGTCCTGATATCTGGCGTTTGGCCTGTCTACTACAACGTAAATAGCTATTTCAGGGTCATCAGCAGGAGCATATCCCATGAAGGATACAACATACTGACGGTTTCCACGGGGCAGAGTCTGGGCTGTTCCAGTCTTACCACCTATCATGTAGCCTGCTGGACGGGCTGTTTTACCAGTACCATTAGGTCCAGATACAACGGTGTTACAAAACTCTACTATCTTATCAGATGTACTCTGGGATATTACCTGTCTAAGGACTCTTGGCTCTACATTTTTGATGGTTGCTCCACTTGAGGAGACAATCCTTTTCACCACGTGAGGCTCATAGTAGTAGCCGCCGTTAATAAGCGCACAGAATCCGGTAATTCCCTCGATCATGTCAATATTAAAGCCCTGTCCAAAGGAGTTAGTTGCAAGGTCAGTAGAAGTCATATCTGAAGCCTTGTAGGTAAGTCCCTCTGTTCTGGCCTCTCCCGCTAGGTCAATGTTGGATTTAAGGCCGAATCCAAAGTCTTTCTGGAACTTGGTAAAAGTGCTGACGCCTGTAGCCTGTGCAATGTACATCATCGCAACGTTACAGGATATCTCAATTCCTCTCTGGACTGAAACAGCGCCATCACCGTAAGTGTTATGGCACTTGATCTCCCATCCGCCAACTTCAAGAAATCCCTTACAGTTGTAGACCTCATTACCTGTTATTGAGCCAGATTCAATTCCTGTAGCTACTGTAAAAGGCTTAGCGACAGATCCTGGCTCATAGGTATCGGAAATACAGAAATTCTTCCAAAGAGCATTATAATTCTGATAAAGTTGCTCATCTGTAAAGTCCGAAAGCATCTCCTCTGTGATATATACACCAGAGTCAAATACAGATTCACCCTTGACCTTATTGCCCTTTTCATCTACTGCAGGCATTCCGATAAGAGCTGATTTATTTCTCGGGTCATTTAAGTCAAACTTTGGATAGCTGGCCATTGCCAGTATCTCGCCTGTGTTGACATCCATCATGATGCAGCCCACGTTATTGGCGCCGTTGCCCTCACGGAAGTTATTGGCATAGGTATCGTTGAATTCCTGAAGATGCCTCTCTACTATATTCTGAAGATTGCCATCAATAGTAGTTATGATATTGTCACCATCTGTTGCAGGAATTGTTGTTCTTTCAAGGTTTGAATCCTCGTCAAGGTATCCATACTCTCTGCCCATAGTTCCTGACAGTGTGTTGTTGTAGTATTCCTCAAGGCCGTACATTCCGTTGTTGTCGCCAGAAGTAAATCCGATGACATCGCAGGCCAGTGACCCATTTGGGTACTTCCTGATATAGCTTGACTCAAACCACACGCCCTGGATATTGGCATCATACCCTTCCATACCCGGAGTTATCATGTCCTGAAAATTCTTTATTTCATCATAAGGAAGCTTTTTTGCAAGAATGTAGTACTGAGATGTAGGATGCTCTGCAAGATACTGCCTGATCTCACCTGAATCAAGGCCAAACTCTTTTACTAAAGCCCTGATCGTTGGCTCAAGATACTTATCGCTCCTTAGAAGAAGCTTGGCATCAAGGATTACATTATATACTTTCTCGCTGTAGGCAAGGATCGTGCCATTGGCATCCAGTATTTCTCCTCGCCGAAATGGCAGAGTTGTGGAGTCGTACTGCTGCTGCGACAGCACCTGTTTTTCGTACTCCTCGCCGTTATTCTTGGTTATGAGGATAAGCCTGACCCCTAACCCAACGAAAGCCAGTAGTGCAAGTACAAACAGCACTACCAGCTTTTTCTTCATTCCTATAGTGAACTTCTGACTGTTCCCAGATTTCCTTTTTTTCATCTAACCAAATTACTTACCCTTCTAAAACACTTGGCGTGGCATATAAATACTAGTTCTTAGCCACCTCAGGGATTGGTGCCAGCTGCCTTACATAGTCGTTGCCGCCGCCATCAGAGTAAGTGATTATCTGCCCCTCAGTTGCATAAGTCATGCCGTATTCCTGGATCGCGATCCTCTTTATCTCATCCAGATCCACGTTGCCACTTGCTCTATTATACGCCTCATCATTGTCCTGTTTCAAATTATTTAACTGACTTTCCAAAGTTGCGATATTTTTTACGCTGCTGGTGATCTGTGACTGGAGTGAGATGTACCATGCCAGCGTTCCAACCATGAGAGCCATAGCCAATGAGAGGAATAAAAGATATCCAAGGCTCATGTGGTGTCTTCTTTTTCTTGAAGGTTCCTGAACATGGACAGGTCTTCCTGAAGGCGCTCTATTTGGTTTTCTAACAGATGTACCGCGGATGTATTCGCTTGCCATGTTCATTCTCCTTTCTTATCAGCTTTTTTCAAATACCCTTAGCTTTGCGCTTTGGGATCTCTTATTTTGTGAAAGCTCTTCTTCGCTGGGAAGTATTGGCTTTCTTGTTATCACCTTGCCCTTTGACTTCCTGCCGCAGGTACATACCGGAAATTCCGGCGGGCAGATGCAAGGATCTTCGTTGGTCTTAAAGTTGTTTTTGGTGATCCGATCTTCCAAAGAGTGGAAAGTTATAACACAGAGCCTTCCGCCTGGATTTAAAAAATCAATGAATCCATCCAGGGAGTTTTGAAGCACATCCAGTTCCCTGTTCAGCGCGATCCTGATAGCCTGATAAGTTCTCTTGGAAGGATGACCTCCCTTTTCCCTCATCCTGGCTGGTATCGCAGCCTTTATTATGTCATTGAGCTGACCTGTGGTCTCGATTGGAGCCTTGGCCCTCTCAATACATATGTGCTTGGCAATGTTCTTGGCAAATTTATCTTCGCCGAAGTCTCTTATTATATGAAAGATCTCAGCCTCTGAATAATCATTGACTATATCCCTGGCTGTAAGCTCCATTCTCTGATCCATTCGCATGTCCAGAGGAACATCTTCCTTGTAAGTAAAGCCTCTGTCTGCGTTGTCCAGCTGGAATGATGAAACTCCAAGGTCAAGCAGTATTCCGTCAACTCCTGTAACTCCCAGCTCTTTAAGCCTTGTAACTGCATTTTCGTAGTTGTCTCTGATAACAGTTATGCGGCTTCCAAATTCTTCCAGTCTCTTACTGGCTGCTGCTATGGCATCTGCATCCTGATCCACCCCGTAGAGGTGACCCTTATCTGAGAGCTTTTCAGCTATGTGAAAAGAATGACCGCCGCCCCCAAGGGTTCCATCCAGATATATGCCATCCGGTTTGATATTCAGATTGTCTATGCACTCCTGAAGGAGCACTGAATAATGTTTAAATTCCATCTTCATGCCTCCAGGCTTAAATGCTAAGACCGTACTCACTCATCTTGGCTGCAATTCCATTGATGTCATCAAAGGTGCTTGCATTCTCCCACTCAGCCTTGCTCCAGATTTCAGCTCTGTTACCAACACCTGCGATAACTGCTTCCTTCTCAATCTTGGCGTGCTGCAGAAGGTTTTGTGGTAAAAGGATTCTGCCCTGCTTGTCTACTTCAGCATCAATGGCACCTGCGATAAAGAAACGTCCAAGCATTCTGGCTTCTGGCTTATCCATTGGAAGCGCCTGGAGCTTTTCCTCGAACTGCTCCCAGCCTTCTTCAGCAAACACAAAAAGGCATCCGTCAAACCCCTTGGTTACCACAAATTGCTCGCCGAGAAGTTCACGGAACTTAGCTGGAATTATGAGCCTTCCCTTTGCGTCTATGGAATGACTGTATTCACCTTTGAATGCTGTTCCCACTTATCTACCACTTATTACCACTTTTTGACACTTTTTACCACCTGAAACCATTATAAAGCACTTTTTTCACTTTAACAATAGGTTTTTTCAATGTTTTGAATAAAAAAAGTCTAAAGTTTATGCGGGTTTGCACAAAAAATCGCCTATATAGTGTCTGGTGTTTTCACGCACACTATATAGGCGATAAATGTCTTTTATTTTGTTGTAATTTTTTATTTATGACTTAAAGAATGTAGCCAGGATTCCTCTTCCAAGACTCGCTCCAAGATTTCCTCCAAGGGTCTTTCCAAATTTGCCAAAGGTTCCGCCAACAGTCTTACCAACTTCTCTTCCAACAGTTCCAGCAACAGAATTACCAATGGTCTTTGCGGTCTGCTTTCTCTTTCTGTCGGCTGCAGCTTTTTCTTTTTCAGCTGCCTTAGCTGCTGCGGCTTCTTCCTTCTCTTTTGCCTTGCGCTCAGCTTCCTTGGCTTCCAGCTCTGCCTTGGCCTTGGCGTCAGCAACGCCCTTTCTTTCAAGGAATTCAAAGGCTGAATCAGGATCAGAAGGCTCGTAGTACTTGGTGTAAAGAGTGCTGCCCTTTATCTCTCTTTCCCTTGTGGCATCATCAATTCCACCCATATAGGACTGAGGTGGCAGGATAAATACTCTCTCACACATGGTTGGTGTTCCGGTCTCATCAAGGAATGAGCAGATAGCTTCACCAGTTCCAAGCTCCTGTATGACATCAGCCGTGTTAAATGCAGGATTTTCTCTAAAGGACTCAGCAGCAGCCTTTACTGCCTTCATATCAGAAGGTGTGTAAGCATGGAGTGCGTGCTGTACCTTGTTTCCAAGCTGTGCCAGAACGCCGTCAGGGATATCCCTTGGATTCTGGGTTACGAAGTAAATACCAACACCCTTTGACCTTATGAGTTTCACTACCTGCTCGATCTTATCCATAAGAAGCTTAGGGGTGTCTTTAAATAAAAGGTGGGCTTCGTCAAAGAAGAATACCATCTTGGGCTTGTCGAGATCTCCCACTTCAGGAAGAGTCTCAAACAGCTCAGACATCATCCACAAAAGGAATGTGCCGTAGAGAGTTCCGTTATTGATAAGACTGGTGGAATCAAGGATGTTGATCATTCCCTTTCCGCCCTCACCTGTGGTAAACCAGTCCTTGATATCAAGGGCAGGCTCAAAGAAAAAGTCCTCTGCTCCCGCTATTTCAAGAGATACAATAGCTCTCATGATGGCTGAAATCGATACTTTGCTGATATTACCGTAGCTTGCAGCAAACTCCTTATTGTTCTCGGAGATATAGTTGAGCATAGCCTTAAGGTCTTTTGTATCTACTAAGAGAAGTTCCTCATCGTCAGCAATCTTAAATGCTATGGACAGGATATCTCTCTGCAGGTCGTTAAGTCCAAGGATCCTTGATAAAAGAAGTGGTCCCATCTCTGAAACTGTAGTTCTAAGAGGAATACCTTTCTTACCGAACACATCCCAGAATACCGAAGGGTACTTCTGATATTTAAAGCCTGCTTCAGAAAGTCCAAACTTCTGAATGCGCTTTTGCATGTTCTCATTATCCTCGCCCTCAAGGACCATTCCTGAAAGATCGCCCTTTACGTCAGCAAGGAACACAGGAACTCCCATGTCACTAAAAGATTCTGCTAAAACCTTCAGTGTCACTGTCTTACCAGTTCCGGTAGCTCCAGCAATAAGGCCGTGGCGATTGGCCATCTTAGGCAAAAGAAAAATATTCTCCCCTGCTTCGTTATTGGCTATCCAGATCTTGTTATCTTTTAACATGAAACACCTCCCAACACCGGTTTTTCTTTATTTAAAAATCTTTTATTATTTTACCATATTTAAGGTACTTTTAGAGATTTATTCGCATCTTGACTAACCGAACAGGCGTTCGTATAATATATTTATGGGACTGGATAAACAAAGGACTTACATATGCATAGATCTCAAGTCTTTTTATGCCTCCGTTGAGTGTGCAGAAAGAGGCCTTGATGTAATGACCACCAATCTTGTCGTAGCTGACCCCGAGAGGACTGACAAGACTATTTGTCTTGCAGTTTCACCGTCAATGAAGGCTCTTGGTGTCAAGAACAGATGCAGGGTCTTTGAGATCCCGGATGGAATTGATTACATCATGGCTGTCCCCAGGATGCAGCTATATATCAACTATTCTGCTGATATATATGCAATTTACCTTAAGTACATATCCAAGGACGACATCCACGTTTACTCTGTTGACGAGGCTTTTATGGACGTGACAGACTACCTATCTCTCTATCAAATGACTGCCAGAGAACTTGGAAAGCGGATTATGGATGACGTCTACAACACGCTCCATATCCGCGCAACCTGTGGCATAGGCTCCAACCTCTATCTCACCAAGGTTGCTCTCGACATCACAGCCAAGCACTCCCCCGACTTCATAGGCGAGCTTGATGAAAAGAGCTATATTGAGACCTTGTGGAACCACAGACCCCTTACGGATTTCTGGCGCGTGGGCCCCGGCATTGCAAGGAAGCTTGAGACCTACGGTATGCGCACCATGGGTGATATTGCAAGAGGCGATGAAGATCTTTTATACAGGCTCATTGGTGTCAACGCAGAGCTTTTAATCGACCACGCCTGGGGCAGGGAGAGCGTCACCATTGCAGATATCAAGGCCTATCACAGCACAACCCACTCTCTTACTCAGGGCCAGGTCCTTATGTCAGACTATAGCTTTGACAAAGGGCTCATCATCGCCAAGGAGATGATGGACGTAATGTGCCTTGATATGGTGGACAAGGGACTTGTCAGCAAATCCTTTACCCTTCATGTGGGATATGCCAAGAGTGCTATGCTTCCGGTGGTCAGCGGAACCTTTAGCCTTGATACCGAGACCAATGCCAGCAGCATCCTTATCCCCAAGATAGCTGAGCTTTATCAGCAGATTGTTAATCCAGCCTATGAGATCCGTAGGATGTATGTAATATGCAACAATGTCGTACCCGAGGAATACATGCAGTACTCCTTCTTTATGCCTGCAGAGAATCTCGAAAGAGACAGGAAGGTACAGAAGGCTGTTCTTGAGATCAAGAATAAGTTTGGCAAAAATGCGATCCTTAAGGGAATCAGTTTTGAGGAAGGCGCCACCACCAGGGAGCGCAACAATCAGATAGGAGGTCACAAGGCCAATGGCTAGACAAAAGATGCCTCCAGATAAGAGGGCTGCACAGTTTCTACCCTTCAAGGCTGTTGTAGGTCTGGATGAAGCTATCGCAGCAAAAGAAAAGATAATAGTACCCAAAATCGAGCTCTCCGAAGATTCACTTAGAGAGCTCGATAAAAAGATGCATATGATAGAAAAAGGTATGATCATATCAGTAATCTACTTTCACAAAGACGAGTACCTCAAGGTTACTGGAATGGTGGCAAGACTTGATGAGACTGCCAGAATCCTGCAGATTGTAAATACCAAGATTGATTTTGATGACATTTTGGATGTCATTCTGGATTAGTCTTTTTCAAAATATGCCAGAGCTATAGCTCCAGGACCTGCATAGGTTCCAATTGTCGCTCCCACTACTGCGTACTGGAGCTTATCTTCATGTCCTTCGTATAGAGCTTTTGAATCCTCTACATACTTCTTTAGCATTTCATCTGAAAAGCCAGAATACGCAAGACAAATTGGCTTATCAAAGTTTATCCCGCCGTGGCTCTTTACGAACTCCATGAGCATGTTGTGACTGTTCTTGGAGCCTCTTGCCTTACCAATAACCTTAACCTCTCCGTTTTCAATAGTTATAACAGGCTTTATCATTAGGAGGTTTCCCACAAAAGCCGCTGCGGATGGAAGTCTTCCTCCAAGCTTAAGATATTCAAGAGTATCAAACACCGCAATGACATGAGCTTTTTTCATCTCTTCCTTGATATTTTCAAGTATCTGCTCAGCATTCATGCCCTGAGAGCGCATCTCTACCGCCCTTTGTACAATTATGTACTCAGATATACAGAACTGCCTGGTATCAAGGACATGGATATTATCCGAGAAGTCCTCAGCTGCAATGCACGCACTCTGATATGATCCTGACACTCCGGCAGAGAGACAAAAGTAGATAAGCTCATCTCCTGCTTCATCAGCCTCTTTGAATATCTTTGAATATTCAAAAGGAGATATCTGACTGGTCTTTGGAATTTCATCAGTCTCTACCAGCTTCTTGTAAAAATCAGGGCCGCTTAGGGTAACTCCGTCCAGGAATTCCTCTTCCCCGAATCTGACATTTAAAGGAATAACCGTTATATCCCATTTCTTTGCCAGTTCCTGAGAAATATCACTTGCTGAATCCGTAACAATACGTACTGCCATTTTTTCTCTCCTCACTACGTGATACAAGTACCACGTTTTAATATGTAGTTTCCATAACCACGTATAAAATAAGCTACTAGCAATGTTTTTGAAATTTTAGTTTCCAAAAACATAGTCAGTAGCTTATCACAATTTGAATATTTATTCAATTATTTTTTATTCCCCGGAAAAGCCTCAATTATTATCCCTTAGGAAAATCATCATGAATGAGGCCTAATTCTCTTTCATCGTCATTCCAGACATTTTCTGTATCCGCATCTGAAAGTTCTTTTGCATATTCAGGATCAGTAAGTATCTGCCTAAAAAGCCCATGGCAGCCATCGGAACAGTCCCTCCAGGTAGCGTCAAAGTTTCCTGTATACCAGGGATCCGCCACATCTCCATCCCTGTCCGTAAAATCCAGCATCTTGTAAAGTTTCTTTTCCGGATCACCACCAAAAAGCCTCTCCAGATCCCTCATGTTAGCCCTATCCATTCCAACTATAAAGTCAAATTTCTCGTAATCGCCCCTGGACGTTAGTCTCGCCCGCTTTTGCGATACTCCAAGCTCATTGTCATCTGTGCCTATACCATGCTCACGAAGCTTTGCCCTTGCTGGAGGATATACAGGGCTTCCAACTCCATTCCATATCTCATCAGTATGAGTCGCACTTGACTCTATATGAAAATGCTCCAAAAGCCCCTGCTTACTTACAATGTCCTTCATGATAAACTCAGACATTGTGGATCTGCAGATATTGCCGTGGCAGACGAATAAAATTCTTATCATTAATTATAGCTCCTTGAAATTCCTTGATATTCCCTGTAATGCGCACCGTTGCGGGATAAAAATTGTGTTCACATATCACGGTGACAGAACTATAATATCACAGTTTGTGTAATAACTACGAATATCTAGGAAAATCATGGACATGAAAAGTAGTCAAAAAGTAGTATGGCAGGTTTTTGATTCTGAGATATTCGGAGTTCACCATTTAATATGGTGATAACCTTCGTTACAGACCAACATCCATATACAATCACATAGTTCTTGATAATGATTTTCTGTTAAAATATGAATAGGACAGATTTTTAGAGAGGAGCATTACAATGGAATATATTATTGCTTTTTTGGGTGGTCTATTCTCTATAGGAATAATCTTTTCTTTCATGAGGAAGGATTACAAACTAATAACAGAAAGCTATATAAAATGGTTTCCGCTTATATCATTTCTGGCCGTTGTCTATTGTTTTGTACGTCTATGTGGAAGTGCTACCCCTGACGGATTTACCGTCACTAATTTAGTTGAGGTTCAAAACGTGGATTCTAATGATGTTTATTATTGGAATTTAAAGATTAATATAGACAAAAATGATAGCACCTACGATATCATTGGGTATATAGACCCTCGATCAGGTGTTCTTAAAGAAGTAGATTCAGTTGGATTTGAGAGTTTTGGAAGTGATAATGAGTTTTATGATTCAGATAAAGAATATAAGGTGACAATTAATAAAAAAGATGTTAACACCACATTTCTACAAACTATTCAATATATTGGATTTATTAATTTACTGATTTACTCTTTACTTTTAATATCAACCATATGGGCATCAATACTCGTCATTAAGCATACTCTGTTCGTCCATGAATAGCGCAAAAAAGGAAGTAGTTCTTGGCTACTTCCTTATACAACTCTAAACATTTTCTGGCTAATCTGCTTAACTTTGCCTTCCTTTTTTCATTTCATCCTGGCTCTGGTAAGCTCTTCCATCCTGATCATTTCTTCTTTTGCATCATCCAATCCCAGATGAGTATATACGTACTTGTATCTTACAGCATTAGATGTCCTTTGCTACCGGTATGTAAACCTTCTTAAGTGGAATCATTTTCTGGTACTTCTCATTCAAATTATCATAGTAATCCAAAATCAAGCTTACCAACTCTGAACCATTTATGCCTCTAATAATAGGAGTATTATCCAAGTACTTCTGAGCATTCTTAGTATAGTTGGCAAGGGTCACAAATAAACCATAATCTCCCTCTCGCATAGCTCCTTTAAGAGACTGTATGGTTGTTTCCTTAACATCACCATCTCCGCTCTTTACCTGCACAAGGATTCTTGGAGGAAGCTCATCTTTATATGCAGTAATATCAATACCACTATCACCACCGTGAGGTGAAACAGTAGTCCTATATCCCATTGCCCTAAGAAGATCAGCCACGAATTCTTCCAGATCGTATCCCTTAAGCTGATGACTTAACTCTTTCAAAATAAAATCCTTGGTGTTCTCCTGAATATCCTCTGCAGTTGCAGCCACTGTCTCATCTTCTGAACTTTCAACATCTTCACTTGTACCTACAAAAGCTTTGTCTAACGCAGACAAAAACTCATCTGCATAATTCTTTATCAAAAATACAGACATTGCAGCCCCCGCTTCATATAAGGCCCCTTGTGAGAAGTATGTCCTTGGGATGTGCTTAAGCCACTTTACCTTATGACGATTAGGATACTGCTCTGGTCCTGTAAGAAGCTCCGTCAAACAATAATATGGTCCATCAACAACACCAATGTTAATCATTCTATCTGAGCTAGAAGGGAAAACAATATAATCGCCTACCTGGACCTCATGGACAAACCTATATACTTGACCATTCATAGTAGCAATGGAGGCTTTTGACTTTTCAGGGAGTGCTGCTGCCATTTTCTCTCGAAATGCTTCCCTGTCAGGAGGTAGTAGTGACATATCTCCCATCTCATACCATCCGATGGCAATAACATTTTCATGCAGAAATAAATAATCATTCTTTGTATGCATACCCCATACTCGTTTTTCACTTGATTTCATATTTTATCTACCTTCTATAGCTCAGTTCTGAGTAATGTTCTCAAAATTAGAACTAATTCTCTCCTTCGTATTCTCAATACATAAAGGCTCATTTTTGTCTTCAATTTCATTCACCGGAGGCTCTTCTCGCCCAGCATTTATAATTATTTCCACCAGGCTTACAATTCCATTGTAGAGAGCTACAAAAACCCATGCCATTCCTAATAGCATATATTTCATCATGTAAAACATTACTATAGCAGTCCATTTAACAGCAACCCACATAATAATGAACATCCATTTTATTGGTGCTACTAATAGGAAATATAATAATGATCCGGCTTGTTTAGCTGAAAAAGTTGTCTTATGGTATATCTTATTTTTGAGCGCTCTAGAAGGATTCTTTATCCATCCCATACCCTTCTTGCCATAAAATGGATTAACTAATCTTTTGAGTTTACGTTTATATTTTCCGGTCGTCCTAGCTTTAAAAGATTTCTTAATAGATGGAGTCCTTAGTCCTACTTTCATCCTCTTTCTCCCTAAAAAATCTGCTCAAGTCACATTTGGGGTTATATTACTTGTTACCTGATGTTCTATTGTAACCAGCGCTAAATGCATGATATCTCTCTATCATATCTTTTTCGAGTTGATCAATATCATCATATCCGCTCTCAGAAAGCCTGATTATTTTTATTGAAAAATCATCGCCATATTTGTAATCGGCATATACATCACCGTTTCCATGGCCTGTAAAGTGCTGATTAATCCTAAAAAAGAGCTTTTTAGCCTGTCCAACATAGTACTGATCATTAGTTTCATTATGAATAATATAAACTCCAACAACATCGCCTTTCTGTTGTTGCTTAATTTCAAAAAACTCCTCTGGAGTGATTGTTTCTGACCTATTCAAGAAATCATCCATGTTTTCCTGCATAGCTCGGAAACGATCTTTTCTAAAATCAGCAATCGCACTCTGTAATTCTTTTCTTTTAATATCCGGATATACTTCCAATATAAAGTCACAAAAATCTCTGCTAAGTCTACTACCTTCGCAGCACTCATGCAAAATGCTTTTAGCTGTTTTATTTACTTCATTCATATAATTAGCCCTATATTCACCTTTTTGGGTATATACTGGCTTTCCATGCATATTAAATTTTCTTTGTACAAGGTAATGTGCTTCATCATAAAAACAGGATCTCACCCACCCATTTTTAAGTGATACTTCTTCCGGATTAAATCTTAGATTTCTTATGATTGCCTTGATTACATAGATCAGAACAATAATAAAAATGACAACTGTCATAGGTAAAACTACTATTTTTATTAAATCGCTCATATCTTAATCTTCTCTTTTCCTCTTGATTTCTTCTAGTTCGTCCTGATACCCAGCTATTATTATCCCTGCTGGTAAAGCTACAATAGCAATTCCAAGAACTGCAGAGATCATGGTAATAAACTTACCCACTGCGCTAGTAGCATACACATCACCATAGCCAACTGTAGTTAATGATATTGTTGCCCAGTATATGGCATCATACATCGTAGGGAAGGTTTCAGGCTCCGCATTAAATATAACTAGTGCCGATATCAGCACATACGCCACAGCAAATCCACAAACAACAACCAGGCTATCTTTCTGCTTTCTAAACACGTTTGCTATCATAGTAATGTTCTTTGAGTACCTGAACGCCTTAAATATTCTGAACACCTTGAATGTTCTCATTAATCTGAAAATCTTAAACAGCCTAAATCCCCTCTTTAAAGCCGTCAAAGATGGTAGAATTGACAACAGATCTATCAAAGCCATTAAAGAAAAAGGATAAAGTAAGAAAGAAATTGCTCCTCTTCCCAGTTTCAGGTCAGCAGTTAACAATCTCATAATGTAGTCAATAATAAAAATAACCACTGTAATCTTGTCAATGATGTTGAATATTAGTGCGTCTTCATGGGACCAAAGCGGAATAATACTAATAATAATTGTTGCCATCATGAAGAAATCATAAGCCCTACTTAGCTTATCGTTTTCTTCCCCAACTTCTATTATTTGGAATAGTCTTTTTCTCATATCCTTCCATTCCTTACACAATTTCTATACATATAAAAGTATATCATATGCTTGAGTAATTGTACGTACAAAGCCCTAAAACAAGCAATATTTGTATATATTATTGATGATTAGACGTGTTATAATTAACTATATTAAGTATCAGGGAGGTTACATCAATGAAATGTCCAAATTGTGGCGCTGAAGTAAACGGTTCCTTTTGCAGTTTCTGTGGCACAGAAATGCCTAAGCAGCCAGTGAATATAATAAACAATTATTATGGGACTGTACAAAACAATCAAAACACCGGATCCAATTCAGGAGCTGCCAGTGTGTGTTGTCCGAACTGCGGAAGCAGTAAAATATCATTTAATCGCGAATCAACAGGTGCGCGAGGCTATCACAAAACTGTTGGCGTATGCAAGAGCTGTGGCAACACATGGGTTACAGCAAATGACCTATATATTCCTACAACATCATCAAAAAACAAGACTGTAGCTATGATACTTTGTATTTTTCTTGGTTATCTTGGCGGCCACTATTTCTATGTTGGAAAAGCAGGCATGGGTGTACTATATCTTCTCACTATGGGACTTTTTGGAATAGGCTGGATTGTAGACATTATCAGAATCGCCGGCGGAAGCTTCAGAGATACGAATGGTTTACCTCTTAAATAATAAATGGATACCTAAAAACGCACACCGCTCTAAAGCGGTGTGCGTCAGACTGTAGACAAAGAGGACTCCCTCAGAAGTCCTATTTCTTTTTTGGCTTTTCCTCAAGCTTTTTATTATATCTGTCACAGACTTTTTCAAGTTTTCTAAAATCTAGACATCTCTTTTTCCCTTTAAATACGTTTTCACTATTATCTTTGGTACAAAGGAAATACAAGTTTTTTGCTTTGTCTCGTACAGTTTTTTCGTTTGCCTCTTTCCTGCACCAACTTAGTTCTTTGATGCAAAGTCTTTTCCACGCTTTCTTGGCTTGTGCATCATTTTCGTGAATTTTTAAGTCAACAGGTATTAACTGCGCATCCGTTACTGGAATCATAAGATTGAAATTAAGTACACCTATAAGTTTTCCTTCAACCTCTATTTTATGTAACTCAGCATTATTAGCCATGTTTTTATGTTTTTCTTTCGGATGTGATAAAGGAATGCAATATTTTCTATCATTATGTGTAACTACTATTCCAATGAATACCCTATTTTCTTTCCCAATCTGAGGAGAAACAGATTCCACACGATCATCTGCATTATGTAAATCCCTCACGTATTTCATATCTATATTATAAAGCTTTAATTGTTCCATTTTATCTCCAAGAAAAAAGCCGCGTGCTTTGACACACACAGCTTTTTTATAGCCACGCTATCAGCGAGGACTATCTGTTATAGTTTCCACTTAAGGTAGGACTCACCTGTAACTATATGATAACATTTCAAGTCTAAATGTCAAGCTAACAGCTTTAGGATCAATATAACAAGAATCAGCTTTTCACATCGTGTTTTATCCAAGATAGTCTTCAGATTTGTAGTTTTGCCTTCGGTATAAACAAGGTATAAATAACCATGTTCAATACCATATTATAATGATTCTTGCTTACCAATACATTCATCTTCAAATCCTGCCGTGGCAAACGAAAAGAATACTTATCATTACTGCTCTTCTCCGTTCTAATCTGTAAAGTGGTCCACTAACCCCATCCCCCAGGTCCATCAAAAGCTTCTTATCCGATGACCATTGGACATTACATTTCCTCCAGTCAGTTTTCCAGAGTCTATAAAGCTGATGACAACAGTCTTAGTGTACCCACTAATAGCTGTTGTCATCTACTTAAATACATTTAGATGTTTTTACTTTGTATCTGTCAGTTCTTTTTCTTTCTTCTTTTCCATATGCTCTTTGTACATCTTCTCACCGGTAACACCCAATATAGCTATGAGAAGGATCCACCAGAAGCTCTTCTTTTCAGGAACTGTATTACTCTCAGCTGCCATGGAAAGAGCTGTCTCTTCCTCTGCAATTGCTACTGTAGTCTCGCCTGTAGCAAATTCTGTATCTTCAGGGATTTCATCACTTATAGCCTCTCCTGCGCCAGCTGGGGCATCAGAAAGAGCTACGGCTCCATCACCTATCGTAGTGACATCCTCAGAAGCAGTGGCTCCTACTCCTGCGTCTGCACCAGTACCGCCCTGAACTGCGTTAACGTCATAAGAAGCATATGAAGATGTGCCTGCTGCCTCTGCAGTTGTAGCATGTGTAGTCTCATTTACCGCTTCTTCTATGGCAGCAACAGCCTCGGCAGCGAGGGTGCCTGCAGGTCTTACAGCTCCTGCGCCATCAGCAACAGTGCCATCAGTCACCGTACCAGTATCAGCACCGCTTCCTGAACTATCTGATCCAGAACTGCTTTCTCCTCTAGCTGGCGGCGTTAATCTCTCAATAGCCTTTGTGAGATCCTGCTCTGCATCTGCATACTGTTTTTGTAGTTTTTCAAGATTCTCATTGGCTTTATTAGCATTTTCAGCAGCCTTACCCTTTAAGCTGTTAAGCTCAGAGATAAGTCCTGCCACGCTCAGGTCATTAAGTCTTGCA
>NZ_JAGAYD010000272.1 GCF_017940685.1 Butyrivibrio sp. | reverse complement strand
TACCGATCAGCATGATGATGCCCTGGATAAAGTCGTTGATTGCTGTTGCCATATATCCACCTGCGATAACGTAGATACCTGTAAGAACTGCCATAACAATAACGCACACTGAATAGTCAATACTAAATGCCATTCCAAAGAGTCTTGAAAGACCGTTATACAAAGATGCTGTATATGGAATAAGGAAGATGAATGTGATGATAGATGCTGCAATCTTAAGTGATCTTCCACCAAATCTTGCTGCAAAGAACTGTGGCATTGTAGCTGAATCAAGATGCTGAGTCATGATCCTTGTTCTTCTTCCGAGGATGACCCATGCAAGAAGTGAACCTATAAGGGCATTTCCGATTCCAACCCAGGTTGCTGCAATTCCGTATTTCCAGCCAAACTGTCCTGCATATCCTACAAAGATAACTGCTGAAAAATAGCTGGTTCCATATGCAAAAGCTGTAACCCATGGTCCTACATTTCGTCCCCCTAAAACGAAACCGCCGACATCAGTGGCATTCTTACGGCAGATAAAGCCGATAGTAAGCATGACTGCAAAGAAAACCACAAGAAGTAATACTTTGATGATCATAAGAAATTTTCCTCCAACAATTTTGTCGCTGTAACGCTTTAAATTTTAACGCTTTTAAGCGATAAAGTCAACAAGCAAAAAAAGAGCCATGCACCTCAAATGCATGGCTCAAAAGCTACGCTCACTTCACTACAATGTTTACGATCCTTCCCGGAACGTAGATCTCTTTTACAATGGTCTTGCCCTCAAGCTTGTCAGCAATAAGCTCTTTTCCCTTGGCGATAACTTCGTCCTTGGGATCTTCCTTGCCGATTGCCAGAGTAGCCTTGACCTTACCGTTGATCTGAACAGCAATCTCTACTGTATCCTCGACGCACTTGGACTCATCATAGGTTGGCCATGACTCAAATGCGATGGTGTTATCATGTCCAAGGATCTGCCAGATCTCCTCTCCTACGTGAGGGCAGATGCAGGACAGCATCTTGATGAAGCCTTCTGCGTACTCTCTTGGGCAGCTTCCCTCTTTATATACTGCGTTTACAAAGATCATCATCTGAGCGATGGCTGTGTTAAAGCCAAGGCTCTCAAAATCGCTGGTAACCTTCTTGACTGTCTGGTTGTAAACCTTATCAAGGTTTCCATTGTTTTCATCAACTACGTTGGCAGCTTCTGTAAAGAATGTATATACACGGTTGATGAACTTCCTTGCACCGGTAACTGCTGTAGAGTTCCATGGCTTTGATACCTCAAGAGGTCCCATGAACATCTCATAGAGACGAAGTGTATCTGCACCGTAGTCGCGAACGATGTCACTTGGGTTAACAACGAACTCAGGGAAACGCTTACCCATCTTGATGCCGTTCTCACCAAGGATCATGCCCTGGTGTACCAGTTTCTTGAATGGCTCCTTAACTGGTGAAAGGCCGTTATTGTAAAGGAAACGGTTCCAGATACGTGAGTATAAAAGGTGTCCGACTGCGTGCTCAGGTCCGCCAACATAAAGATCTACAGGCATCCAGTGCTTTAAGAGCTCCTGGTTTGCAAACTCTTTGTCGTTATCAGGATCTATGTATCTAAGGAAGTACCATGAAGATCCTGCGCTACCTGGCATGGTTGAAGTCTCACGAACGCCCTTAAGTCCGTTCTTGTCATACTGCTTCCACTCTGTCGCATTCTCAAGAGGAGCCTTGCCGTTCTTGCCCTTGTAATCTTCAAGCTCAGGAAGAACTACAGGAAGCTCAGAATCATCAAGGAACACAATACTGCCATCTTCCTTGTATACACATGGAACTGGCTCGCCCCAGTAACGCTGTCTTGCAAAGATCCACTCACGGAAGTGGTAGTTTACTTTTTCCCT
>NZ_JAGAYD010000271.1 GCF_017940685.1 Butyrivibrio sp. | reverse complement strand
GGAAATTTCTCTCCGCAGCCAACAAGCGATAAGCTCAAGCTGATTATTAATGCGGCTGAAAAAAATCTTTTTCCCCTCATACATGCATCCTCACTTATAGACTATTTTGTCTCAAGTTCAAAATAAAATTCTACGCCATTGTCATAATTGATGACGCCATAGGCCTGTCCCATTCCTTCCATGATTGCTTTGACGATGGAAAGTCCAACGCCGCTACCACCATATTGTCTGGTTCTTGCCTTATCAACCTTGTAGAACTTGTCCCAGATAAGAGGAAGGCTTTCTTCAGGGATTGGTGTTCCTGTGTTAAACACTGAAATCCTGACGTGATTTTCCTTGCTGACAAGCTTTATCTCTACAATCCTTTCACCAGCAATGTGATTAAGGGCATTGCTGTAATAATTCTGGAGGACTTCTTCTATTTTAAATTCGTCTCCCCATACAAATATCGGCGGATAATCGTCAAACTTTACCGTTGCTTCTTTTTGTTTTGCCAGCATCGATGCAGATTTGATGTAGTTTTTGATCATATCAACTATATCAAATCGCTCCATATTGGCACTCTCATTGCCAAACTCAAGCTGATTCAGGGTAAGGAGCTTCTTTACCATGATGTTCATCTTGGATGCCTCATCCATGATAACCTCGCAGTAAAAGTTCCTGCTCTCCTCGTCGTCACTGACACCTTCCTTAAGGCCTTCAGCATATCCCTGTATAAGGGCTATAGGGGTCTTGAGTTCATGAGATACGTTTGAAAGGAACTCTTTTCGCATCTCATCGATCTGTTCCTTCTTGGCAATATCCTGCTTTAAGGCAACGTTTGCATTTTTAAGCTCTTTAATTGTGGTCTCAAGAGTCTCAGACAGTTCGTTCATGTTCTGTCCAAGGACATCTATCTCGTTTTTATAGGGCTCATCTGAGGTATATTTAGCCTCAAAGTTGAGCTGCTTCATCTGATCTGATATAAGATACAGTTTCTTTATGGGATCTGTTACCTTTTTGGATATATAAACGATAACTACTGAGCCGATAACAATGGCAATAATAGCCACATAGCTCATAAAGGTATTGGAAATAGCTACGTTGTCCCTGATACTTTCCATGGTCGCACGAAGAAGTACAAGGTTTCCATTTCCAACTATGCCCCACATCTCAAGGTACTGTCTGCCAGTTCCCCTGTCGGCATCGATCTGAAGGGTATAGTCATCGCCGCTATCAATAACAGTCCTGTTCTCTATTACCTCAGTTCCTGCTGAAGGATTTATCATGTTTTCCCACAGTATCTTGCCTAGAAGCTCTGGGTTGTTACTGAAAGCTTTCACAGTTTCAGAATCAGCATCCATAACTATCATTTCTATGTTATACCGTTCACATATATGGGAAATCTCTTCATCAAAATCCGCTGATGTAATATCGCCATTTTGTATGGCATTTGAAATGCTCCTGTAGGCAGCAATGATTGCTTCTCTCTTGTTCTGAATGTAAAACCTCTCCATAAAAAAGAGATTTACAAAAAGACAGATAACGAAAGTTCCAACCATTATAGCCAGGAAAACTACGCTTATTTCAAATCTTATGGAATGGATTTTCTTATTGTTTTTCAAGACTGTTTACTCCTCAAACTTGTATCCCATTCCCCAAATAGTCTTGATCATGTCACCCTTATTGCCAAGCTTACCACGGAGTTTTTTTACATGAGTATCGATAGTTCTGGCATCGCCAAAATAGTCGTAATTCCAAACATTATTAAGGATCTTCTCTCTTGAGAGAGCAACACCCTTGTTTTCAAAAAAGTATGATAATAATTCGAATTCTTTGTAGCTAAGATCGATCTCTTTTCCATCAACAGAAACGCTGTGAGCTACCTTATTGATAACAATGCCGCCAATCTCCATAACATCATTATTGGATGTCTGATTGGTCCTTCTTAAAATAGCTGAAACTCTTGCTGCAAGGATCTTGGGGCTAAAGGGCTTGGAAATGTACTCATCAACTCCAAGTTCAAAACCAAGAAGCTCATCCCTCTCCTCAGCCTTAGCAGTAAGCATGATGATAGGCACCTTAGAGTGCTCTCTTATCTCTCTGCAAACTTCCCAGCCATCTCTTATAGGCATCATTACATCGAGAATGATAAGGGCAATGTCCTTGTCCTGATAAAAGATATCCAGGGCCTGCTGACCATTCTCGGCTTCCACTACTATATAGCCATCCTTGTTAAGAAAGTCCTTAACCAGTTTGCGCATTCTGCTTTCATCGTCAACCACAAGTATCTTAAGATCGTCCACTTTGATTCCTCCTGTCAATTTGACTCTGTATCCTCATAATACGCTGATGGACTCTCAATGCCAAGGTTTTTTTCTGCTTCTCTGACCTTTCTTTCTCTTTCTGTCAGATCCTGTTCCCAGGAAGAGTAGCGATTTGTCACATTTCTCTTGTAATTTATGATGTTGTCATTCTCGCTTGAGGCCGCGATAAGGAACATCACAACCACCAAAATAGCAAGGACCACATCAAGGACTATAGGGAAAATCCTGCCAAACTCAGCATTTTTCTTTTCAGGTTTCTTTCTCTGCTTGACTGAAAGATTCTCCATGGCAGAATGTCTTGTCATGGATACGCCTACAGGTATGGGTATGAGATCCTCCTCTTTATAACCGCTTTCAAGGAGCTGATCTCTAAGCCCATATAGATATCCCCAACCAATTGGGGTTTTAAAGATTTTGTTTTCTATAGATTTTTCATAAACAGCTTTTATATCAGCCGGACGGCTTGCTTTTACCCTGGTCTGAAGGACCTTTATCTTGGATAGGTCCATTTCAGCCTTCTGGGCATCATTTTCAGACATAAAATCAAAGCCGCAGACAGTGAAGCTGTTTTCATTTTTCTTACCATCAGCTGCCATATTCTGCTCCGTATGACGCAATGAATACGTTGACACTTCTAGCCTTCATGGTCTTATTTCTCCATGTTAAAGGCTTAGGTCTGTTATAAAAATACTTTCCGCTCTCATCACCTGTATCCACACAAAGTGACCAGAATGCTCCTTCAGGTGGATTAGGAAGTGTGATCTGGATATCTTCCCAGTAAGCATTTATTGCAAGGTAAACAATATCATCGTGGTCTTTTTTCTTGATATATCCTGCGAATCTGACGCAGATAACCTTAGAGTCGTTATTTATATTACCATGATCAGGGTTTTCTGTATGAACAGAAATATTAGGAAAACCGCAGTGGGCTGGCTTAAGGTCTTTTCTGATGCAAGGATGCTTTCTCCTGAACTGGATCATGTTTCTGTAGAAGTCAAAAAAGTTCTTGTTCTTTTCAAGTAAATTCCAGTTGAGCCAGGATATCTCATTATCCTGACAATATGCATTGTTATTGCCAAACTGGGTATTTGCAAACTCATCCCCAGCATAAATCATAGGGGTTCCTCTGCTGCACATAAGGACAGCAATGGCATTTCTCATCATCCTGTATCTAAGGTCCAGCACACCCTGGTCCTGAGTTTCGCCTTCAGCGCCACAGTTCCAGCTTCTGTTGTCGTTGGCACCATCAGTGTTATTCCAGCCATTATCCTCATTGTGCTTGCCATTATATGAATACAGATCATAGAGAGTAAAGCCATCATGACAGGTAATAAAGTTGACTGATGACTCATATCCCATATATGCTCCGCCATAGAGGTCCATGGAACCTGTGATCCTCTTAACTGCTTCCGGAGCTGTCCAGATATCACCCTTAAGGTAAGATCTGATATCATCTCTGTATTTGCCGTTCCACTCAGCCCATCTCTTCCAGGCAGGGAAATTACCAACCTGATAAACTCCGCCAGCATCCCAGGCCTCAGCAATGAGCTTTACATTTCCAAGGATCGGATCATAGGCAAGTCTCTGGATAAGAGGAGGCTTGTCCATTGGCGCACCATCCTGATCCCTTCCAAGAATGCTTGCAAGGTCAAACCTGAATCCATCTACCCTGTACTCTTCAACCCAATATCTTAAGCACTCTACAATGTACTCCTGGACCATAGGATGGTTACAGTTCATGGTATTTCCACAGCCACTAAAATTATAGTACTGGCCATGCGGTGTTAAAAGGTAGTAAATATTGTTATCAAAGCCCTTAAAGGAAATAAATGGCCCATATTCATTACCTTCAGCTGTATGGTTAAATACAACATCAAGAATAACCTCAATTCCATTGTCCTTGAGGGTCTTGATCATGTGCTTAAGCTCCACGCCTTCCTTGTTGTACTCACTCTGTGAAGCATAGCTCGTATTAGGGGCAAAAAAGCTGACGGTATTATAGCCCCAGTAGTCGTAAAGGGTCCTGCCGCCCACTTCTCTTTTATCTCTTGTCTCATCAAATTCAAAAATTGGCATTAGCTCAACAGCAGTGATGCCAAGGCGTTTTAGATAATCAACCTTTTCCTTGATGCCATCAAAGGTACCTCTGAATCTGACTCCAGAAGAAGGATCCATGGTAAAGCCTCTTACGTGCATCTCGTAAATAACTGAGTCGCACATAGGGATCTTTAAGGAATTGGTGTCGTTCCACTCAAAATTATCTCTTACAACTCTGGCCCTGTAAGCACCATCTTTATTTGGATTCTGTCCCCAGATACGCTGTCCGCTGACAGCTTTGGCGTATGGATCAAGGAGCAGATGATTTTTATCAAACAAAAGACCTTTTTCCGGGTCCCAAGGGCCATCGACAATATAGCTATACTCAAGGTTTTCAATATCCAGGCCAAATACGATCATGGAGTAAACCTTACCTATGCGATAGCTTTCCGGGAATGGAATCTGGGCAAAAGGCTTATTCTCGCCTCTGTTGAAAAGAAGAAGGGTTATAGATGTAGCCCCGTTAGAATAGGCAGTAAAATTAACGCCATCTGTAAGCATGGTGGCGCCATTGATATTATAAAAGCCTGGTCTTATCCTGAAACCGCTGACCTCATCAAGAGCCAGCATCTGTCTTCCGACCTCAGCTTTCCTTAGCTCTCTGACCTGTCGCTGTCCAATTTCAACAGGTTTTTTACCTTGTCTGTGTCTTCGGTACTCATTCATAATAAAATTTTATCACAAAGAATCCTTCAAAACATAAAAAAGAAATGAAATTTTGTATGTAACCATAGCAAAATTTCATTTCTTTTATTTCATTTATTAAAAACTAGCCCCAATTACACTGGGTAAGCGCCATTCTTAGTATCTGCTGCTGTAACATCAACCTTGTTCTGCTGAGCATCACGATACTTGAAGAAATCTGTAGCAACCTGAGGGAACAGTGCGTATGAAAGCACATCCTCATCCTGCTGCTTGTACTGCTTAACAGCCTCTTCAAACTCAGGAAGTCCTGGTTTAAGTCTGTCAGCAGGTCTGCAGGTAATAACCTCTCTGTCGCCGATGATCTTCTTCTGAACTTCTGGATTGAAAGGCTTGATTGTCTTACCATACTCACCAGCAAGGAGATCCTTGGTCTGGTCAGTAGCAACCTTGTATCTCTCACCCATAAGTACGTTCATAACAGCCTGTGTACCAACGATCTGTGAAGAAGGTGTTACAAGAGGCGGCTCACCGAAGTCCTTACGAACCCGAGGGATCTCCTCAAGAACGGTGTTGTACTTATCACTTGCGTTCTGCTCCTTGAGCTGGCTAACCATGTTGGAAAGCATTCCGCCAGGAACCTGATACATAAGAGTCTTGATGTTAACACCAAGAACCTTAGGATCCATAAGACCGCTCTTTAAGCACTCTTCTCTATATGGTCTGAAGTAATCAGCGATTTCAGCAAGAATCTTCTGATCAAGTCCAGTCTCGAAAGGCTGTCCCTTGAAGGCCTCAACCATAACCTCTGTAGCTGGCTGTGATGTTCCAAGAGCAAATGGAGAAATAGCACAGTCAATGATATCAACACCAGCCTCAGCAGCCTTCATGTATGTCATGCTGGCAACACCTGAAGTGTAGTGTGTGTGAAGGTCGATAGGAAGCTTTGTAGCGCTCTTAAGTGCCTTAACAAGCTTCTCTGCCTCGTAAGGAAGAAGAAGTCCTGCCATATCTTTGATACAGATAGAATCTGCACCCATGTTCTCTATATCTTTAGCGATGTTCATCCAGTAATCAAGGGTGTATGCATCACCAAGTGTATATGCAAGAGCGATCTGAGCGTGTCCGCCCTCTTTCTTACAAGCCTTAACAGAAGCCTCAAGGTTTCTAAGGTCGTTAAGACAGTCGAAAATACGGATAATATCGATACCGTTTGCAATAGACTTCTGAACGAAGTACTCAACAACGTCATCTGGATAGTGCTTGTATCCAAGGATGTTCTGTCCACGAAGGAGCATCTGAAGCTTGGTGTTCTTAAATCCTGCACGAAGCTTACGAAGTCTCTCCCATGGATCCTCCTTTAAGAATCTCATTGAAGCATCAAATGTAGCACCGCCCCAGCACTCTACTGCATTGTAGCCAACCTTATCCATTGTCTCAATGATAGGAAGCATGATCTCAGTAGGCATTCTGGTAGCGATCAGGGACTGATGAGCATCACGCAGAACAGTCTCATTAATGCGAACTGGTTTTTTCTCTAATTCTGCCATATCTATATTCATCCTTTCTGTATATTCAAATAATTAAACTCCAAAGACCGCCATGAAGGTACCTGCAACTACCGCAGTGCCAATAACTCCGGCAACGTTAGGTCCCATAGCATGCATCAAAAGGAAGTTTGAAGGATCATACTCTGAGCCAACCTTCTGTGATACACGGGCAGCCATAGGTACAGCAGATACACCAGCTGAACCGATAAGAGGATTGATCTTGCCTCTTGTAATGAAGCAAAGAAGTTTACCAAGAAGACATCCTGCAGCTGTACCAAAGGCAAAGGCAATAAGTCCAAGAACTACGATGATAAGTGTAGTTGTGTTAAGGAAAGCCTCAGCACTTGTTGTAGCACCAACTGATGTTCCAAGAAGGATAACTACGATGTACATAAGTGCATTGGATGCTGTCTCCTGGAGCTGACGAACAACGCCAGACTCTCTGAAGAGGTTACCAAGCATCAGCATACCGATAAGAGGTGCTGTTGTTGGAAGGATCATACTTACAACAATTGTAACGACGATAGGGAAAAGAATCTTCTCAAGCTTGGAAACTTCCCTAAGCTGCTGCATTCTGATCTTTCTCTCTTTATCAGTTGTAAGGAGCTTCATAATAGGTGGCTGGATCATTGGAACCAAAGCCATGTATGAGTAAGCTGCTACAGCAATAGGTCCAAGGATTGATGTCTGATGAAGCTTACTAGCAAGGAAGATAGATGTAGGGCCATCAGCACCACCAATAATAGATACAGCAGCTGCCTGCTGATCGTTAAATCCAAAAAAGATAGCCATGAAATATGCTGAAAAGATACCAAACTGCGCTCCGGCTCCCATAAGGAAACTGATAGGGTTCGCAATAAGGGGACCAAAGTCTGTCATGGCACCAACGCCAAGGAAAATAAGTGATGGCAGGATAGCATACTCATCAAGGATATAGAAGTAATGCAAAAGTCCACCTGCAGCACCAGCTGTTGGCTCAGCCATAATATCAGGATAAATATTTACAAGTAACATACCGAATGAGATCGGTACAAGGAGCAAAGGCTCGAATCCCTTGGCAATCGCAAGATACAAGAAAACAAGTGCAACCACAACCATGATATAGTTGCCAGGTGACATAGTTGTAAATGCGGTCTGTTGCCAGAGATTAGATAATGTATTAACTATGTAATCCATTCGTATCCTCTTTCTGTTTTTTCAAACTTGTATTTCTTACATCTAAATCAGTTAAGGGTTGCAAGAACTCTTCCAGCCTCAACTGCATCGCCTGCAGCTACATCAATGCTTGCTACTGTTCCGTCTGAAGGAGCTACCATAGGGATCTCCATCTTCATAGACTCAAGAGTAACTACTGTGTCGCCCTTCTTAACAGCCTGTCCTACATTTGCATCGATTCTGAGAACCTTACCTGCTGCACCTGCCTCGATCTTAACTGATCCGGCGCCTGCACTGGCCTTCTTAGCTGGAGCTGCTGGAGCCTTTACTGCTGCAGGAGCCTTAGCTGCTACTGGTGCTGCACCTGTGCCTGCACCTTCCTCTACTGTTACATCATATACGTTTCCGTTAACGGTTATTGTATAGTTCTTCATTGTTTCTCCTTTCAAAGAATCTTATCTATTCTTTTTCCAATTTGTATTTACTTTTCTTATTGATCTTACCTGGAATCCGTCAGTACTAGCACTTCCCTCATATGCTGCTATTGCTGCTGCAATAACTGCTACAAGCTCAGCATCTCCTGCCAGGTCTTCCTTGTCTGCAATCTGTGCAGTTGTGTTGTCAATTGCCTGCTGTGCGATCTCTTTATCACTTACCTTCTTCTTTTTACCACCAAATAAAAGTGGGAACAAAGAAATAATAAGTGAAATTATGATGAGGACAGCAAAGGCCATTCCCATACCAAGAAGTGTATTAAGTCCGGCATTTTCAAGCTTCTCACCAGTTGATCTGTTAACAGTTACACCGATGTCTGTGGGAACGAAATCGTTGCCCATATAGATTTCCATAAGAGCTGAGCGCTTGGTTCCCTGAACAGTAGCGTCAATAACAAGAACGCCCTCTTTATTGATGTAGTACTGTACATCTGTAACCTCAACATCAGACTGCAATGTTTCAAGTGAATTGTAGCCAATGCTCTCAATTGACTTGTACCAGCTGTCATAACCTGATTCATTTACATTGTAGTAAGCATCATTGAATGACAGATCGCCAGACATGTTATTGAAGTTCATGGCAAGATCAAAATATGCCTTCTCTTCAAAATTCTCAGGAGTAACACCGCTAAGGAACCATTTTTCAAAGGCATCATTCTCAACATATTTAGCATATTCAACGATGTTTTCCGTTTTAAACAGTTCGGAGTGATATCTGCTTCCCTCTACTGTGTTGTAATTTGTGGTATCTGCGCCACATGCAGTAAGTCCAAGAAGGGATGCCATCATCACGCCCAAAACTAAGATTTTATGTTTCATTTTGAGTGCTCCCTTCATTAAACTGTGCCGTGTTTCTTGGCAGGACGCTCATCTCTCTTTGTAAAAAGCATCTCGAAAGCTCCAACAACATACTTTCTTGTGTCAGCAGGCTCAACGATCTCATCTACATAGCCTCTTGCTGCTGCACTTCTTACGTTGTTCTGGAGATTTGCATACTCAGTCTCAGTCTTAGCAACAGTCTCAGCATCCTTGCCATCGCAAAGAATCTTAGCTGCAAACTTGGCATCCATTGTACCAATCTGAGCATCTGGCCAGCTGATAGTGACATCAGCACCGATAGCCTTGGAGTTCATGATCACATATGCGCTGCCAAAGGCCTTACCTGTGATAACGTTAACCTTAGGTACTGTAGCATTTGCAAGAGCATATACAAGCTTACCAGCAGCCTTAGCAACGTGCTTCTCATCACACTTGCTTGAGCCAAAGCCTGTTGCATTAGTAAGAGTAAGAACAGGGATATCGAAAGCATCGCAGAATTCTACGAAATCAGCTGCCTTCTCACATGCATGAGCTGTAAGCTTATCATCAAACTTCTCAGCTTCTTTACCGTTCTCGTCAAAGATTGCTGTGCGGTTACCAACAAGACCCACTGTAGCACCATTGAGTCTGATAAATCCTGTAACCATCTCTTTTGCGTAGTTTCTCTTAGTCTCGAAGAATACGCCGTTGTCTGAAATCTGACCTGCAATAACCGCTGGATCAGCCATAGCGCCATCAAGGTTCTCACATACTCTGTTAAGGTCGTCTGTGCAGTCCTCGAAATTGTCGCTATCTTCGTTGTTTGAAGGAAGCATTGAAACGAGCTCTCTGATCTGTGCGTAAACAGAAGCCTCATCAGCTACAACGTCTACGTTGCCAGTCTCCTGGCTCTGCCACTTAGCACTTGAAGTGTCAAGCTTCTCCTTGTAATTGCCCTCAAGTACGTTAGGTGAGTTAACAAATAAAGAAGCCTTGCTCTCCTCCATGAATGTGAAATCTGTGATAGATGGAATAAGTGCAAGTCCGCCACCACACGCGCCAAAGACTGCAGTAATCTGAGGCACTACTCCAGAAGCCTCCACCTGCTTAAGATAAATCTCTCCGAATGCGTTAAGGGCATCTGCACCTTCCTGCAAACGAAGTCCTGCTGAATCGATAAGTCCGATAACAGGTGAACCGGTCTTGATAGCCAGCTCATACAGGCGAACGATCTTCTTAGCATGCATCTCACCAATTGATCCGCCAAGTACTGACGCATCCTGGCTGTATACATACACCAGATTACCGTCGATAACACCATAGCCGGTTACTACACCGTCTGAAGGTGTCTCTTCCTGTTTCAGATTGAAATCTGTGCTTCTTGCGGTCACAAGTGCGCCAATTTCAACGAAACTGTTTTCATCGAGCAAAGCATTAATTCTTTGACTCGCTTGTGAAGAACTACTCATTTCTTTACCTCCGTAAATATATTTTTATGCACAAATATCGCAACTTTAGTCACAGTATAGTATAACATAAAAATCCTCAAAAAAAAGGGTAGAATGCTAAATAATTCACATTCTACCTGCATTTTTAAATATCAAGTTTTAGCTGAACTTCATGTTCCGCCTGAGCCTTAAACTCCTCAACCTGCACAGTCCCTATAACTGGCAGCTCTTCAAGGCTGCGGACACCGAAGCTTCTAAGGAATTCCTCAGTGGTTCCAAAAAGGAGCGGTCTGCCTGGAGCATCAAGTCTTCCAAGTTCCTGGACAAGTCCAAACTCCACAAGTCTGTTGACAGCATGATCACTGTTAACACCTCTTATCTTCTCAACCTCAAGCCTTGTAATAGGCTGCTTGTAGGCGATGATTGACAGTGTTTCCATAAGAGAATCCGTAAGGACTGCCTTCTTGGGTGCCTTGGCGATCTTAACAAGATACTCATACATCTCTTTCTTGGTGCACAGCTGCACAGCTTTATCCAGCTCCAATATTCCTATTCCGCTGTCTGCCTTTTCATATTTTTCTTTTAAATATGCAATATAATCCTTTACCTGCTTGGCATCAGTTTCCATCGCCTTTGCAAGGGATGATATCTCAACTGAATCTCCCATGGTAAAAAGGATAGCTTCTACTATACTTGCGCCTTCTTCTCTGGTCATATCAGCTTGCCTTTCTTGATGTGATCATAATGTCACCAAAGGTGCCATCCTGCTCTATCTCAATCTCGCCCAGCTTCATCTCCTCAAGGATAACGAGGAATGTAACGATTATCTCTGTCTTACTGGACTGTTTTTCCAGTAAACTCTTAAAGCTGAAGGTCTTGTGTTCTCTAATGTAAGCCTTGATGAAAAGAGTCTTGGCATCCATGTCAATCTCTTCCTTCTCGATGTTGCCAAATTTACTCCTTATGGGGTCCACCTTATCTTCCTGTCTCTTTAAGAGATCCTGGAATATCTCATTGAGCTTGACAAGGGTTGTATCGCCAATGAGATTAGAAAAGTCGATGGGCATCTCATAGTCCCTGACTTCCTTTGGAAGATTCTTTTGCCTAAACCACTGAAGGCCAGCATCCATCTGCCTGTCCCGTAGCTCATAGGCCATGTACTTGTACATCTTGTACTCAAGGAGCTTCTCAACAAGTTCTGCTCTTGGATCCTCTTCCTCACCCTCTTCGTTAACTTCCTTAGGAAGAAGCATCTTGCATTTGATGTTCATAAGTGTAGCTGCCATTACAAGGAACTCTGAAGTGACCTCCATGTCCTCTTTCTGCATGGCATTAATATATTCCATGTACTGCTCCGTTATGGTTACAATAGGAATATCGTAAATATCTATCTGGTTCTTATCAATGAGGTGCATAAGAAGGTCAAGTGGTCCTTCAAACACCTGCAGCTTAACTTCAAGTGACATCTGACTTACCCCTCACTTTGATAACAGATACCTCTCCAGGGTTGAATAATCTTACATGTATTGTGTGGGTTCCAAGGCCTCTGCTAAGGATCATGGTCTTTCCTTCCTTAACATACTTCCCTCCATCGTATTTTGGGAAAAGAGCTATCGAAGGAGAAATAACTCCTCCAAGTAAAGGAAGCCTTATGATACCGCCATGAACATGACCTGAAACAGTAAGGTCTGCGCCCCACTTCCTGTATTCATCAAAATACAGGGGATTATGTGCAATAAGGATCTGGAATCTCTCTTTTTCAGAAGCCGAAATACCACCAATCTTCCTGTCTAAGAGATCGCTTTCCATCTCCTTTTTTACTATCTTTTGAAAATATGCTGTCGGAAGACAAAGCCCCGTTATCCTGATGTCTTTGCCAAAATCTGCCGACTCATTATCAAGATAAATGAGCCCTTCTCTCTTAAGGCTCTCTTTATATCTGTCAAAGGCATTGCCAAATATAGCCCTGCTCTCTTTGATCTTTTCCTCGTGATTGCCGTTAGAAATATAAAGAGGGTACTTTTTGGAAAGTCTCTTAAGCAGAGAATAAGCTATTTCCGGATGAAACTTCCCATCGCGGTGATGGGATGTAAACATATCTCCGGCAGATAAAATGGCATCCGGATGAATATCATCGATTGCCTTTATGAGCCTGTCGTTGTCCTTACCAAAGACATAACTATGAAGGTCAGTGAGAAAAACAAAAGTGTAATCGCCACTAACCTTGTCGGAGCATACCTCATACTCATATATTTTGAAATTATGGGTATCATGATATATTACAGCAATAAGGACTATGATTATAAGCGCCCAAACAATGAGTTTTACCATCCGCCAAATCCCAAACTTTCTAAAAAAAAATCCTTGGAAAACATCCAAGGACTTTTCTCTTTGATTTAGTTATATTTGCGCTTTCTTGCTGCCTCAGACTTCTTCTTGCGTCTTACGCTAGGCTTCTCGTAGTGCTCTCTCTTACGGATCTCCTGCTGGATACCAGCCTTGGCGCAACTTCTCTTGAAACGACGCAGTGCGCTATCCAAAGTCTCATTCTCTTTAACTACTACAGTTGACATCTCTACTCTTACCCTCCCTTCAGTCCCTTCAAGTACATGACTGATTGGGTTATTTGCTATGCTTTGAGCCCTTTTGACTCACATAACATCAATAATTATATCATAAAAACATTTGTCGTCAAGAAGTTTTTTGAAAGATCAGCCAATTTGTTCAGCAAGTACCTTCTTGGCTTCTGCAATAGCATCGGAAATGCCTGCAGGATTCTTGCCTCCAGCCTGTGCCATGTTAGGACGGCCACCGCCGCCACCGCCTACCTTAGGTGCGATAGCTTTAACAAGGTTGCCTGCGTGAGCTCCCTTTGTCATAGCGCCATCAGTTGCCATAGTAACAAGGTTAACCTTTCCATCTGCTTCTGAAATAAGAACGACAACGCCTTCGCCAAGCTTAGTCTTCATCTGATCACCAAGATCTCTAAGGCCGTTCATGTCTACACCCTTAAGTGCTGCGCAAAGGAGCTTTACTCCATTAACTTCCTCTACCTGGTCAGAAACATCACCAAGAGCTGCCTGAGCTTCTTTGCTCTTTAAGGACTCGTTCTCACTTCTGAGAGCCTTAAGCTCCTCCTGGAGCTTTTTGATCTGGGCTGTGATGTCAGAAGGATTGGTCTTAAGTGCCTTAGCTGCATCATCAAGTGTATTTTCAACATTTACATAATAATCTCTCGCGTTGCTGCCTGTAAGAGCCTCAATACGACGAACACCAGCTGCTACGCCGCTCTCAGAAACGATCTTAAAGATTCCTACGTGGCTTGTATTTGATACATGAGTACCACCACAGAGCTCGATGGAGAAATCACCCATCTTAACTACTCTTACTCTGTCGCCATACTTCTCTCCGAACAGAGCCATAGCTCCGGTCTTTTTAGCCTCTTCCATGGACATCTCTTCTGTTACAACAGGAAGTGCCTCAGCGATCTTCTGATTTACAAGATCCTCAACCTTTTTGATCTCCTGCGCTGTCATAGCCTGGTGATGTGAGAAGTCGAATCTTGTCTTGTCAGGATCCTGATAGGAACCAGCCTGCTCAACATGGTCGCCAAGGACCTCACGAAGAGCCTTCTGAAGAAGGTGGGTTGCTGAGTGGTTGCGGCAGGTCTTTGCTCTGTTTTCAGCATCAACCTTAAGGCTTACCTTAGAGCCAACCTTAAATGATCCGGAAACAACCTTACCAACATGAGCAGTTCTTCCGCCAGCTACATGGATGGTCTCAAGGACTTCAAACTTTGATCCGCCTTCGCCCTCAATAACACCGATATCTCCAACCTGTCCACCCATGGTTCCGTAGAAAGGAGTCTTGTCTGTGATGATAGTTCCTTCAGCGCCGCTTGAAAGCTCCTCTGAAAGTGCATCACCTGCTGCAATTGCAACTACACTACCTTCGCAGGAAATGCTGGTGTATCCAACAAACTCAGTTGTAACATCCTCAGGAAGTGAATCAAATACTCCTGCGCCAGTTGTGAGATTAGCTGAGAAATTCTGATTATCTCTGGCCTTCTGCTTCTGCTCTTCCATAGATGCCTTAAAGCCTTCCTCATCAACAGTAAAGCCCTCTTCCTCTGCAAGCTCAACAGTAAGCTCTACAGGGAATCCAAATGTATCATAAAGGAAGAACGCATCCTTACCGTCAATTTCCTTCTTGCCTGCTTCAGAAGTCTTATCAAGTATCTTCTTGAATTCCTTCATACCATTTTCAAGAGTTGACTCGAAACGAACGATCTCTCTCTCAAGCTCAGTAAGAACGAATTTCTCATTCTTTGCAAGATTCTCATAGCTGTCTTTATACTCATCAATATAAATCTGTGCTACTCCAAGAATCTGATCCTTATTAAGTCCAAGAGTTCTTGCATGTCTTACTGCACGGCGGATAAGTCTTCTAAGGATATATCCAGCGCCAGTGTTCGAAGGAAGCAGCTTAGCCTCATCTCCAATGAGCATTACGGATGTACGTGTGTGATCAGCAAGGATTCTCATGGATCTTGTTGTCTTTTCATCTGCCTCATACTTGATGCCGCTCTCCTTTTCAATGTAAGCGATAACCGGAGCATGAAGATCGATCTTGTAAACGTCATCTACGCCGTTAAGGAAAGCGAGGATACGCTCAAGTCCCCATCCTGTATCAACGTTCTTTTGTGATAAAGGAGTAAGGCTTCCGTCGTGATGCTTTTCATACTGCATGAATACGTCGTTACCGATCTCAGTGTACTTACCGCAGTGGCATCCAGGACCGCAGTCAGGACCACAGTCAGGAACATCCTTAACATAGAACATCTCACTGTCAGGTCCGCATGGGCCATATTCAAGTCCCCACCAGTTGTCCTCTGCTGGAAGATAGAAAATGTTCTCAGGCTTAAATCCAGACTCGATACGGTATTTAGCGCCCTCTTCATCTCTTGGAGCATTCTCATCACCTGCAAAAACAGTTGCTGCAAGGTGATCAGCATCAAATCCAAAAAGCTGTGTCAAAAGCTCAAAGCTCCACTGGCAACGCTCTTTTTTAAAATAGTCACCAAGTGACCAGC
This sequence comes from Butyrivibrio sp., assembly GCF_017940685.1. Taxonomy (GTDB): domain Bacteria; phylum Bacillota; class Clostridia; order Lachnospirales; family Lachnospiraceae; genus Butyrivibrio. Next base: position 809 of record NZ_JAGAYD010000271.1, on the reverse strand, counting down.
TTCCCATCATCTCAAAGAATGTGCCATGGCTCTTGTCACCTACTGAATCAATGTCATTGGTACGAACACATCCCTGAACATTGCAAAGTCTTGTTCCCATAGGATGCTTTTTACCAAGAAGGTATGGCATAAGTGGCTGCATACCAGCAACATTGAACATAACGCCTGTGGAACCGTCTGAAACAAGCGAAACAGCGCCGCAGTCAACGTGTCCTCTGTCAATATAAAACTGTTTCCAAGCTTTTCTAAGCTCGTCAGCTGTAAATGATCTCATTATAATCCTCCTAAATATATAACATGATATACGGATTGCTTCGCCTTGCTCTCGCAATCCTACATACATTCGGAATCCGCACTATCGTGCTACTTCCTCATATATGTTCGGTCTTCAAAACCAAAAGCTGATTTGTGCAAGCACATCAGCTTTTGGTCTTTAATCCCTATATCATTAAAAATCGAACTTGTCAGCAAAGAATGCCTCAAGCTCATCAATTGCGATACGCTCCTGCTCCATGCTGTCTCTGAACCTTACTGTAACCTTGTTATCTGTCTCAGAATCAAAGTCATAAGTAATGCAGAAAGGTGTTCCAATCTCATCCTGACGACGATATCTCTTACCAATGTTTCCTCTGTCATCAAACTCGCAGTTGTATTTCTTGGAAAGCTGCGCATAAATCTTCTCAGCACCTTCGTTAAGCTTCTTGGAAAGAGGAAGGATACCGATCTTAACAGGAGCAAGTGCTGGATGGAAATGAAGCACTGTACGCATATCAGGCTTGTCCTCAGTTCCGATGTTCTCCTCATCATAT
>NZ_JAGAYD010000270.1 GCF_017940685.1 Butyrivibrio sp. | reverse complement strand
GCGTTTGCGGCTAATGTCTCAAAACCAAAAACAATCAGCAAAACCAGGGCAGGGAGCATCCGGACCGTAGAACTTAAGGGGCCCCTTCCGAAGGCCATGAACATCGGCGATGGAAACCGGGAAAAAGATGAATATATGTGCAGACGGCGCCACGGACTTAAACGGGGACAGGGCGGCGCTGGTGGGCGGAAAGACCGTGCCATGGTCCAAAGCGTGGGCTCCCACAGTGGTCAGGCCAAAGGTCCAGGCTGACAACAGAAAGTCCCCGTGTCATGGAGGCATGAAAAAGCCCCCTAGGAATCGATCCTAAGGGGCTTTTGATGTCCGTGTTTAACTGTGGATACTTCTTAACATCTCGATGGCCGTCTGAGGTTTTCTCTCATCCCTGCCAATATAATCGTATTTATTAAGAAGTCTTGCTCTCATCTCTTCTGGATGATTGTAGAGCTGATCCATTATCCTATCAAAGGCCTGTTTCCACTCGCCCATCTCGTTACCTCCTATTCAAAGGTTAAACAACAAGTCATTTACGTAGCGAAACATATCATAACTGAAATGGGCTGTTAGTTCAATAATAAAATCGCTAAAAATAAATGAAAAAAGAGTGAATAATTGGTAATCTTTTTGCTGGTGATTGCCACAGTGATAATAAACGATTTATAATCTAAAATGATACAATGTAGCATACATTTTTGTAGTAAATTGGCTGTAATTCAAAGGAGGATTACATGGTAAAGATAATAAAACGATTGTCTTCAATCACTGTAGCAACATTAGCTTTAAGCCTTATCCTGTCTATGACTGTTTGTGCAGCAAACTTTGATCCTGCATTCTATGCGGCTACATACCCGGATGTTTCAGCAGCATTAGGAACTGACTCTAACGCACTATATACTCATTACCAAAATCATGGAATGAAGGAAGGGCGTTTACCTTATAAAGGAGCTAAACCTGGAGAAAAAGTTGATGGCATAGCCTCCACAAAGGCGGCCCAGGCTACTGCAGTTCAGGCAAATAGTGACTTTGTGGCACCAAAGAAACTGGCAAACTACAAGAGCCTTAAAAAGAAATTAACTGATGCGGAATTTCAGGCTGCATATGATACTGCCCTGGTACTGGTAACACCACTTAAGGATAAGTCTAGAGCAGAGCAGCTTGCAGGGATTGCAAGTGTTATAAGATATATGGTGGATTCCGGACTGGTGGTATATTCTACATCACAGCCCCATTACAATGATCCGTATGGTTACTTTGTTACGGGAGTGAGTTCATGTGCAGGTTGTGCCAGAGCCACAGGCCTTTGCCTTAATATTCTTGGGATACCTTACGAACATGTAAATGAGAATAAGTGGTCGCACCAGTGGTGCAGAGTTCCCATGGAAGATGGAACCTACTGGATTTGTGATGCCTACGGCCTGTACTGCGGTCCGGAGCCGGCACCATATCAGCACCCTTACGTTCAGTGATCAAATACTACAATAAATAATGCCAGTTACAGTGAAGAAATATTCACAGTAACTGGCATTTTTGACATTTCACTTTTGGACCGTTAAGTATCTCGGCACATTTTTCTTTCACGTTTATTTTCATACATAAGCTTATCGGCCCTTTGTATGATCTTCTGGACAATATTATCTTCAGCCGGGTTATATACGGCAAAGCCCTTTGAAACCCATACCTGTTCCCAGGGCTCCTCAGCTGTAGCATTGATGTTATCAATTACTATATCCAAACGTTCCAGAAGGAAATTGCGGTTATAGAAATCTTCGTGCTTCAGGATGATAAAGAATTCATCGCCGCCAACTCTGTAAACGGGACTTCGCTTAAAAACATCGCTGATGGTACTGCAGGCTTTTTCAAGGTAAATATCCCCTTTATCATGACCATACTCGTCATTGATGCGCTTAAGTCCGTCGCAGTCAAATTCACCAAGGGCAAAATTGGGATCTATGGATCCATTATTTATCTGCTCCTGAAGCTCCTCAATAGCAAGAAGGAAAGCGCCTTTATTTCTTACATGAGTAAGTGAATCGGTGAATACCTGCTCGTTCAGAGCGTTTATATGAGCCTTCATATTACCTGACAGCTTCTTGAAGGATCTGGTGAGCCTTCCGATCTCATCATCCTTGTCATAGCTTAGATCAACGTCAAAGTTTCCTTTGTCTACCTGCTCCGCAGCTTCCGTAAGTTCCTCAATTGGTTTTGTTATGATCTTCAGGAAGTAGATCAGAAAGAATCCTGCTGCAATAAGCGCGATCACAGCGCATATAAGGATATTGATTATAAGCCCGCGCCATTCACCCTCAGTTTCGGAAAGTGGAACTGTGATGTTAAGGTACATGCCATTGCTAAGAGGCAGCCAGACAGCTTCCTTAAGCACGCCATTATAAAGGTACTGTGCAGAGGATTGCTCAGCATAATCACTGTAGGGCACCTGTCTTTTTGAACCCTCTGGGAGACCTGCCACATCAATATATGGATGATAGAACAGGGTCCCATCAGCATCAGTCAGGAAAGCGTATCCGTTATCGTAGAACTTTATGCTGTCAATCTCTTTGGCCATGGCCGAATAGTCGATTTCTATTCCAACCACTCCGATAAACTGACCCTTGTAATATATGGGCGCATCATAGGAGATTACACGGACATCAAGGTTATCTGTGATATAGGGCGGTAGCCAGATGGATCTTCCTTCAAATTTAGGAACAGTAAACCAAACAAGTTTTGATGTGTCATTTACATCATACTGCGTGATATCAGTTACTTCATGCTCAGTGAAGCCTTTGCCATCCAGATTTGTATACCAAAAGCCCTTTACATTTGTGGAAATGGAAGGATCAATACGGTAGTAATATGTCAGAACGCCGTTTGTGCGTGATACAACATAATCAAAATACCGCTGGGCCCTTTCCATATGCGCATTAAAATTCTTGTCATCAAGCCCTGTTATGTCGCTTTCTACAAAAGTGGTGATATCGTTAACAGATTCCTGAACACTGTCAAAGTAATAATTTAAACTATATTGCCCATTTTCGCACAGCATAAGAAGCAGCTGATCTGATTTACGTATTGCAGTTCTACGTATAAAGATCACACTGAGAAGTGTAATAGCCAGTATGACTGTAAATATCACAAAGAGCATTGTGACAGCCAGTTTTGTTCTTAGTGAGCGCATTACATGATCCTCATAAAAAAACGTTATCTTGCACACTTAATTGTACAAGATAACGTTATACAAATTGATTAAATAAGTCTTAAAATTCGATTTATTCTTTTGCTTCTTTTTTAAGAAGATCAACTATTTCTTTTTCGGTATCCAGATTCATTACCTTCTCTGTGAGCTCATCAGCCTCAGCCTTGCTCCACTTGGAGATGATGCATCTTGCTGTGAGGACCAGTACAGGGTTTACGGAAAACTCTGTAAGTCCAAAGGATATAAGAAGTGGTATCATCAGAGGATCGGCAGCAGCCTCACCGCACATACCAACTGGAATTCCAGCAGCTCTTCCACATTCTATGATGTGCTTAATGGAACGAAGAACTGATGGCTGGAAAGTGGAGTAGAGGTAAGCAACATCAGCATTTCCTCTGTCTACACTCATGGTGTACTGAGTAAGGTCATTGGTTCCGATGGAGAAGAAATCAGATTCCTTAGCCAGAAGGTCTGCGATAAGAGAAGCAGATGCTGTCTCGATCATGCAGCCGACCTCAATGTTCTTGTCATAAGCGATTCCCTCTGCATCCAGGTCTTTTTTGATATCAGAAACAAGAGCCTTGACCGCGCGGATCTCATCAACGCAGGTTACAAGAGGTACCATGATCTTGACCTTGCCAAAGGCGCTGGCTCTAATAATGGCGCGAAGCTGGACCTTATAGGTGTCCCTGTTGCCAAGACAGTACCTTACAGCTCTGTAGCCAAGGAAAGGATTTTCTTCCTTCTTCATGTTAAGGTAAGGGATATCCTTGTCTCCGCCGATATCAAGAGTCCTGATGATAACTGCTTTTCCTCCAAGAACCTCTGCAGCTTCCTTGTAGGCAGCAAACTGTTCTTCCTCAGAAGGCAGGTGATTGTTGTCCATAAACAGGAATTCTGAGCGGAAAAGACCTATTCCTTCGCCGTCACATTCAACAGCCTTTTTAGCATCCTTAGGTGTTCCGATGTTACAGAACAGCTCTAGGTTTGTGCCGTCGGCTGTGACAGTTTCTTTTCCGAGGAAGTTCTTAAGCTCAGCCTGCTTCTTGATGAACTCTTCGCGCTTTATGATATAGCTTGAAAGAACATCTCCCTCAGGATTGATGTAGACATTGCCCTCAGTTCCATCAACGATGGCTGTGTCCTTGTCCTTAACAAGAGTTGTGATGTCAGGGACGGAGAGGACAGCAGGGATTTCAAGAGCTCTGGCAAGGATAGCAGAATGGGAAGTTTTACCGCCCATCTCAGTGATGATACCTGCAACATTTTCCTTGTGGATCTGACTGGTCATTGAAGGAGTCAGGTCTTTTGCTACAAGGATTGTTCCGGGAGCCACCTTGCTGATGTCAACGTCTTCAATTCCAAGGAGGATCTTAAGAAGGCTTACCTTGACATCGGCTATATCTGAAGCTCTCTGGCGCATCATATCATCATCCATCTTGGAGAACATGCCAATGAACATGTCGCAGACAGCTTCAACAGATGCTTCGGCGCACTGGCCTGCAGCGATCATCTTGTTCATCTCTCCGGACATGCTTGGGTCAGATATCATTACAAGGTGACCCTCTAAGATCTCAGCCTCTTTGGGTCCAATCCTCTTTCTGATATCTTCAGCCATTTCGGTGGTTTCTACCTTGAACTTGTCTATAGCATCCTGAAAGCGCTTCTGCTCAGCAGCTACATCTTCAATTTTCGCATTGTCATACTTAAGTTCGTGCTCTGCGATAACGCAGATGCTGCCTATACCAATACCGCGGGATGCGGGAATTCCCTGAAACATATTAATCTCCTAATCCACTCTCAATGAGTTCGATAGCTTTTTTAAGTGCGTCCTGCTCATCTGCGCCATCGCAGACAACTTCGATCTCTGCTCCACACTTGATGCAAGCGCTCATAAGCATCATTACGCTCTTTGCATCGTAGGTGTTGCCGTTAAAATTGATCTTAACATCGCAGGAAAAAGGAGTCATTGCCTGACTGAAAACACTTGCTGGACGCATGTGCATTCCCTGTTCATTAGTTACTGTGATTTTCTGTGATACCATAGTTTTTTCTTCCTTTCTTTTGGTGAAGTTATCATGACCCAGCCGCTAAAGTGGCGGCTGGGAAAATGTTTTATTTACGCTTCCTGCGCGTCCTTTTTAAGGATTCCAAGGAGCAGGCATCCTACTACAGAACCAGCAAGGAGAGCTACCAGGTACATCACCATGTTTCCTACTACAGGGAATACGAAGATTCCGCCGTGAGGAGCACGAAGTGTGCAACCAAATGCCATTGAAAGAGCACCTGCAACACCAGATCCAACAAGGAGTGATGGAATTACGTGAAGAGGGTCAGCAGCTGCGTAAGGGATAGCACCTTCTGTGATGAAGGAAAGTCCCATGATGAAGTTTACAGGACCTGACTTTCTCTCAGCTGCAGTGAATTTCTTCTTAAAGATGATTGTTGCAAGAGCAATTGCAATTGGAGGAACCATACCACCAACCATAACGGCTGCCATGATCATGAAACCTGTCTCGTTCTGGTTAGCAAGGGCAGCAGTAGCAAATACGTAAGCAGCCTTGTTGAGAGGACCACCCATGTCTGTTGCCATCATTGCACCAAGGAGTGCACCGAGTGCGATTATTGATCCGCTGCTCATACCTGTAAGTACGCCTGAGATCCAAACATTAAGGGCACCAACTACCGGGTTGATAAGGCACATAACAATGGCGATAAGAAGTGATCCAAGAAGAGGATAAATAAGTACTGGCTTGATTCCTTCAAGTGACTGAGGAAGGAACTCAAAGAGCTTCTTAAGACCAACAACAATGTAACCGCCTACAAAACCAGCTACAAGTGCGCCAAGGAAGGCTGATGGAACGTCGCCGCCTGGAGCTGCAAAAGTAGCACCGGTGGAAGCAAGATATCCACCTACAAAACCAACAGCAAGACCTGGACGATCAGCAATACTCTGAGCGATGAAACCAGCAAGAATAGGAAGCATAAAACCAAATGCTGCGCCGCCGATTGTCTTAAACCATGCTGCAACTGGTGTATTTGAACCAAAGTTACTTGGATCGATTGAGTAATCATCTAAAAGGAATGCGATAGCAATAAGGATACCGCCGCCGATAACGAATGGAAGCATGTGTGAAACACCGTTCATAAGGTGCTTGTATGCTTTTCTTCCAACGCTTTCATTAGCGCCTGTGTCAGCACTCTTTGTAACAGTTCCTGTGTGATGGTATACTGCTACGTTTCCGGAAGTAGCCTTTTCAATAAGTCCTTCTGGAGAGTGGATAGCCTCTTTTGTTGAGGTTACGATAACTGGCTTGCCGTTGAATCTGCTCATGTCGATGTTCTTGTCGCAGGCAACGATTACAGCATCAGCTGCCTCGATATCTGCTGCTGTAAGAACGTCCTTAGCTCCGCCTGAACCGTCCTTTTCTACCTTGATGTCAATGCCAAGCTCTTTAGCCTTTAGCTCAAGAGCCTCAGCTGCCATGAAGGTATGAGCGATTCCTGTAGGGCAGGCTGTAACGCCAACAAGCTTTTTAGCTGTCTTAGGAGCTGCTGCAGGAGCGGCTGCGGCCTTCTTGGCTGCCTCTTCCTTATCCTTCTCAGCTTCCTTACTATCAATTATACTAAGGAACTCATCTGCTGTCTTAGCTTCTACAAGTTTTTTTGCAAAATTTTGATCCATCAGAAGTGTCATAAGCTTTGAGAGCACTTCAAGATGTGTGTCAGCTGCTGTGTCAGGAGCTGCGATCATGAAGAAAAGATTGCTTGGGTTGCCATCTAAGGACTTGTAGTCGATTCCTGCTGGAATAGTGATGGCAGTAACACCTGCCTTGGAAACAGCAGAAGACTTGCCGTGAGGCACTGCAATACCCATTCCAATGGCTGTTGAGCCTTTCTTCTCTCTTTCAAGGATTGCTTCCTTGAAGGCAGATACATTTGACAAGTTACCAACAGCTTCATGCAGCGCGATAAGCTTATCAATGGCTGCATTCTGATCTGCGGCATCTACGTTTAAAGCGATGCCTTCCTTTTTAAGTAAATCTGTGATTTTCATAGACCCTCCTTTTAAAAACCTCTTTTTTGTAGTATCCCCTTACAAACCTTTACAAATCTTCCTCTTAAAGACTTTCATAAAGATTAAGTATTGCCTCGCCTGTGGCAAGATCATCAGAAAAGGCGGTGGCTGATCCAGCGGCGGTTCCCATTTTTAGAGCTTTGTCATAGTCCCCATACTTGTGGTAACCTGCGATAAATCCTGCGACCATAGAATCTCCGGCGCCAACGGAGTTTCTAACCTGTCCCTTTGGAACCCCAATGCGGAATTTCCGTCCGTCTTCAGAGATGAGCATTGCCCCATCACCTGCCATGGAAATAAGAACGTTCCTTGCACCGAGTTCCTGAAGCTTTTTGGCGTGAGCTTCGATCTCGTCATCGGTTTTAAGCACTGTGCCAAACATCTCACCAAGTTCGTGATTGTTGGGCTTTATAAGGAATGGATGATATTTAAGGACATTCTTAAGAAGATCCTTTGTCGCATCCACAACGACTTCTATTTTTCTGTCATTTACAAGGGCGATGATCTTTTCATATACATCACTTGGCAGGGAGTTTGGAATACTTCCGGCAAGTATGAGCACATCTCCGTCCTTTAGAGCATTTATCTTGGAAAAGAGCTTGTCCTGGGCATCCTGTGGAATCTTGGGACCCTGGGCATTTATCTCTGTTTCAGCAACGCCCTTTATCTTGACGTTTATTCGGCTCATACCCTCAGGCAGTTCTACGAAATCAGTGTGAATTCCTTTTCCTATCACGCTTTCTTCTATAGCCTTGCCTGTAAAGCCTGCAACAAAGCCAAGAGCAGTGTTTTCTATTCCAAGATTATTAAGAATTGTGGAAACGTTGATGCCCTTTCCACCGAAGTAGCATTCTTCTGAGTCTGACCTGTTTGTCATACCAGGTAAGAGCTCATCACTCATCCGGACTACATAGTCGATAGCGGGATTGAATGTGACTGTATAGATCATTTTTACCTCCCTTTTGGGACCACCTTGATGATGGTCTTGCTGGTATAGTTTTTAGTTGCTTCCTTATCAGTTATGATGCAGCAGCTTGCTATGTCTGCAAATGTGACTGAGCTTATCTGACCAAACTTACTGTGATCTGCAAGAATATAGGAAAGATAAGCGTGTCTTACAGCCTCTTCCTTGACCATGGCCTCATCCACATCGGGAGTGGTGTAGCCTGCGCTTATGGAAATACCGTTGGTTCCCATAAATGCCTTGGTGAAGTGATACTTGCTTATACCATCGATGCATTCAGGACCTATGATAGCTTCAGTTGAAGCCTTGCATCTTCCGCCGATGATCATGGTATTAAGACCCTTTTCAAGGAGCTTCTTGGCATGGACAATACCGTTAGTGATGTACTTGGCCTTGTGGTTGTCTATGTACTTGATCATCTCAAGGGTTGTAGTTCCGGAATCGATGTAGACAAAATCGTCGTCATTGATAAGGGAAGCTGCATATCTGCTGATGGCGTCCTTTTCTTCAATATTGAGAGTTGCCTTGGCTGATACAGATGGCTCAAAGGTACTGATGTCTCCCTTATTTATAGATGTTGCTCCGCCAAAGACCTTCTGGATCCTTTTTTCATCATGGAGAGCACTTAGATCTCTTCGGATGGTGGCAGCAGAAGCATCAAACTCCTCCATAAGCTCTGCAACAGTCACTGCATTTTTTTCGTTGACATATGAAACGATCAGATTGCGTCGTTCTTCTGTAAGCATGGCATCCCCTCGCATTCACAGATTAGGTTAAGCTTATGATAGCACCACCTTCAATCAATAACAATCATAAATAATCACAAATAATCACAAATAATCAATTAACTCTTTGTAAAATAATCACAAAACAAAAATAAATGATCACATGTAATCAGATGTTGGATTTTTGATAATCTAAAAAAAGAATAAAGCTTTTCTTACAACCGTAAATCCGCCTTTACAAAGATACCAAAACTAAACTAAAATATTAGTATGGTTACGTATTGACATATATGGAGGTGACGGGCTTGGAAGATTTTGTACTCACTAATGACCAGATCGATATTCTGGGTGAAATAGCTAATATCAGCATGGGTAATTCAGCAACAACCTTAAGTATGATGGTCAATAAGAAGGTTGATATCACAACACCTAATGTTAAGGTTATAAAAAGAAGTGAAGCTTTAGACGACTATGAGAAGACCTGTATCTTCGTTCAGATCCACTATGTAAAGGGACTTCAGGGCAATAACGTCCTTGTGCTTAAAGAGCATGACGTAAAGGTAATGACAGATCTTATGATGGGCGGCGATGGAACTAACACAGCCGGTGAGATCACAGATCTTCATTTGTCTGCTGCTTCAGAAGCCATGAACCAGATGATGGGCACCAGTGCAACCAGCCTTTCATCCATGCTTGGCGTGCCTACAGACATCAGTACTCCAATAGTTAACCAGATTGACGTTGAGAGTATTAAAGTATTTGAAAAAATGTTTGATACTACTTATGATAAATTTGTTAAAATAGCATTCAGGATGACAATCGGAAATCTGATCGATTCCATCATGGTGCAGCTTTATCCTGTGCAGTTCGCAGAGGATATGTGCGACAAATTTATGAATAAGGGGAAGTAATTATTTAAATGAATAAGGCAGAAACACTAGAGATCAAAAAGCAGTTCACACCTGACAGATGTACCATCGACAATATCTGCGGGTGCTATGTGGATCATGAAAAGAACAAGCGCCTTACCTTCAGGAAGGCCTTCGGATCCATTCCTGATGAGGAGATGTTCAAGTATCTGGATATTTTTCAGCATACTCTCGCAGGGACCTTTGGTAAGAATCTGATAAGTCTTGAGTTTCCTATTGAACAGGAACAGCCCGGAGGAACTCAAGACTTTCTTTTGACACTAAGAAACTCCAAGCTCGCTGATGATGAGCTTCTTGAGGAATTCTACGACAAGATCATTGCAAACTATGTAGACGGTGAGAATTATTACATCATAGTAGTTCACGCAGTTTACGACATTCCTGGAGTTACAAGGGACGGAATCGAGATGGAGGATGCATCTGACAACATCTACGATTACATGCTCTGCAGCATCTGTCCTGTTAAGCTCTCCAAGGCTGGTCTTGGCTATAATGAAAAAGATAATGTCATAGAGGAGAGGTACAGGGACTGGGTAGTAGAAGCTCCGGTAAAGGGATTTCTTTTCCCGGCGTTTATCGAAAGAAATACAGACATCCACAACATGCTCTACTTCACCAAAAAGCCTGATGACCTTCAGCCTGAGTTTGTGGAAGCTATGTTTGGAGGAAGGGCTCCAATATCTGCCCCGGAGCAGAAGGATCTGTTTGATGCGGTAGTCCAGAGCGCCATCGGCGAAGATGCAGACTATGACATCATGAGAAACATTCACGATAATCTAAACGACATGATCGAGGACCACGAAGGGGATCCGGAGCCTTTAGAGCTTACTAAAAAGGATGTAAAACAGCTTCTTTCAGACAGTGGAGTTTCCGAGGAGCGCCTTGGATTCTTTGATGAGACTTATGAAAAATGCGCAGGAAATGAAGATTACCCCCTTCTTGCCAGCAACATAGCACATACCAAGAAGTTTGATATTGAGACGCCTGATGTTGTAATTAAGGTCAATCCGGAGAGGACAGACCTTGTGGAATCCAGGATCATCGATGGCAGACAGTGTCTTGTTATTGAAGTTGATGATCATATCGAGGTAAATGGTATCAATGTTAGGACTTTTATGAATAAGTAATATTCCATGCCCGTGAACTGATGAAGCGTACGTCATCAGTCCAGGGGCATGCTTTTTCTTTAATGAAGTTGACATTAAATTGCACACAATATATTATTGTTTATGCAACAAAAAATAAGTGATCAAGGGAGATAATATATGCTTAAGACACTTTTATCCCAGGTAAAAGAATACAAACTCCCATCGATACTGACCCCTGTCTGTATGCTGGGTGAGGTTGTCTGCGAAATGGTCATCCCAATCCTTATGGCAAGGATCGTAGACATAGGTATCTATGGGAAAAATATGAAATACATCTTTGAGACCGGAGGCATAATGATCGTCATCGCCATCCTTGGCCTTTTGTGCGGTATTGGAGGCGCTTATTTTGGTTCCAAGGCATCCACGGGTTTTGCCAAGAACCTTCGCAAGGCTATGTTTGATAACATTCAGACTTTTTCTTTTTCAAACATAGACAAGTTCTCCACTTCGGGACTTGTAACAAGGCTTACCACTGATGTTACAAACATCCAGAACGCCTATATGATGACCTTGAGAATGGCCATGAGAGCTCCATCTTCAATGATAGTTGCCATGGTCATGAGCTTTATCATAAGCCCCAGGCTTGCCAGCATCTACTTTATCGCGGTCTTATTCCTTTCAATCATCATCATGTTTGTTATGAACAGGGCATCTAAGTATTTCAAAGAAGTATTTGAAAAGTATGACGCCTTAAATGAGAGTGTTCAGGAAAATGTATCAGCCATCAGAGTAGTAAAGGCCTATGTTCGAGAGGACTATGAGAACGACAAGTTCAAAAAAGCTGCCCTCAACATCTACAACATGTTTGTTAAGGCAGAGATGAATGTAGTATATATGAGCCCTCTTATGACAGGAACAGTTTATGCCTGCATCCTTCTTATCAGCTGGTTTGGAGCTCACATGATAGTCGGCGGCGAGCTTTCAACAGGAAATCTTATGAGCCTTCTTACCTACTGCATGAACATTCTTATGAGCCTTATGTTCCTTGCTGTTATCTTTGTAATGCTCACCATGGCATCAGCAAGTGGCAAGAGAATTGCAGAGGTTATCGAAGAAAAAGCTGATCTTGTAAATCCTAAGGATCCTGTGATGAAAGTAGCTGACGGAAGTATTTCTTTTGACAACGTGAACTTTGCTTACGATAAAGAGTCTGATGAGCCGGTGCTCAAGAACATCAATCTCTCGATCAAATCTGGAGAGACAATAGGAATTATCGGAGGAACAGGTTCTGCCAAGTCTTCACTTGTTAACCTTATAAGCAGGCTCTACGATGTAACAGCAGGAAGCGTTAAGGTTGGCGGAGTTGACGTAAGAGACTACGACATGGAAGTTTTACGTGACCAGGTTTCAGTTGTGCTCCAAAAGAACGTTCTCTTTTCCGGATCTATCCTTGATAACCTAAGATGGGGCAAGAAGGACGCCACTATCGATGAGTGCAAGAGAGCATGCGAGATGGCTTGCGCAGATGAATTTATAGAGAGGATGCCTGATGGATATGACACTGTCATAGAGCAGGGCGGAACCAATGTGTCAGGAGGACAGAGGCAGAGACTCTGTATTGCAAGAGCGCTTCTTAAAAAGCCCAAGATCCTTATTTTGGACGACTCCACCAGTGCGGTAGATACAGCCACAGATGCCAAGATCAGAAAGGCATTTGCTGAGGAAATCCCAGGAACTACCAAGCTCATCATCGCTCAGAGGATCAGTTCAGTTCAAAGCTGCGACAGGATCATTGTTATGGATGATGGACAGATAAACGGCTTTGGAAGTCATGAGGAACTCCTTAAGGAGAACAACATCTACAGAGAAGTTTACGAATCTCAGACCGGCGGAAGCGGCGATGCAGATTTTGATCGCCCCAGCGCTTAATGGAGGAATAGATTATGGCAGAAGTTAAAGAGATAAAAGGCGGACCAGGAGCCAGGGGCAGAGGAATGCCAAGGCCCAAGGTTGAAAATCCTGGCGCACTGTTTAAGAGGATCATGGGGTATGTATTTAAGTTCTATCCCATTCATATGCTGACAGTACTTGTATGTATACTTTTGACTGTATTTTCAAGTGTTCAGGGAACTCTTTTCACCAAGACACTTATTGACGCTTATATTCAGCCCATGCTTGATTCTGGCAGTACCGACTATGGACCTCTTCTTGGGGCCATTGGGCGAGTTGCGGGATTTTATGCTCTTGGTGTCTTCTCAGCATTTTTACAGGCAAGGGTCATGGTTGAGATCAACCAGGGTACATTAAAAAGACTGAGGGAAGATCTTTTCACCCACATGGAGAGCCTTCCTATCAAGTATTTTGATACCCATGCCCATGGCGACATAATGTCGATCTACACTAATGATATCGATACATTAAGACAGATGATCAGCCAGAGTATTCCTCAGATGCTCTCAAGTGCCATCACGATTGTTTCGGTTCTTGCATCAATGGTTGTTCTGTCCTTGCCACTTACTTTTGTGACACTTGTAATGGTTGGCATCATGCTCTTTTGCTCGGCTAAGGCTACCAAGTCTTCAGGCAAGAACTTTGTGGCTCAGCAAAAGAACCTGGGCGAACTAAACGGTTTTATCGAGGAGATGATGACAGGCCAGAAGGTTGTCAAAGTCTTCAATCACGAGAAAGAAGCAGTTGAAAGATTTGATGAGCTGAATGAAGAGCTGTGCCAGAGTGCCTTTAAAGCTAATGCTTATTCAGGAGTTTTAGGACCAATAAACGCTCAGCTTGGAAATACCAGCTACGTTCTCTGCGCCATGATAGGTGCAGCAATAGCTCTTTCAGACAGCGTAGCTGTTGGATTTACAGTTGGTGGTCTTGCAAGCTTTTTGACCTTTAACAAGAGCTTTTCAATGCCTATAAACCAGGTCAGCATGCAGTTCAACTCCATCATTATGGCTCTTGCTGGTGCTGAGAGAATATTTAAGCTCCTTGACGAGCAGTCTGAGACTGATGAAGGCTACGTAATGCTTGTGGACAGCGAAAAGAAAGACGGAGAGATCGTTGAGGCTGACCACCACACAGGACACTGGGCCTGGAAGCATTATCACAAGGCTACTGATACCACGACTTACCAGCCAATGGAGGGTGATGTTACCTTTAACGGCGTAGACTTTGGTTATACTGATGAAAAGATGGTGCTTCACGATATTGTGCTCCATGCAAAGCCAGGGCAGAAGATAGCCTTTGTTGGCTCAACTGGTGCAGGTAAGACCACCATCACAAACCTCATCAACCGCTTCTATGACATTCAGGACGGTAAGATCAGGTACGACAACATCAATATCAACAAGATCAAAAAGGCAGATCTAAGAAGGTCCCTTGGAATTGTTCTTCAGGATACGCACCTTTTTACAGGAACTGTAATGGACAATATAAGGTACGGAAAACTTGACGCTTCAGATGATGAAGTGATCGCAGCAGCCAAGCTCGCCAATGCTCACAGCTTTATAAAGAGACTTCCTGAGGGGTACGACACAATGCTAACCGGAGACGGTGCAAACCTCTCTCAGGGACAGAGACAGCTCCTTGCAATTGCAAGGGCGGCAATTGCAGATCCTCCGGTTCTCATCCTGGATGAAGCAACTTCTTCAATTGATACCAGAACTGAGAAGATCGTTCAGGATGGTATGGATAGGCTGATGAAGGGAAGGACAACCTTTGTCATCGCTCACAGGCTATCAACCGTAAGAAACTCAGACTGCATCATAGTCCTTGAACAGGGCAGGATCATCGAGCAGGGCACACACGACGAGCTCATCGCTAAAAAGCAGAAGTACTACCAGTTGTACACCGGCATGAAGTCCGAGACAGCTTGAATAATATCCATAGCCGCTTCTTGAATTGTAAGTCCGGCCGGATGAATATCAATAGCCTTTCGCGGCATATCCTCGCAGACCGCAACAAGACACGGGGACGGTTCTTTTGTCTTATCCTGTGCGGTCTGCTGCGGTATTCCACGGTGCTATTGAAATTCATCCTGCCGGACTTTTTTGGTTATCAAGCGGCCATGGGTGGGGCGTTGTAGGCAGTGAATCGGGTTCCCTGCAAGATTTTTACCTGCATTGATGCAATATGGCTGTGCAGAGTTTTATTTGTTGTGATATATCGTGTTGCGTTCTGGGTTATATCGTCAATATAATACCGCTGACCGCATTATCTTCTGCAGGTATTATGGTTTTACAGAAATATCATTTGGTATTTTAACAAATCTAATACCCAAGGCTCTCACATCGTTGACTGATATGAACTTCCCATTGAGGTTTCGTTAAAACTGAAAAGATTGGTGTAGAAAATCTAATATCTGCATTCACATACTCTCTCAGTGGTATTAAAAGTGCCCTAATTCTTTTCTTCAAGGCAAGAAAAAGATAGGACCAACAATATAAAATCAATTGCAGGTATTAGATCAGCCAAAATCCTCTCCAAAATCGCTTTTGGGGCTCCCCAAACACCGCTTTTGAGCTCCACTATGTGTCTTGAAGTGATGGATTTTCTTGATTACGGACTATAGCATAGGAAAATGCTCTACAGTAGGTTACTATTTCCCAATAAAAACCTCAAAAAAGTCCATTTTCAGACTAGCAAACACTTTTGGGACTTGTAGTCCGTAGTTCGACTTCAGGATCCAGCGGAAGAATTCCTTGAAAAAATCCATTTTACGGACTGTATGCCCCCAAAACTACGCTGTCGTCCGTAATACGATTTAATAACAATCGATATCGGCCATCTTTTTACGGACTTGGACAATGAAATCAGTCATCCAGTCTGATTCCACTGTATAGCGCCAGCTTGAAGCCAATACGCCCAATCCGCACCTTTATCATCCCCCGCTTGATCACCTATAAACGTCCACCAGAAATCGGTCAAGTGGATCATGGAATACCGCAGCAGATACGGCAGGGCATGAACAACTTATATTATTGAATCATCCAGTATCTGCGAGGATATGCCGTGAAAGCCACTTGGGCGATTTCCGGTGGACGTTACAATGAAAAGAGCGGGGGAAGTCCTGCCATGACCATCCTTAACTAAACATTAAGAATTGAAAATGTCAATCTATGATAAACTGATAATATAGAAATTTGCGAAATAATAAGATACATCGACATTGATGACCTATAATCAAGAGGAGCAATAATGGCTCATTTGTCTGATTACGTTCTCTGGAAGGGCGACCTGGATTTTAGAGAGCGGGAATTTAGAATTGAAGATAACCTGGTTCTGTCTGAGCTTGTATATATTGATTACAAGCCATTCTTCGAGTACAAAAAAACTGATAAGGTCACTTTGAGGGATGCCATCTATAACCTTGAAGATATGCACACCATAAGAAATACCCGTGCGGGCTCGGGAAAAGAAGATCAGGACTTTGCCAGGTACTGCGCAAATAGTAAGCGCTTCGGAAATGTAGTCCTTTCTGACTTTCAGGATATATTTGATACCTCAGATAAGCAGTTTGCAGCTGTGACTTATTCCTTAAGTGACGGCACTACAGTCATCGCATTCAGGGGAACAGATTCTACCATCATAGGCTGGAAGGAAGACTTCATGATAAGCTACACGAATGTTCCTTCCCAGGACCTGGCTCTTGACTATGCCATAAGGCATGTGAATGAAGCTTCTGGAGATGTGATAATCCTTGGTCACTCCAAGGGAGCCCATCTTGCTCTTTACGCCGCAGCTCATCTTGATATCAGGCAGCAGGCCAAGCTAAAGAGAGTGTATCTTAATGATGGTCCTGGTTTCTGCGATGAAGTCCTTGATAAGGCTCTTATCAACAATATCCTTGATAAGATCACCAAGATAACTCCTGAATACTCAATTATTGGCAGGATCTTTGAACCCCCGGCAGGGGAGAGCATCATAGTAAGAAGCTCAGCCCATGCTCTTATCCAGCACAGCATGCAGACCTGGATGCTTAGTCCTGACGGGCTTATAACCTGTAAGGACCACGCTCCTGAGAGCCACCTGATCACAGATCTCATTGACCGTTTTGTGGAGGGCATGGATCTTGGCGCCAGGGAAAACTTCATTGACAGTCTCTTTAATTCCATGACAGATACTGGAGCAAACACTATAAGAGAGTTCGCCATGAAAGGGCCCGAAGCCTTTGAAGAGCTTCTTTTCAATATGGCAGGTAGCGATGCCCTTAACCTGAAGAACAAGGCAAAGAGCATAAAAAAAGAAGACGACGACAGCAAGGGAATCTTTGTAAGAGCCTGGGGACTTATCAACAGAAAAGAGTCCGTCAGGATTGGTCTTACTCTCCTTCTTAGCATATTAAGCTTTGCGTTTCCTGACTTTGCCATGGAATCCGTGGTGTTCGCAGTCCTTGTATTTACCTGCATCTACGAGGTTGTGCTCACCATAAGGCACTTAAAGAACTCAGAATGGGATTTCAAAAAAGAAAGACCACGAGTTATGCTCTGTATCGTGCTTTGGGTTCTGACCTCAGCAGTTCTGGTGAAGGAAGGAGCTCTTTTTGTGGTATCCAGCATGATCTTAGGAGTACTGCTTCTTTCTCTTGCTTATCAGAACATCATCAATTTCAGGATCTACAACACCAAGGTGTTCGAGCGCTTCAGATACTCATTTGAAGGGATCGTAACTTTCCTTTTGGGGGCGTATATCCTTATAATGCCTGACATTGAGAACAGCTGGTACATGCTATCCTGCGGAACCCTTCTTCTTATAGATTCCATTTTTGAGATATTAAAACTCCTTCGGGACAGGAAAAAGAAATAATGCATGAAGGATGCCAATATGACTTTTGCAGCGACGCTAGTTAATGAAAAGAATAGAGGGGTTTTCCTGACACCACTTGATGAAGCAGTAAAGGAGCAGAGCGATTTCTTTATAGGCTTATATGAAGTGGAATCTGATACTGCCTGCGGTGTAATGGCAGTGGCTACAGTTTCTGACGACAGTGACAAGACTTTTGCCCTGTCCGTAAGAGAAGTGATCATTGAAGATGCGTACAATAATGAAGATGCGCTTAAAGCTCTTTTGACGCTGCTTAAGGATGTGGCCAGAATCGCAAAGTGTAGCGCAGTTTTTTACTCCGAATATGTTGCAGAGGAACAGGAGGAAGAAAAAGAAAAGTTCTTTGCAGATCTTGGTTTCTTTGAAGAGGAGAAAAAACTTTCATTGTATGAGATCAGTTTTGGAGATGTAAAAGCTAACGATCCTGTGACCGAAATGGGATGTCTTCATCTTAATGACCTGTCAGAGGATCAGTGGATCTATTTTGCAAGGGAAGCTTCAGGATACAGCTTTGAAATACTGGACAGGACCTGCTATGACCCTAAAACCAGTACTTTTCTGGTTGATGACGATGGCGTAGTTCAGGGAGGGATGCTTACCAGCATCAGGAATGGATCTCTTTTTATAGAAGGCGTAGCTGCTTACGGAAGCGACGAAGGAGGTCTTATAAATGACCTCATCTTTTGGGGCAAGTCAGCAGCAAAAAAGAGCCCATCCAAGGATTCACCTATATATATGTATATGTTTTCTGACAGAGTATACAGCAGAATGTTAAAGGATTTTTCGTCTGAAAATGCGAAAAAAGTTGGCAGTCTGGTAAGCTTTTGCTTTGAAACGGAGGTATTCTGATGATAGGACGTGACGGCGGCGATGGTGGGCAGATATATAAAAGAAGGCAGAGCATAGATGTTTTTCAGGTTACTGAAAATGAGATAAATCACTATATTCCAAACTCTGCGGATCAGATGGAACAGCTCAGGAGTGGTCTCCAGGGACCTGCTATCAGCACGCAGCAGCCGGAAGAAATAAGCGCCAGACGGATGGAGCAGAGAAAAAGAGCTGAGCGCATGCAGATACTTAATTCCTTTGTGGAAGAGAGTAATTATGCATTGCATGTGCCAAAGGAGGCCTCTTTTTCCAGTGAATTTGCGGGGAAATTTAAAGCAAGGGTAAGTGACAGGGCCAGGCTTTCAAAGCAGAGTAACAAGAAATCAAGGCTATTTCAGAAAATTCGCAACTACGAAAAAATAGAAAGCATTGAAGATGATGTATATGAAAAAAGCCGTGATCTTATGAATGGCTTTATCAGTAATGATCAGATCCCAGCTGCTCCTGAAGAAATGATGGATATTGCAGCATTTATGGTAGAGGGGCATGAGAGTTCAAACACAGCCATCTTGAAAAATTATCTTGGAAATGGGGATGATCGGGAAGGCATGGACAAGCAAAAGGCCATGGATTTTATGCTTGGGCGATTGACCAGCTTCCGCATTGAATCCATAGATTTGGCCAATGATACAGTTCTTTGCCAACATGCGGATGAACTTCAGCGTGTATCCATGCAACTTAGAGCTTTTGAAAGCCTTGCAGCCAAAAACGGATATTATGCAGGACTGGATGATGATACACAGCATTCCATTGAATCAAAGCTTGATGAGATACGTTCTGTAGTTACTTACTATGAGATCAGAAAGGATATCATAAAGGATCCTCTTTACAAGAGCCATTATAACGATGAACTGTCCATGGACTTTACTGCTACGACTGATGAGGGACAGAAGGCTCTGGCTAAAAAGCTGCTAAAGGCTCATCTGGCCTGCATGGATATGCTAAGGGAAAACGGTGCTGACAGTAAGCTTATAGCTAAAATGCAGACTAAGCTTCCAAGGTACAAGGATCGCAGCGCTGGGGACGAATTTGAGTCAAGAATGGCGTGGTCCTTAAGTAAGGGCCTAGAGGACGATGACTTCAAAAAGAGCTATAACAGTCGCAAAGAGCAGCAGCTGGAAAGAATAAAGATGGCTGACCTTGAATCCCAAAAGAAAAGCCTTATTGATATTGTTTCCGATGAAGAGATCAAGAGTCTTCAGAATAAAGATCAGTTATACTCAGCTCTTTCAGGGGATCAATGGAAAGAAAAGGGCGGAGCTACATACAAAAAGATAATGGAGAAGACCGAAGCTAATAGGATTGTGCAAAAGAGCAAAGGTTTTCTGACTGCTGTTAAAGTGGAGGGAGAACAGGGAAAAGGTTATATGGAATTAAAGCCATCCCTTCCTGAAACTGTTAAGGTTAAGGGGGGCGTTGTCAATCTTCGTGAGACCTGGAACCTTCTGATGAAAACATATATTACGCTTATCACCAATGAAGATGGATCTCTAAAATATGATGATAAGACCCGTGAGATAGTCAGCAGATTTACTGCTATAACCTCAATGTATGGCAGTGTAGGTTGCAAAAAAAAAGTCTGCGAAAGATATCTTAAAGAGACCTTTGTCCCTGCCATGAAGAATATCCTTGTGGATAACTATACCAAAAAAGGTTTTAAAAAAGCAGATGAAAAGGCAACAAAGCGTGCTGATGAAATAAGTAAGGGACTTATACTGCTTATCGAGAATTTGGAAGGCAAACAGCTTCTTCCTAACGAGATGGATGTTGAAACACATCTAAACTCTTTGAGCGATCTGGATAAAACTTCCGACGAGGAGATGACAGCTCATTTAAGGAAGTTTAAGATAAAGGTTCCCAAGGTGGTTGATGGTAAGAAGGTTATTGAGGAAAGATACCCTACGGAAGAGGAAATCAGTAAAGCTATTTCAGGACTGAGAGAGGACGTTGCTAAGACGGCCCAGGGCCTTAAAAAGGTGCGGGATCTGGACATTGACAGTAAAGTGGTTCCGATTCCCAATACCTGTTCAGGAAATGCCAATTTCTACAGGAGGCTTAAGAACCTGCATACAGGCCAAAAGAATGAAAATCTTTGAGGCTTCATCAGTTTGTGTGGGTTGAGTAGTAGCCTCGGCTACACACCCTATCCTTGTTCTGCTTGACTGCCAACAAGCTGATTGGATGCCCTGTGTCAAGGGTTTCCGCGAAGCGGCGCTTGCGCCCTTGATACAG